>JBOHWF010000078.1:0-8530 GCA_050736455.1 Binataceae bacterium (SeqCode) | reverse complement strand
ATCCTTGACCACGACCCAGGCGGGTCGGAGCCAGACGCCGCGAAAGCGGTTGCGGGTCGCAGTCATCCCGTCGAAGGTTGCGACGATCGAGGCGCCGGGGACGTCGCCGTCGACGTGCGGGGTCATGACGGTGGAGATGACGCTGTATTCGTTCTCGCCGTAAAAACCGGCGTAACAGGCGTGGCCGCGATTGTTCTGGAACTGCCCCGGGGCGGCGTAGCCGAGAAAAACATTCTGGCCATTGAGCTGGATCGGCGGGCCTGGCGGGACCCACCAGTAGGCGCGCCCGACCCCCTGGCATCCGCCGATCGCGTTGCCGATCAAGGCGGTGCCCGGGTTCTGAATCCAGAAGCCGCTGGCCGGCTCGATATAGATGGGAAACTTCGCGTTACAGGGGGGCTCGTCCTGACCGCCGAAGCCGCCGTTGGAGGAGAACTGCGTGCAGGAGCCGCGGGTGCCACTCGCGCGACTGTCGGTGTCCGGGATATTGAAGCCGTCGTAGCCGCCGACACTGGCAAGGTGGTCGCCGGCCCACCAGTACTGCTGGATAAGCGTGGCGGCTGAGAGCTTCGTACCGTTAGTCAGGGTCACCGGGTTGATGTCGAACGAGTTGCTCATCGCGCCGAGCCCGAGGTTGTTCTTGAAGGTGATGCCGCTGTCGCTGGCTTGGTTGGCGCCCTTGTCGAGTTCCTGGTAGAAGATATGCCCGACGATGCGCGCGCAGACGTTGTTCTGAATCGTCAGATTCGACGTCGAGTGGATGGTGATGCACTTGTTGTAGCTGTGGTCGATGCTGTTGGAATCGATCAGCGGGGCGTTGCCGACGTCGCCGTCGCGATGGAAGTGGATGGGATAGGAACTGACTTGATCCTTGCCGAACTGGTTGAGTTCGACCCCTTGGAGCGCGACCTGCTTGAAGCCGGGATGCAGCATGATCTCGCCGCCCCAGTGAATGCTCTTGGGATCCGCCGGCACGACGGAACTCAACTCGATGTCGCGGCTGATGAGGCCGACCTCCGCGCGCTCATCGACGCCGTAGTTGTGGGTCGCATCGTCGCAAAATGACGCGGGCTCGGTTTTGCCGAGCCGATCGACGCAGGTCCCGGTGGACGGCGCGAGGCTGCCGAAGTGGTAGTAGACGAGCGGCTGACTCAGGGTGAGCGTGCTGCCGCCGCCGCTCCTGGAGCTGGCGATCGCGATCTTGACAAACTCGGTTTCGAACGGGCTGAAACTGCTGGTGCCGACGACGATCCAGTCGCCCGGCTGCCACGGCTCCGGACCCTTGGTAACATCGTCGGTCAACTGCAGGAGCTGGTGACCTTCCCCGTCGAAGGTGGTGGGGACCGCGGCGCCGGGGACTTGCAGTCCGGCGGGTGCGCTCAAGGTCGTCCAGCTAATTCCGCCGGTCTGCGGGACACCCTTGGCGCCGTACATCAGGAGGGCGCCGCCGGGGTTCACGTCGATGCCCTTGGCAAACTCCTTGCAGGCCCCGCGCTTGGCCTCCATCGAGCGGTCACCGATGAAATTCAGCAGGACCTTGTTCGCCGACGTAATGGGAGCGCCGGCCGCACCGATTTGCAGCGTGCCGCCGTCCGCGACACAGATCTCCATCACGGAGGGTAAGGCCGCGGGCAGCGATTGGGCGTGCGCCACCGCCGGCCATGACAACGCGCGGCCCAGCGTCTGGATCAGACGATGGGTCAGATTGGTCTGCGCCGTCAGCGTCCCGGCCTGACCAATCACCGACAGCGTGCCGCCCGCGCCGATCGTCACTTCACCGAGGGCCGGCGGGTTCGACGGTGACGGCGCGAGGACAACCAGGCTGCTGCACCCGGCCGGGGCGCCGGCGCCGATCGCGACATCATTGGCGGCGTTAACGATACAGCTGGTGATGGGCGTGGCGGCGGCGTGCGCGGAGCTATCAACGGAGCCGTCGATCAATCCGACTAGCGCAGCCGCGGCAATCAGATAGAAAGCCAGGCGCCCGACGGCGCGGGGTGTTACAAGGCGCATTCTTTAACCATCCATTCGATATCGGGAAGGCCTCGGAGTAAGTGCCGGCAAAGTCGCCGCGGATGACCTTATCCGGAATTTTCAGTATGACCTTACAGGCAAGCTATCGATTAGGGCAAATCGGCCCGGCCGCGCGAGGGTTGCGAGCATTACCTCTGGCGCGGGCCAAGTCTGCGCGCGCAGCGGCCGGTTGCACCACTTCGGGCGGGTTCAAGCCGCGATCTGGCCCATCCCGATTTGCAAAAACACCTGGCTAGTCGCAGCGAGCAGTAACGAGTGAAGCGCGGGCCTGCGCGGCGGGTGTGGGATCGGATGCGGGATTGCTCGCGCGAGTTCGCCAGTCTGCCTACAGCCGGTTCGATTCGATGCGCCAAGATAAGGCGCGCGCGGCAATGACAAGAAGAGGCAGCACTCCTTAAGCACAGCTCGAACTGAGCATCTCCGACAGGATGGCGTTGACGCGGTCGGGGGCCTCGTACGGCGTCCAATGTCCGGCAGCGGGAATCAGATGGAACTTGAGGTCTGGGCGGACGCGGCGCAACCGTTGCTCGCGCTGGGGCAGTTCGCCGGCGGTGGTCGCGTCGCGTTCGCTCCAAACGGTATGAAATTGCGCGCGCACCTCCGGTAGCGCGCGCATCAAAGCGTCGGATTGCGGGATAGCCCCGGCGCGCAGCCTAGCCCGACGAGTATTCTCGATCTGCATAAATACAGACAAGTCGTCGACCTTGTCCGGATCAGCGAGCATCAATCTTCCGAGATTGTGGCGATGGAGCGCGATGATCTCGCGCATTCCCATATCCGGAGTGAGGCGCCGCAAATGCGGGGTCTGCCCGAGCGGTGGTCCGAAGCCGCCGGGCCCGAACAGCGCCAGCTTATCGACGCGCTCGCCCTCGAGCGCCGCCAGATGCGCGGCGATGATGCCACCGAACGAGAAGCCGGCAAGCGCATAACGTTGCGGCGCCGGCAGCAGCTCTGCCAGAGCTTCGGCCAAGCTCCAGGCCAAGCTCTCCGGCGACCAGGGCCCTGGCGGCGAATCTGAATCACCGTAGCCGGGCATGTCGACGGCTAGAACACGATAGCTGCGGGCGAGGGGCAGCACATTGCGGATCCAGTGGGTCCAAGAGCCGAAATCGCCATGGATCAGCACCAGGGGCGGGCCATCGCCCCAGATGCGCCACACGATGCGCCGTTGAGAGCAGGCTGAAACGCGGCGCGTGGCGGCGCCAGCGATCGCCGCTACTTCAGCAGCGGCGTGGGCGAAGGCTGTGGGTATTGAAGTCACGCGCCGCTCCATACAATTTCGTCGTTTTCACGCACGTGCATACTGCTCGTCCGAGTTTAAACACTGCGCCCGAGGTTTTGTGAGATCGACTCAGTTTTCACATAGCGCAGGCCGCGGTGTTTAAATCAGTTAATGCGTTTAAAGAGTGGCGGTCTCGATTCGGCGCGCGCCTGGCTGATGGTGGGCGTGGCGTTCCTCGCTTCGTTTGTGGTTTTCGGCATCAGCTACAGCTTCGGCGTATTTTTCAAACCGATGGCGACGGAGTTCCACGCCAGCCGCGCGGCCACTTCGGCGTTTTTCTCGATCACCGGCTTCGCCACCTACATGCTGGCGCTGGTGACCGGCCATCTGAGCGATCGCATCGGGCCGCGGATCGTGGTGGGCGCCGGCGCGCTCGTGATGGGGCTGAGCCTCGTCCTCACCGCGTTCATTGGACAGATGTGGGTCGGCTATCTGACGTACGGCCTGGGCGTCGGCGTGGGCGCGGCGTGCGCGTAGGTACCGACGCTGGCGATCGTGGGCGGCTGGTTCGAACAACGCCGCAATACCGCGTTGGGGATCGCCGCGGCCGGGACCGGATGCGGCACGCTGGTGATACCGCCGATCGCGGGTGCGCTGATCGAGCGTTATGGGTGGCGCACGACGGACATCTATATCGGGATCGGCGCGGCGGTGGCCTTGGCCGCCTGCGCGATCGTGGCGGAGCGCCCGCCGGTGAGCGTAGCGTCGGCCAAGCGCCATCCGCTCGGCCGCGTCGTCCGCTCGAGCGAGTTCGTGCTGCTGTACGTCTCGTCGGTACTCGCGACCACGGCGCTGTTCGTGCCGTTCGTCTTCATCGCGCCCTCCGCGCGCGATCACGGCGCGAGCGAGGTGGCGGCGGCGGCGCTGCTCTCGCTGATTGGCGGGGTGAGCGTGGTCGGGCGTTTCGGTTTGGGCGCGCTGGGGGATCGCATGGGAATCGTGTGGCTGTTCAAGGCGACGGTTCTGGTGATGGGCGCCAGCTATGCGATTTGGCTCGCGTTGCCGGCGTATGGATGGCTGGTGGTCTTCGCGATCGTCTTCGGGTTCGGCTACGGCGCGCGGATCGCGCTGATCCCGGGCGTGTTGATCGAATTTTTCGGGCTCGACCGTCTGGGCGCGATGCTGGGAGTTTTTTTCACCTCGTTTGGCGTGGCCGCGGTGCTCGGACCGCTGCTGGCCGGGATGGTGGTGGATTACACGGGCAGTTATCAGTGGGGAATCGGTTTGGCGCTGGCGATGGGTCTGGCGGGCTTCGCGGCGATCGTGCCGTTGCGCGAGCGTATCGGCGTCAGGGTCGGCGAACCTGTCATGGGCCAATGATGTTTTTTTCAGTGGATTGCGGGGAACGCGCTCCGTGCTCGCGGGCCGGGGGCGCTCGCTCAGAATGACATGACGGGGCGCAAGCAGAGGTTCGCTAGTGTCGTGTCCCGTGGGTAACGGACATAACGGACATAACGGTGGAGGGCTTCGCCGACCCGGAAACCGGTACCGGCTTCTCGCGAACGCGAGAAGCGGTCCGAGATTCTTCGCTCCGCTCGCGCTGCTCACTATGCTCAGAATGACAAACCGAGCCGGCGCTGACCGGGCTCAAGTTGCTCACTACGCTCGGAATGACAAGAAGGGGCACGCGTCGGACCTTCTGCGTTAGGCAAGTTAACTATGGGGCGTCACACTAGCGCATAATCTGGTTGAGGCCGCCCGGGGTCGAGAAGCGGGCGACATCGTCGAACTCCTTCGGGACCTGCCCGTTCAAGTAGAACGGCTGGCCGTCAGCCGGATCGAGGTAATAGGTCGCGTGAGCGTTCTTGAGATCCCACATCGCTTCGACTTGCGAGCCGGAGGAATTGACTGCGCCGAGCTGGGGCGCCTCCATCGCATGCGTGAAGATCGAGAGAAGCTTCTGCAGTTGCATGTCGGAGTCGTAGAGTTCTTCCCATAGCGCCGCGTTGAATTGCTGGTCGATATACATGATGCGTTTGCCGTAGCAGTAGCCGGCGGCCATCGAGGGAATCTTGCGGACATCGATGACGTCGACATCGCGCAACTGCCAGTTGCCCCACGACGGTTTCGGCCATCCGAGCGGCAGGTCGAAGCTTTGCGGGAATGGGGTCGTCGGGATGCTGTAGTCGGTCAGCGCGAGGATTTTGCGCGCGCCGAGGAAGCTGGCCTGAAAATGGCCGATGACGCCGTTGAAGCCGAAGCGGAAATCGTCCGAGGTGACGTCGGTGCCCTCCGCGGGACTACATCGCGCGCTCGCCGAGACCGCCTGATAGCGGCGCAGCGCGGGGATAAAGGCGTAGCTATCCTGATCGCGGGTAATATCGTTGTAGGCGATCGACAGGCTGGCGGTGTATTTCTTGTGCTCGGGCGCCACCGTCATCAGCCACTCGGTGAAGTATTTACCGTCCGCGCCGAGGCTCGTGGGAATGCCGGGATCGGTGTTGTAGCTGAGCTGGCGATAGACGATCTCATAGGCGCTGCAGTCGATGTTGCCGTAGCGGTTCTGCAGGCATCCGGCGGCGCGACTGTCGACAAACAAATGCGGGAGGTAGCGGAACCATAGATTGGCCAGGATTTCCCAGCCCTGGTCCGGGCCCGACGGCGAAGGGAAGGGCTGGCCGCCCTGGTAGCCGATGAGCTCGGTGACGCCATCGGCTTGATGGACTATGCGCACCTGCGCGGCGTACTTCTCGGTTGCGGTCCGGTAGCCCTCGGGGAGCGGATGGATGATGGTGGGGCCGACGCGCATCTCGACATCTGCCGGCATCTTCCAGAAGTACTTGCCCTGAAAAAGCGCGATCATGCCGTCGGGCATGAAATTCTGAAACTGAGCCCAGTTCCGCATCGTGATGACAGTCCCGGGCGGGATCGAATCGGCGGCGCCCGTGGTCGAGGATGCTGGCGCCAGCGCGGTCGATTGCGGCGCGGCGGAGGCGGCATTGCCGCGAAGGGGCGTCATCGGAAGCGCGAGCATCGCGAGTCCGACGAGGACGATGGCAGGATTCGTTTTCATTAGAGCGCCTTGCGGAAAGTGAGATTGATGCGGGATCGGCCGGTGAGCGGGTCGTTGCCGTCGGCGAGCGGCGCGACGCCATGGAAGGCGAGCCGGACCGCGCCGCCCCATACGGCGACATCGCCGCTTTCGAGCCGGAGACGGCGGGGGCGGTCGGCGCGCCGCAAGCCGCCAAACAGAAAAGTCGCCGGCAAGCCGAGCGAGACCGAGATGATCGGCGCGCCGAAGTCGCGTTCGTTGCGGTCCTGATGGAGCGAGAGCTGGGCGCCGGGCTCATAGCGATTGATGAGACACGCGTCGGGCGCGAAGGCCGCGAAGCCGCATGCAGCAGCAGCGCGCGTGGCGAGGCGGCGAAATGACGGCGGCATCGGCGGCCACGGGCGTTGCGACGCCGGATCGATCGGATCGTAGCGATAGCCGCGGCGATCGGTGAGCCAGCCGGCGCGTCCGCAATTGGTCATCGCGACGGACATGTGGTAGCCACCCGGCGTGATCATGTGGCGAAATGGGGCCGCGGCGAGGACGTGCTGGAGCGCCGCGATCAGGGTCGCCGCCTCGGACGCGGCAAATCGCGTCAGGATGGTGGCCCCGTCGCCGAGGGTCAATTTACCTGACGGAGCGCGGTTGGTACCGAATAGATCATCCATGGCTGCCCGGATTCGCTCCGGGATGAGAACCCCGCGGTCCGCCAAATGTGAAAGGGTGCGGCCGCGTCAGGCCCGCGTCGAGACCTTGACCGTCGACGCCGTCTGCGCGACACGTGACAATTTTTGCACGGGCGGGGAGTGTGAGTTCGAAGTTGCTCGTCAGCGAACTCTCAGGTGTGATTAAGAATCGCAACGCAGCTCGCAGACTCGCCTGCTCGCTCCGCGCGGCAGCCGCGCGCCGCTAGTGTATGCAACACTCCGTCAAGCAGATTCTAACCACGCACGCCGGGAGTCTGCCGCGGCCCGCGCAGCTCGGTGAGATGTTCGCGCGGCTGAGCCGGCGCGAGGCGGTCGAGCAGTCTGCGCTCGACGCTGCGATCGAAGCGGCGACCCGCGAGGTAATCCGCCGCCAGCTCGAGTGCGGGATCGATATCGGCAATAACGGCGAGCAGCCGCGCGAGAGCTTCTTTTAACAAAGAATCTTGACGCAGCTCGCAGACTCGCCTGCTCGCTCCACGCGGAAGCCGCGCTCCACTAGCTCGCGTGCAGCATCGGATGAGCGGCTTCGGCGGCCGCAGCGAACGTCCGCGTTTCAAGGATGTGTGGGCGTATCCGAACTTCACGGCGCGGATGGCGGCGATGAGCGCCGGCATGAAAGTCGATCTGCTGCATGCGCCGCAGGCGCTCGGCGCGGTGACCTACACGAATCGCGCGCCGCTCGAGCGCGAGTGTGCCGATTACCTGCGGATCGTCGGCGAGCAAAGGCCGGGATTCGCCGAGTCGTTCATGACGGCGCCGTCACCGGGGATTATCGCCTCGGCGATGCTCAATCAGCATTACGCGACGCTCGAAGATTACGTGATGGCGCTGGCGGAGGCGCTGCGGGTCGAGTACGAGGCGATCGTCGGGCATGGGATGGTCTTGCAGATCGACGCGCCGGACCTCGCGATGGAACGGCACGTCAGCTACGGCGAGCGGCCGCTCAAGGATTTTCAGGGGTTCGTCGAGCTAATCGTGGCCGGGATCAATCGCGCGCTGGAAAAGATTCCGCGCGATCGCGTTCGATTGCACGTCTGCTGGGGGAATTACGAGGGGCCGCATAATCGCGACGTCGAGCTTGCCGACATCCTGCCGCTGCTGCTCAAGGCCAAGGCCGGGGCGATGTTGCTCTCGATGGCGAATCCGCGCCACGAGCACGAGTATCACTGCTTCGAGCGGACGAAGCTGCCCGCGGACATGATCCTGCTGGTCGGCGCGATCGATTCGACCACCAACTACGTTGAGCATCCGGAGGTCGTCGCGGAGCGGCTCGAGCGGGCGGCGCGCGCGGTCGGCGACCCGGGTCGGATTATCGCGGCGACCGACTGCGGCTTCGAGACCACGGTCGGGCTGAGCAGCGTCGCGGAGGAAGTGGTGTGGGAGAAGTTGCACGCGCTGCGCGACGGCGCCGCGCTCGCCTCGAAGCGATTATTCGGCTGAGCCGTGAGGCCGGAACTAAACCCTCACCCTTGGTCCCTCTCCCTTGGACAAGGGCGAGGGATCTGGAAAAGACGC
>JBOHWF010000077.1:0-2097 GCA_050736455.1 Binataceae bacterium (SeqCode) | reverse complement strand
ATCAGACACCGCCGGGGGGCTATATGGGGGCATCGGGGAATTCCGAATCTACAACCAGGATGGACGCGCGCGAGTCTATCGCTGAGCGGCGCTTCAGAAGGCGGCTGCTCTCCGAGGTCGAGCTCGCCGACTTCATGGCAATAATGATGGTGCTGGCCACCGCCCTCAGCGCCTACGCCACCTGGCGAACGTCGTCGATCGCCAACGCCATCTATCTTGCATCGGAGCGCGCCTACTTCGGGATCGAGTCGGCCACTCTGGATGACAGTCAACCGGGCGATCCGCGGGTCACGGTCGATTACCGCAATTTCGGCAATGTCTCGGGCACCAACGTCAAGCTTTTGCGGCGCCTTTTTATCGACGGCGCAGAGGTCAAATCCTCCACCAAAATCAGTACGCCCGGAATTCTATCGCCCGAAGCGCCGCACCTGCTCTATATCCACATCCCGCCATCCGCGTACGCAGCGATCAAAGCAGGAAAGTCCTCGCTTGAGATTCAAATCGCCGCGAAATACACCAACCTCAGGCTCCAGCCGCTCTGCTACATGGCTCATCGCGTGTTCGACGCCCGCGAGAAGGACTTTGACGTTAACGGCGGAACGTTGGATTGCGCGGCGCTGCGTGGCCTCTGGCCGGATGATAAATAAGGTAGACGCACTCAACCTCGAACGAAAAATTTTGCGCGAGAGCAACTCTGATGCGCTGTCCGGTTTGCAAACGTGAAGCTGACTCGTCGCCGCGGAACCGCCACCGCCCGTTCTGCTCGGAACGTTGCCAGATGGTCGATCTCGGCACGTGGGCGAGCGAGGCGTACAGCGTCGCAGGCGGGAAAATCGACGATCACGAGCATCCGGATGATCACGAGCATCCGGACGTTCGCGGCGAAAAGAAACGCCCGGACTGAGACGCGCCGCGATCAGTTTTCGCGAGCAGCTCTCATCGACCAGTAATCAAATGACAGGCGGATAGCGGCGGCCGCCCGCTCGAAGCTGTCGAACACCACCAGACCACGGGTGCGCGCCAACTCTCGCGCGTGGGTGACGATCGTCGGAACGTGCGCGTGATGCATGATCACAACAAACGGCTTCGCCGCACGCGCGCCGAATTCGGAGAGCTTGTCGAGCAGCGAGGTCAGCTCGTCTTCGTGCGTCGCCCAGCGCTGCGCGGCGAATCCCGTCCCGATCTCGAGCACGATCGCATCGATCACCGGGTCGCGATCGAGGACGTCGAGGATGCGACTGAGATTGCCGGTGTGGACGGCGCCGCCGCCGATCGTGCCGCCGGCGTCGAGCGGATTGCGATAGCTGCCGCCGATGATGTTGAAGAAGCTCCCCAGTTCCTCGTAGGAAGCTGCGGATAACGCCGGAATCTCGAGCCCAGCCGACGCGAACGTGTCGGTAATCACCACCGACTGCCCGCCGGTCATCGCGACCAGGCCCATCCGCGCGCCCGCGACCGCGCGCCCACGCGTGAGCATCTCGACTGCGTCGAGCATCGCGTCGAGGCCGGTGACGCTGACTGCTCCGGCCTGACGCACCATCGCGCTCCATACTGCGGCGGGCGTCGCGAGCGAACCGGTATGCGAGAAGGTCGCACGGGCGCCGGCGTCAGTCATGCCGCCCTTCCAGACCACGACCGGATGGCGCGCGGCGGCGTGGCGGAGCGCCTCGAAAAAGCGGCGGCCGTCGCGCGCGCCCTCGACATACATGCCGATCACTTTCGTCGCTGGGTCGTCGGTCATCAGGCCGAGGTAGTCCGCCGCCTCGAGCATCAGAACGTTGCCGATCGAGGCGGCGAAGTTGATCCTGACGCCGCGCAACGGCGCCTGCAGCGAAAAATTGATCGAATGGGTGCCGCTTTGCGAGATGAAACAGACGTCGCCCGCGTCGCCCGTCTCGAGCTCGGGGAAATTGCACAGGCCGACGGCCGGGCTGTACAGCCCCATGCAGTTCGGACCGACCAACGCGATGTCCGCAGCGAGCGCCTGCCGCCGCAGCTCGCCCTCGAGGCGGATCCCCAGCTCCTCGGTGGTCTCGCTGAAACCCGAAGTGAAAAATCCGAGGCTGCCGACGCGATTCTCGATGCAGTCCTTCAGGA
>JBOHWF010000076.1:0-8195 GCA_050736455.1 Binataceae bacterium (SeqCode) | reverse complement strand
ATTGAATGGGACGTCTTCATAAGCCATGCGAGTGAAGACAAGGAAGGTTTTGCGCGCCCGCTGGCCGAAGGTCTCATAGGGCAAGGACTCAGGGTCTGGTTCGATGAATTCACTCTTACCACAGGAGACCGTCTGCGTCGGTCGATTGATCGCGGTTTGGCGCGCTCTCGCTTTGGCGTTGTAATACTCAGCCCTGATTTCTTGCACAAGGACTGGCCGCAAAAGGAATTGGACGGTTTGGTTGCGCGCGAAGTCGAGGGAGTGAAAGTTATCCTGCCAGTTTGGCATCGGATTAGTGCCGGCGAAATCCGTGCCATCTCGCCAACGCTTGCAGACCGGGTGGCCGTCTCGTCAGACAAAGGCCTCGATCACGTTATTGCGGAACTAAGGCGCGCAATTCCGCAGCGTGAGCAGTCTCGGAATGCGATCGTCGACATTGACAGGACGAGCGTGGCTATTCCGTCCGTCGACACGCAGCCCATCGAAGATTTGTGGGTTACTACGGACTACCCAGTGAAGCTCGGCTTGATCGATAAACTCAGAGCTAATGGCTATGAACCGAATTGGAAGAGTGCAAACGAAGAAGCCACATTGATCGATTTTGAAGAGTGGGAATACGCGATTGTTCAACGCCCTGATGGAACGCGTGTTCGTCTTAAGATTCACGACACGCCTAGCATCGGAGGTTATCTCGTTCTCCTCAAGAAGAAAAAGGGCTGAACAGGCGGCGCTGTGACGAATCCTGCGCGAATACTCGCGAAACAGGTTCACCGCGACGAGGCGCGCGCGATGCTCGCGGAGATCTACGGTTGGTTCAGCGAAGGCTTCGGCACGCTCGATCTGAAGGAAGCGAAGGGGTTGCTCGATGAACTGAGCGCCTAGCCTGCTTATCCCTCGCCCTTGTACAAGGGAGGAATTAAGAACCCTCACCCTTGGTCCCTCTCCCTTGGACAAGGGCGAGGGATCAGAAGGGAACGCCGCTGCTGCAAATTGACCCTCACCCGCGCGGCGGCGTCGCCGCCGTTTGCCCTCTCCTGATTTCTTGACGCAGCTCGCAGACTCGCCTGCTCGCTTCGCGCGGCAGCGCGCTCCGCTACCTAGGATTCTTGACGCAGCTCGCAGACTCGCCTGCTCGCGTCGCGCGGCAGCGCGCTCCGCTAGAGTTAGTGTCAGCGATTCAAGGCGTGGCGGATGGTCGTGAGAATATAGACGAAATCCTTGGGGCTGCTGGCCTCGCCCAGCTTGGCGACGCGAGAGAGCAGGTCGAGCTCGTCCCTGGTCACGCCGTGAATGCGATGGAGCCGCGCGTCGCGACGGAAGGCCTCCCAGGCTGAGCGCCGCTCGTGCCCCGGCGGCGGCTGCATCAGCTCGATCGCCCGCGGATTGGCGACGAAGAACAGCTCGCGACCCTCGAAGCCCAGCACTTCCGCAAGCCGGGCAATCACCTTATTCGACGGATGCCGCTTGCCGGCTTCGAGGTGGCCGATGTACGGCGATGAGGTGCCGATCCGCTGCGCCAGCTCGAGTTGCGTCAGGTCGAGCTTGCGCCGGCGCTCCCGCAGCATCTGGCCGAGCGAACGCTGTGCTTTCTTCGAGGCCATCGTGAATTCGTTAAAGCCCGGTCGGTCGTATCTCAAATATCAGTAACGAATTGTCATTCAGAGCGGAGTCTGCGGAGCGAAGAATTCCGGTATCCCCCACGCCTCAGGCCGGCCCCAACGTTCTTGTCTCCGGGATTCTTCGCTGCGCTCAGAATGACAGATCATACTTTGGCTCTTTGAGGCTTGCGAGTCATAACACGAGCCGTCAATAGGAGCGGGGCAGATTGAGCACATGTTCGCTGATGTGGTTGAGGACCATCTCCTGCGAGACTGGCGCGATCTTCACCAACCGCGACTCGCGGAAGAAGCGTTCGACATCGTACTCCTGCATGTAACCGTAACCGCCGAAGGTCTGGACGGCGCGATCGGTAGCCTCGAAGCCGGCCTCGGCGGCGCGCAGCTTGGCGATATTGGCTTCGGGACCGCAGGGCTTGCCACAATCATACAGCCAGGCGGCTTTCATAGCCATCAGTTGGGCGACTTCGAGCTTGGCGTAGGAGTCGGCGAGCGGATGCGCGATGGCCTGGTTCTGTCCGATCGGGCGGCCAAAGACAATTCTTTCTTTGGCGTATTTAACCGCGCGATCGACCGCCGCGCGGCCCATCCCGACCGCTTCGGCGGCGAGCAGGATGCGCTCGGGATTGAGGCCGTCCATCAGGATGCGGAAGCCAGCGCCCTCCTTGCCGACCATGTCGGACGCGGAGACTTTCAGATTATCGATGAAGAGCATGTTGGTATCGACGGCGTGGCGGCCGAGTTTCTTGAGCTCGCGCACTTCGACGGCTTCGCGATCGAGGTCGGCGAAGAAAATGGTCATGCCGTCAATTTTCTTCGCCACTTTTTCGACCGGCGTGGTGCGCGTCAGCAAGAGCATCTTGCTCGACTCCAGCGCCTTGGTGATGAAGACCTTGCGGCCGTTGACGACGTAGTTGTCGCCCTCGCGGCGGGCGAAGGTCTTGATATGCGTGATGTCGTTGCCGGCGTCGGGCTCGGTGACGGCGAAGGAGACGTGCAGCTCGCCGCTGATCGCGCGCGGCAGATGGCGACGGCGCAGCTCCTCGCTGCCGTGCTTGACCAGCGGCATCAGGCCGAACATCCCGAGATGGATCGCGCTGGCCGCGTTCATCGCGCCGTGGTAGGCGACCTCGCCCATCAGCAGGGCGGCCTCGGTGATGCCGAGTCCGCTGCCGCCGTATTGTTCGGGAATCGCGACGCCGAGGTAGCCGGCGTCGGCGATGGCCTTGTAGAAATCGTGCGGGAACTCGTGGCGCTGGTCGTGGTCGCGCCAGTAGTCGTCGGGAAAGCGCTGGCACAGCGCGCGCACGCCGCCTACGATTTCTTGCTGCGCGTCGGTCAAATCAAAATCCATGCGTGAGTCTCCGGGCGAGCCAATTCGCGTAAATTCTCGCAGGCCCCAGCAGCGTTCGGTGGTATCGTATTGCGCTACCGCGCTGTCCGCTAGATTCTTCGCGTTGCTCAGAATGACAAAATGGGCTTATGAGAGGTTCCCTGAAACTATTATGCGGGTCCAGGCCACAATGCCAATAGATATTTCAGTGGATTGCGGGGATCGCGCTCCGTTGTCGCGCTTGAAGCCTGATCCGAGTGCAAGAACTTCAGTGGATTGCGGGGCCGCGGTTTTTCATTGAGACGCAGCTCGCAGACTCGCCTGCTCGGCTCGCAAAGCTCGCCTGGCGTATCGCGCTCGGTGCACGAGCCAACCATGACGAGATAACACGTGACGCTGCCGGCCGCTATCACGATTCTGCTGCTCCTGCTGTTGGGTCCGCTGCTGGTCGCGCGCCTCGAGCGCAACCTCGAAGCCTGGTGCATGCTGCTTGGCCTGACTGCCGCGACGCTCGCGCGCGCCTGGAGCGTCGAGCTGCTTGCGCAGGCGGCGCGGGCGCCGGCCGCGATCACGATCGCGGTGATGGTCGCCGGGATGCTTTTCGCGCAATTCCGCGCGCCGCTGGACCGCGCTTTCGAGCGGCTTCGGCAAAGAGTCTCGCGGCCGGTGCTGGCCGGCGCCGCAGTCGTCGCGATTGGCCTGCTCTCGAGCTTGATCAGTGCGATCGTAGCGGCGTTGATACTGGTCGAAGCGATCGCGATGCTGCGGCTGGGTCTGCCGGCGCGAATCCGGCTGGCGGTCGTCGGCTGCTTCGCGATCGGACTCGGCTCGGCGCTGACGCCCGCTGGCGGCCCTTTCTCGGCGATCGTCGCAAGCAGTCTCGGCCTGCGCTTCTTCGCGCTCTTCGGAATGCTCGGCGCATGGCTGATTCCGGGGGTGGCGGCCTCGGGGCTGATCGCGGCCTGGTGCGCACGCGGCGATTACGACTTGATCGCGGAAGATGTCGGCGCGCGCGAGCGGATGCGCGACGCGATCATCCAGGGCGTCAAGGTCTTCGCCTTCGTCGCCGGCCTCGCGTTGATCAGCGCGGCCTATGCGCCGCTGGCGGCACGATGGGTCCCGCAGCTCGACGCGACTGCGCTCTTCTGGGGCAACACGGTCTCCGCGGCGCTCGACAACGCGACCCTGGCGGCGATCGAAGCTCGCGGCCTCGCGGACGGCCGCGTCAGGCCGGCGCTGCTCTCGATGATCATCTCGGGTGGGATGCTGATTCCCGGCAATATTCCCAACATCATATGTGCTGGCGCGCTGAAGATTCGCAGTGGTGAATGGGCCAGGATCGGGATTCCAATCGGTCTCGCGATGCTGGGCATCTGCTTTGCAGTATTCTTCATCATGAGCTGAGACGAGTTTTGAGCTAATTGAAGAGAAAGCTCGCTAATAACCGCAATAGAGACTCGCAGTGACAGCGTTAGCCCTCGCTGGCGATCAGGGAACTGCCCAAACGACTGGCAGATGCCCAACGGTTGATCGGGACTGCAGGTTTCTGCGGAACTGGAATTCAGGTGTACGATTAGGCTAGAAACTCTGAGCGCAAAAGCGGCCGTCAATAAGCGGCCAGGAGGACGACGAGTCAGATGACTCCAAAGCAAGTTCTACAAATGATCAAGGACAAGGGCGCCGTCGCGGTCGATATCAAGTTCATCGATCTGCTCGGGACCTGGCAGCACTTCACCGCGCCCATCAGCGAGTTCAGGGATGAAGCGGCATTCGAAGACGGTCTCGGCTTTGACGGCTCCTCGATCCGCGGCTGGCAGTCGATCGACAACAGCGACATGCTGGTCATCCCGGACTGCGACACCGCGGTGATGGATCCCTTCACCAAGGATCCGACGCTCACGCTGATCTGCACGATTCAGGACCCGATCACCCGCGCCGACTACAGCCGCGATCCGCGCAACGTCGCGCGCAAGGCCGAGGCCTACCTCAAGTCCACTGGTATCGGCGACACCGCCTACTTCGGCCCGGAGCCCGAGTTCTTCATCTTCAACGGCATCCGCTTCGACACTAATCAGCACTCGAGCTACTACTACATCGACTCCGAAGAGGGTAACTGGAACAGCGGCAAGGAAGGGCCCAATACCGGCCATAAGCCGCGCTACAAGGAGGGCTACTTTCCGGTACCGCCCAACGACAGCCTGCAGGACATCCGCCAGGAGATGGTGCAGGTGATGGAGCGCGTCGGCATCCGCGTCGAGAAGCAGCATCACGAGGTCGCGACCGCCGGTCAGGCCGAAATCGACATGCGCTTCAACTCGCTGACCAAGATGGCCGACTGGCTGACCTGGTACAAATACATCTGCAAGAACGTCGCGACCCGCCACGGCATGACGGTCACCTTCATGCCCAAGCCGATCTTCGGCGACAACGGTTCCGGCATGCATACCCATCAGAGCATCTGGAAGGGCGAGACCCCGCTGTTCGCCGGCTCGGGCTACGCCGGGATGTCGGAGCTGGCGCTGCACTACATCGCCGGGATTCTGCATCATGCGCCGGCGCTCGCCGCCTTCACCAACCCGGGGACCAATTCGTATCGCCGGCTGGTGCCGGGCTTCGAGGCGCCGATCAACCTTGCCTATTCGAGCCGCAACCGCTCGGCCTCGGTGCGTATCCCGATGTACTCGCCATCACCGAAGGCCAAGCGTATCGAGGTGCGTTTCCCCGATCCGACCTGCAATCCCTATCTGGCCTTCTCGGCGATGCTGATGGCGGGCCTCGACGGCATTCAGCGCCGCCTCGATCCCGGTCAGCCGCTCGACAAGGACATCTACGCGCTTACTCCCGCCGAGCTTGCCGAGGTCCCGAGCATGCCCGCATCGCTCGAGGCCGCGCTCGATAACCTCAAGGGCGACCACGAATTCCTGCTCAAGGGTGACGTCTTTACGTCGGACCTGATCGAGACCTGGATCGATTACAAGTACACGCGCGAGGTCAGCCAGGCGCGGCTGCGACCTCATCCGTACGAGTTCGCGCTTTACTTCGACGCCTGATCTTTTCAGCCGTAACTGCGGCCCGCGCTCCGTTGTCGCGCGCTTGCACGAACGGCGTGGACTAGGTGGTCAGAGTAATGGGGGCGATGGGCATCCGGTCCACCGCCCCGTTTCATTCGCATTTCGCCAAGCATTCGCTGCAAATTTTTGCAGTTAGCTGATTCTTGGCAGTCTCGGCGGGCTATCGAGCATCTCAAGGCGTACTTCTGTCGAGGTCATTCGCCGGTCAGTCGAGCAGAAATCTTAATAAAATCAATAGTTTAAGACCTGGACTGCAAGTTCGCGACAACCAGTCAGCCCCTTCCGTAATTTTCACCGAATTTGGCACAACCTTAGCTCTGTGACCACTCAGCAGAGTCGAAAGCCAAACCCGCAACGAGAGGAGAAAGCCATGAAAGCAATTAAAAACGTAGCGTCGCTGATCGTCGCGGTGTCCTTGGTCGGTTTCATCCTGATCGAGCAGCGTGCATATCAGCAAAGCTGGTCCGACAATACCGTCGTGCCGACCGCGACCGCGGCGGACACCGGTTCCGCTTCGACAGCCTTCGCGCCTGGCGTCGAGACTATCGTGATGAAGTAACCGCGAGGCGCGATCTCCCCACTCGCGCCTCACCGGCCGTAACCGCACCTCGCGGACTCGGCCGCTCCCTGGCGGGAGGTGGATGACTCTCCCCGGTCGTCCGCCTCCCGCGTTTTTTGGTCACCCCTTTCTGATTGAGCCGTCGTTTATAGCAAGATAAGCAGGTATTGCTTGCGCGCCGCGCCGCATCGCGATCAGGCGCGGCCGAACTCTCATGCCGGAACTACCTGACGTCATCCTGTACGTCGAAGCACTGGCCTCGCGGGTCGCCGGCCGCACCCTCGTCCGCACAATCGTCAAGTCGCCGTTCCTGCTGCGCTCCGCCGACCCACCGCTGAGCGCCACGCACGGTCAGAGCGTCAGCGAAGTCCGGCGCCTGGGCAAGCAGATCGCCATCGGCGTCGCCGACAAAAGCCTGTGGCTCGTGATCCACCTCAAGATCGCGGGCCGGCTGCACTGGAACTCCACTGCGCCCAAAATGGGCAGTCGAAACCTGCTCGCCGCCTTCGAATTCGATAACGGATGGCTCTGGCTGACCGAGGCGGGCACGCAGCGCCGCGCCTCGATTCATGTGGTCGCTGGCGAAGCCGGCCTGCAGACGCTCAGCGCCGGCGGCATCGAACCGCTCGACGCGACGCTCGACGCATTCAGCGCCGCCCTCGTCTCGACAAATCATACGCTGAAGCGGGCGCTCACCGACCCGCACATCCTGAGCGGCATCGGCAACGCCTACTCCGACGAGATACTTCATCGCGCGCAGCTCTCGCCGATCGCGATGACGCAGAAGCTGACCGCTTCGGAGTTCGCGCGGCTCCACGAGGCTACCCGTGCGACCCTGATCGAATGGATTGACCGCCTGCGCGCCGAAACCGCCAACGGCTTTCCGGAAAAGGTCACCGCGTTTCGCGCCGAGATGGCGGTGCACGGCCGCTACGGCCAGCCCTGTCCGCGATGCGGCGCCAAGGTCCAGCGCATCCGCCATGCGAGCAACGAGACTAACTACTGCGCGGCGTGCCAGACCGGCGGCCGCCTGCTCGCCGATCGCGCACTCTCGCGCCTGCTCCACAACGACTGGCCGCGCACGCTGGACGAACTCGAAGCGCGCAAGCGGCGCTGAACTCGAAAGGGACAATGGATGGCCGTAATCGAAACTTTCTACCCTTACAACGCTTTCGTTGACGAGAGCAGGCAAGATCGCCTCGGTTCCGCCATGTACCCAGCCGTGTTCGGAGTTGCTGCCTATGTCGCCGCCTTTGATCGGCTGATGACGCGATACGTCGAACTAGTACGAGAGGCTGAGCAAACTGAACTTGTCAATGATGGTTGACCTTTCTCAATCTTTTCGGTGAAGACGGCGGGCGAGCCAAGCCCCCGCGGAACGCGAAGCACGCAAGCAGAAGCACTAGTCGGTCGAGCTTGCGTTGAGGCAGTCGTCTCAACTAACGTCTCAACTCGGCCAGTCAAAGGGGGCCGGTCAAGACCATCGCACTCGCCAGTCAGGAGTCGAACATGTCATCGAAAGCTACTCTCATCAGCGACGCACTTGCGTTTACGATCGCTGTCGCGGGCATCGTTCTCTTCTCCTCGATCGCCGCGCCGACGCCAGCCCTTGCGCA
>JBOHWF010000075.1:0-9206 GCA_050736455.1 Binataceae bacterium (SeqCode) | reverse complement strand
ATAGCTGCGCGACCAAGATTCTCAGATACTGAACGGCCCGAGCCGTTGACAAGGCAGACGCTTCGCTCAATATGGCGGGATTACGTATACGCTGATTGGCGCCCGAGGATTGAATGAAAACGTCCTTTCCCGTCGTTGTGGTCCTGCTCCTGGCATTTTTGGTCGCTCCGCTCGCGGCGCAGGAACTGAGTTCAAATCAGGCCTCGGCCACCGGCCCGCAATCCGGGCAGCCGGCGACTTCGGACGCTGCCGCGGGCGCGCAAACGCTTCAGCCGGGCGCCGTGATCACCGCGCAGAACTGGCGGAACTACACCTCATTCATGCCCGACGGGATGGTCTCCCTGTTTCAAGGCAAGTATTACTGGAAGATGCCGCCTGACGCGCGCATCGAAGTTGGAGCAACCGTCGTTCGGCCATTGCCTAAAAACTATCTGGCCGCAACCGAACGCTATTCGGGCCAGGTCGCAATAGTCACTTTGCCCAGCGGCGGTCTTACTTTGAAAAACTATCGGGGCGGAGAGCCATTCCCAAATCCGGCCGAGCCGCACAAGGGATGGAAGATTCTAACTGACGTCTGGTACCGTTATTTTCCGCACCTGACGGTTGATAGTTACGGCACCGCCTGCGGCCAAAACAGCTATGGCAATATCAGTTGCACTGCGGACGAGCTCGTTACTCACCAGCTCAGCTACAATACCGATCCAGGCGTGCCGGAGACGATACCGGGAACGCAGGACGAGTTCTTTGCGGAATGGATAATGACGCTTGAGCCGGAAAGCCAAAAATATACCGCCAGCCTGGTGCTTTCTCCTACTGACCTGACCAAGCCGCAAGAGATCTACGCCTTTATTCCGTCATTGCGGCGGCCGCAGGCGGTAGCCTCAAGCGCGCGATGCACTCCGTTTTCAGGCACCGATTTGACCACCGACGAATATCGTTACGGCTTCAATGGTAATCTTACGGACCTGGCCGTCGAGTCGCTGGGAGAAAAGAAGATCCTCAGCCTAATCGATATCAATATGCCGGCGACGACGCTCCCCGAGGGCTATGACATGCCGCTGGGTTGGCCGCTGCCTTCGTGGGGTAAATGGCAGCTCCGCGACGTTTACGAAATCAGCGCGAGCAAACTCCCCGGCGAGGCCGGGAATTACTGTGTTGGCAAGCGCGTCATGTACGTCGATAAGGCCTTCTTTTCCACGCTCTGGGAGGACCTTTACGACAAACAGATGAAGCCGTGGAAGTTTGCCGGGTTTTTCCTCGGCACGGTTGACGTGCCCGGCGTCGGCCCGGTCAACAGCAGCGGCGTTGCGGTTGAGGCTTTTTGGGACATTCAAAACAACCACGCCAGCATTCTTCCGGATCCCGGTAACGGCCGCCCATTCTACGTCAACGAGCAGGCGCCGAATGAGTATCGGGACATTGCCCGCTTCACGACCGTCAACGGCCTCAGCGAGATCATGCGATAAGCTTCGACGCGCATAACCTGAGTTTTCGGCGTCTTTTTCTGATATCTTGCTCGTTCGATGGCTCGTCCCTCGGCCTTGGTCGATACGCGGATAATCTATTGCGGCGATTGTCTCGATCGGTTGCGGAAGCTGCCCGACGCTTGCATTGACCTGATTTACATCGATCCGCCGTTCAACTCGAATCGGAATTACGAAGTCTTTTGGGGCGAGACCAAGGAAAAGCGCGCGTTTGAGGACCGCCACGCATCAACGCAGGCGTACATCGAGTTCATGCGCCCGCGCTGCGTCGAGCTAGCGCGGGTGCTGAGGCCCACGGACAGCTTTTACTACCACTGCGATTGGCACGCGAGCCATTACGTCAAAGTGATGCTCGACCAGATTATTGGCGAGAATAATTTTCAGAACGATATCGCGTGGAAACGCACCACTGCGCACACAGATTCCACTACGAAATTCGGACACGTAACCGACACACTTTTATTCTACACAGGCGGCGATAAACACACCTGGAATCCTCAGTACAGAGAGCATAAAGAATCCTACATCAAGTCTCACTATTCCAGGCAGGACAATAGCGGCCGTCACTATCGCCTCGACAACATCATTCGTTCCCAGAGCATGGGGCCGCGTCCAAACCTAGTGTACGCTTACAAAGGATTCACACCAGAATGGGGCTGGCGGGTCGTCCGCGACAAGCTCGAAACACTCGATAGTGCCGCACTGCTTCAATGGAGCAAGAGCGGAACGCCGTATCTCGTGCGTTATCTCGATGAGCAGGAAGGCGAGCTTGTTGACAACATCTGGGATGATATTCCGCCCGTGAATTCGCAGGCCAAGGAGCGTCTCGGTTATCCAACGCAGAAACCTTTGGCGCTACTTGAGCGAATTATGAAAGCAAGTAGCAAACCAAACGATATCGTTCTCGACGCCTTTTGTGGTTGTGGCACTGCCTTGATTGCGGCCCAGAAGCTGAAACGCCAATGGATCGGCATCGACATTTCACCAACCGCGTGCCGGGTGATGGCGAAGCGGCTACGCGATGTCTGCACGCTCCGCGAAGATGTGGCGCTTTGGTCTGCCGGCCGCGGATTTGTCGTCCGGGATCTGCCTTGGACTGAGGCACATCTGCGCAAGCTTCCGCCCTTTGAGTTTGAGAATTGGGCCGTTATCGCCTTAGGCGGCATCCCGAACAAGGCCAAGGTCGGCGACATGGGCATCGACGGTCGCATCTACCCAGTCTCGGCGGTCGAACATCGGCGCGACACCACGCAACGCCGCGAACGTGACGCCGGCGCGCGCGAGCTCGGTTTCATGGATCAGTGGTATCCGATCCAGGTCAAACAGAAAGATAAAGTGGGACGTCCGGATATAGATTCGTTCGAGGCGGTAATGGCGCGCGAGGAACGCAGCAAGGGCTTCTTCGTCTCATTCGATTACACGTCAGATGCGCTGACGGAAATCGACCGATTCTTCCGCACCTCAGGCAAGGTGATCGTGCCCTTTACTGTTCGTGAGATAATCGACGAGGAGATTGCGCGAAAGCTGTCTTAATTTGATTCGCGCCTAAGATAACGCCTTCAGGTCCCAGATGTCGCGGGCGTATTCGCGGATCGTGCGATCGCTCGAGAAGCGGCCGATCCGCGCGACGTTAAGAATCGCTTTTCTGGTCCAGCCGCGGCGCTCTGCATACTCGCGCGAGACTTCCTCCTGAGTCTGGACATAGGCGGCGAAGTCCGCGAGCACGAAGTATTCGTCGTGCACCAGCAACGCGTCGCGCACCCAGCGGAAGAGCCCCGGATCCTGCGGGCAGAAGCGGCCGGCCGCCAGTTCGTCGAGGACGCGCTGGATGCGAAAATCGCCCGCGTAATAATCGCGTGGATGGTACTCGTGCCGGGTGACGAGCTGCTCGATCTGCGGCGCGGTCAGACCGAAGACGAACATATTCTCGCCGCCGACCGCGTCGCGAATCTCGATATTGGCCCCGTCCAGCGTCCCGATCGTCAGCGCGCCATTCATCGCGAACTTCATGTTGCCGGTGCCCGAGGCCTCGCGCCCGGCGGTCGAGATCTGCTCGGAGAGATCGGCCGCGGGAATGATCTTCTCGGCCAGCGACACGCGGTAGTCGGGGACGAAGGCAACCTTGATCAAGCCGTGGGTGCGCGCGTCATGGTTGATAGTGTCGGCCAGGCAGTTGATCAGCTTGATCGTCATCTTGGCGGCCCAGTAGCCCGGCGCGGCCTTGCCCGCAATGACGTAGGTGCGCGGAATCGGCGGCTCGAGATGGTCGTCCACCAGGCTCAGGTACTGATGCATGATGCCGAGCGCCATCAGCAACTGGCGCTTGTACTCATGGATGCGCTTGGCCTGCACGTCGAACAGCGAGGCCGGGTCCGGATCGATTCCCAGCAGCCGATGGATCGTCGTAGCCAGCCGCTCCTTGTTCGCCCGTTTGAGCGCGGCGAACTCGGCGTGAAAGCCCTCGTCCTCGGCGTATTGCTCGATCGCACGCAGACCGTCGAGACCGGTGATCCAGCCCTCGCCGATCGCGCGCGTGAGCAGTTTCGCCAGGCCCGGATTCGCCATCAGCAGCCAGCGGCGCTGCGTCACGCCGTTGGTCTTGTTGTTGAAGCGCTCAGGCCACAGTTCATGAAATTCGGGGACGAGGCGGGTCTTGACCAGCTCGGTATGGAGCTCCGACACCCCGTTGACGGAATGGCTGCCGACGATCGCCAGATGCGCCATGCGGACTTCGCCGTTGCCGTGATCGACGATCGAAGCGCGGCGCAACTTTTCCCCATCGCCGCTCCAGACCAGCGCGGCCGTCCCGAGGAAGCGCTGGTTGATTTCGAGAATGATCTGCAGATGACGCGGGATCACCCGCTCGAGCAGCGCCAACGGCCAGCGTTCGAGCGCCTCGGGCATCAGGGTGTGATTGGTGAAGCCGACGGCCGCGTGCGTGTATTCCCAGGCGGTCGCCCAGGCGAGCCCGCGCTCGTCAACCAGCAAGCGCATCAGCTCAGCGATCGCGAGTGCCGGATGGGTATCGTTGAGCTGGATCGCGACCTGCGCGGGAAAGTCCGACCAATCCTCACCGCGCCGGACAAACCCGTTGACGATGTCGCGGACCGCACAGGCCACAAAGAAGTACTCCTGCAGCAAGCGCAATTCGCGGCCGGCCTGCACGGCGTCCGATGGATAGAGAATTTTGGTCAGGTTCTCGGAAAAAAGCTTCTGCTCGACGGCCTTGATGTAATCGCCCGAGTTGAAGGTTCCGACGTCGAATTCGTCGGTCGCGCGTGCGGAGAAAAGCCGGACGAAATTGACCGTGCGGCCCCCGTAACCGGCGATTGGCAGGTCGAACGGCACGCCGACCAGAAAACTCTTGTCGCTCCAGCGCGGCCGGTAGTTGCCGTCGTCGAAGTTGCCATGCTCGACGTGGCCATAGACCGGCACCAGGCAGGACTCCTCGGGCCGCGGCAGCAGCCAGGGTGAAGCCTCGCGCTGCCACGCGTCGGGCTGCTCGATCTGGAAGCCGTCGCGAATCTCCTGGCGGAACAGTCCAAACTCGTAATTGATGCCGTAGCCGTAGCCCGGCATGTCCAGGGTCGCCATCGAGTCCAGAAAACAGGCGGCCAGCCGTCCAAGACCGCCGTTGCCCAGAGCTGCGTCGGGTTCTTCATCGAAGAGCGCCTGCAGATCTACTCCGTGGGCCGCGAGGATTCCCCGACACGGTTCGAGAATAGCCAGGCTGTGCAGGCTGTTTTCGAGCGAGCGACCGATCAAAAACTCGACCGAAAGGTAATAGAGTCGCTTGGGATTGCGCCGCTCGACCCGCGCTCGCGTCGCCAGCATCTGGTCGACCAGCAGATCGCGCACGGCGAGCGCCGTGGCGCGGTACCAATCGTGCTTCGTAAGGGCAGCGCGGGGCTTCGCCAGCGTGAAGCGCAGATGATGCTCGATCAGATTTTCGAGGTCTTGGTTTGTCTCCACGCAGGCGCGACCGCGATCCTTATGTCAGGGGCTGTAATCTGGGTGAGCAAAAGACGCACCATCGGCAACGTCATAAATTCGGACTACGACTGCTACACTAACAGTATCATAGCTCAAATCGACTCAACGACGCCATCATTTGCTCCGGCTGAATTGTTCAAGAAAGTACACGTCTTGCGCTCATGATTGAAGCACCCGCCACGGATGATAGGCTGAGCCATCCACAGCTGCGAAGTTCCTGACTTAAAACGATGGACGCCAAGGCTCGAGAATCAGGGATTCGATCGCGCCTGCGGGCCGATCTTTTGCAGATCTTCGCCGCCGCGATCGCAGCGGTTGAACCCGGACGCATCGTGGCGCGGGCGTTGGACGGAGAGATCGACCATCGAGTGCCCGCAATGATCACCGGGGCGGCGCGGGTTCGGCTGTTGGCGGTGGGCAAAGCCGCGCTCGGGATGGCGCGGGAAGCGCATGCACGGTTCGGCGCCAAGATCAGCGACGCGCTCGTGATTGCGCCGTCCTTGGCGACTGCGGACTTCCCCTCCGAGCTTCATCCGATCGTGGGAGCACATCCGCTGCCCGACGCCTCGTCGGAACGGGCCGGGCGCGCAGCGCTCGAGTTCGTAAAGCGTGCGGAAGCCGATGAACTAATCCTGTTTTTGCTAAGCGGCGGCGCGTCCGCATTGGCGGTCGTGCCGGCAGCGGGCATCTCGCTGAACGACAAGATCAGCCTGACTGCGTCCATGATGCGCGCGGGCGCGTCGATTCGAGAACTGAACGCCGTGCGCAAGCACCTTTCGGCTTTGAAAGGCGGCGGCCTCCTGCGAGCGCTCAAGGCTGACACCCGCATCCTCAGTCTGATTCTCTCCGACGTGCCCGGCAACGACCTCGGGACGATTGGCTCGGGTCCGGCGACCGCCGATCCGACGACCTTTGCCGATGCAATCGCGGTGCTTAAGCGCCGCCGGCTCTGGGGCCGGACGACCGAGGCGGTGCGTGATCGCCTCGAGCGCGGCGCCGCCGGAGAGCTCGCCGAAACGGTCAAACCTGAGGATCCGGCGGTGGCCTGCGCAATCAGCATCATCGTGGGAGATAACCAGTCTGCGCAGGAGGCTGCGGCCGAATGCGCACAGCAGCTCGGCTACCGAGTCGAACATGCAGGGAGTCTTTCCGATGACGCGGAGCGAGTGGGCCATGACCTTGCGACGCGCCTGCGCCGTCTGCAAGGCGAGCGGGTTTGCCTTATCGCCGGAGGCGAACCGGTAGTGACGGTCAGCGGTGACGGCCGAGGCGGGCGGGCGCAGCATTGTGCGCTCGCGATGGCGATCGCGTTTGGCGAAGCCGAACAGGAGTCGAAGATCGCAGCAATGTTTGCGGGAACCGACGGCATCGACGGTCCGACCGATGCTGCCGGGGCGATAGTCACCCCCGCTACCCTCGCGCGCGCGCGGGAAGCGGGACTGGATGCGGCCGGGGCGCTCGCCCGCAACGACTCCTATACGTTTTTCAGGGCGCTGGGCGACTTGCTCGTCACAGGCCCGACGGGAACGAATGTCGCAGATATCTTCGTTGGACTGGTGAACTCCTGATAAAATCGCTCGCATTCATCGCCTGAAATCCGGAATTTAAATTGAGGAAACGCGCCGTCGATCGCAACGCCGATGATCCGGTTCGAACGTTGGCATCAAAGACCATAAGGAAAGCTCAATCGAACGGCGCCGCTCGCACCGAATCCAGCGAAGCCGATCGAGCGCGGCCGACTCGCGTTACGCTGATCCCCGGCGATGGCGTCGGACCCGAAGTGATCGGCGCGGCCGTATCCGTGCTCGAGGCAGCCGGACTCAAGATCGAGTGGGATCGGCAGGAGGCCGGCGCGGCCGGCGTCAAGAAGTTCGGGACGCCGGTGCCCGACGCGTTGATTCGCTCGCTCAAACGGACCCACATCGCACTTAAAGGGCCGCTCGAGACGCGCGTGGGCGAAGGCTACCGATCGATCAACGTCTATTTGCGCAAGACCTTCAACCTCTACGCCAATCTGCGGCCGACCCACAGTTTCGAGGGCGTGCAGACCCCTTTCCGCAACGTTGATCTCGTGGTTGTGCGCGAGAGCACCGAGGACCTCTACGCCGGCATCGAGCATCAGCTCACCCCGGGGATCGTCGAAAGCGTCAAAGTGATTACCGCGCACGCGTCAACGCGCATCGCGCGATTCGCGTTCGAGTACGCGCAGCGCAACGGCCGCAAGCTGGTCACCGCGATCCACAAGGCCAACATCATGAAGCTCTCCGACGGGCTTTTTCTGAAATGTGCGCGGCGAGTGGCGAAGAAATATCCCGCGATTCGTTACGAGGAAAGAATCGTTGACGCCGCCTGCATGCGGCTGGTGACGAATCCGGCAGCCTTCGATGTCCTGCTGCTGGAGAATCTCTACGGCGACATCGTCTCTGATCTATGTGCTGGTCTGGTCGGCGGACTTGGCGTTGTCCCGGGCGCGAACTATGGCGAGCGCGGAGCGATCTTCGAAGCGGTGCACGGCACCGCGCCGGATATCGCCGGGAAGAATCTGGCGAACCCGGTCGCGGCAATTCTGTCGGCGGCGATGCTCGCCGAGTACTTGAAAGCGCCGCACGCCGCCGCCCGCATCCGGGTGGCGGTGGGCGAGGTCCTGCGCGCGGGTCGCACGCTCACCCCGGATCTCGGCGGTCGGGCGACGACCACCTCGATGACCGCGGCGATCCTCGAAGCGATGCGCCTTCCGGTAGCGCGCGCCGTGCAGCGTTGAACTTGCTAAGCGACCTCTTTGAACGACCCATCGTCCAGAGCGAACTGCGGAATCGTCGTCGTGGCGGGATACGGCAAGATCGGCGCGTTGCGCCAAAGGCCCCAATTCACGATCGCTAAGACGACGGTAATCATCGATCCTAAAATCATGATTGTCACGGATGGAAACATCGTCGGAACCTCTCTCACTGTGGTCTTTGGAACATTGCCAATTGAAACCCCGTCGTGCCCTCTCTGTGAGATGAGTCGAGGCGTGTGTTGATCAGTTCGATGGCACTGGCGATACGGCGGGCGGTTGGCTATTTTGCCTGAGATGGCGAAACCCGCGATCGCGTCGAACGCGCAGGCTCGGCTGCCGCCCGGGCAGACCCTCGTGACCAAGTTTCCGGTGCTGAGCTACGGCGCGACGCCGCGCTTCAATTCGGCCAAATGGGACTTTCGCGTGACCGGTCTGGTCGAAAGATCATTGCGCTTCACCTTCGCGGAAATCCGCGCGTTGCCGACGGCTGCCGAGGTCGCCGATTTTCATTGCGTGACCACCTGGTCGCGCTACGACAATCGCTGGGAAGGGGTAAAAACTGCCGAGCTCGCGCGCCAGGCGGGAGTCAAACCCGAGGCCCGCTTCGTCTTCATTCAATGTGACGGCGGCTACACGACCAATCTGGCGCGCGAAGAATTTCTTGACGACGAGGTGATGCTCGCGTGGCGGCACGACGGCAAGGAACTCGAACCTGACCACGGCGGGCCGCTGCGCCTGGTTGTACCGAAACTCTACGGTTGGAAGAGCGCCAAGTGGGTGCGCGCGATCGAGTTCTGCGCGCAGGATCGGCGCGGCTTCTGGGAGGTGCGCGGCTACCATAACCACGGCGACCCGTGGCGCGAGGAACGTTACTCGTTTCAAGAGGACGCGGGCGAGTGATCGGCGCCTTTTCGCAAGCGATCGTGCGCCCGGCTTGAGCGCTGCGGCCG
>JBOHWF010000074.1:0-5349 GCA_050736455.1 Binataceae bacterium (SeqCode) | reverse complement strand
TCTCGAGGTAGCTGCGATCCCGACGCTTTTTCGCGCCACGCTCGCGCAGCCAGAACTCGAGATTCTCGCGGACGCGATCGTCGCGAGTGGGATCGTACGATGAGCGCCGGGTTGGTCCCGGGCGGCTGCCGGCTCGTAATCTGTCTCGGACCCGGGGGCGTAGGCAAAACTACCTTCAGCGCCGCGCTCGCGCTCGAGGCCGCGATGCGCGGACGCGAGGTCGACGTGATGACGATCGATCCGGCGCCGCGCCTGATTGACGCCCTGGGACTCGAAGCCGACGGCGTCGAACCGCAGATCGTCGCACTTGGCGGGCTGCGGGCGAAATCCTCCGGGCGTTTGCGGGCGCTGCGGCTCGACCCGAAGTCAACTTTCGATGCGTTGATTGCTCGATACGCGCCGTCTCCCGCTGCGCATGACGCGATTATCGCGGGACGCATCTATCAAAATCTTTCGAGTGCGCTGGCCGGCGTCGCCGACTACATGGCGATCGAGAAGTTGCTCGAACTTTATCGCGAGGACGGCGCCGAGTTGATTGTGCTGGATACACCGCCGGCGCGTGAGGCGTTGGACTTTCTCGACGCACCGCGGCGGATGCTCGAGCTGATGAGCTCGCGGGCGATCACGCTGCTGGGAGCATCGCGCAGTCTGCTGCGTGCGCCGCTCGGCGCGCTCGACCTGGCGGCGCGCGCGGTGCTGTCGGCCTTTGATCGCTTGACCGGGCTCCATTTGCTAGCAGACGTGCAGGGTTTTGTGCGCGGGTTCGAGGGCATGTATGACGGTTTCGCCGCGCGCGCGGCCGAGGCCGAGGCGCTCATCCGCGCGCCCGCGACCTTCATCGTGCTGGTCACGACCGCGGAAAAGGAACGCGTCGATCAGGCGGATGAGTTTGCGCGCGCGTTGCGCAAGATGGGGCTGCGGGTCGGAGCCGTCGCGGTGAATCGGCTGATGGTAGAATTACCCGAGGTGGACGAGATCGAGCGTGCGAGACTGTCCACCGGGCTCAAAGCCAAGCTGCGCCGCAACCTCGCGGAGTTCGCTGCGTTAAAAGATCGCGAGTGCGGCGCGCTCGAGCGCTTACGCACCCTTATCCCCGCTGAGATTCCGATTGTCGCCGCTGGCGACCTTGGCCGCGAACCCCGCTCACTCGAGGATCTCGCCGCGATTGCCTCGGACTTGCACGAATTGGACGCGAGGCCGCGTTAGATCATCATCTCGATCAGATTGGGGCCGTGTTCTTTGAGCGCGCGCCCGAGCTGCATGACCAGCCCCTCCGCGTTCTCGACGCGGACCGCGGGCACGCCCATGCCTGCCGCCATCGAGGACCAGTTGATCTCCGGTTCGGCGAGACTCGTCAGCGCCCGCGCCACGCGGCCCGGCTCGGTGATTCCGGCACGCGCGAGTTCGACCTGCAAGATGCGGTAGCGGCGGTTGTTGCAGATGAGCGTGGTGACGTCGAGCTTTTCGCGTGCCTGGGTCCATAACGCCTGCAGGGTGTACATCCCGCTGCCGTCGGCCTGAAAGGCGATAACTTTACGCTGCGGGCATGCGACCGCCGCGCCAGTCGCGCAGGGCAGCCCTTGGCCGATCGCGCCGCCGGTCAGCGCCAGGTAGGTGTGCGCCGGCGCTCCGCTCGAAGCTCCGAAGAAGGGCAAGCCGGTGGTCGCAGCCTCGTCCATCACGATGCAATCTTCGGGCATCAGGGCGGCGATCGCAGCGCCGATCGTCGAGGCGTCGAGCTTGCCGGTTGGGGTTGCTGGTCGCGCGGTCGCCGGCGTTTGCGGGTCGCTGCGCGCGCCGATCAACTCGGCCAGCGCTTCGAGTGCAGCGCCGGAGTCCTGCTCGGGCGTCGCCAGAGTCTCGATCGCGCGGCCGGCCGGAATCAGTTGGCTGGGGATATTCGGGTAGCCGAAGAAGGCGACTGGGTTGAGCGCGCCCGCGAGCACGAACGCTGCCGACTTCGCGAGCGACTCGGTCGCCTGCTCGGGGAAGTAGGGCAACTTTTCGACCGCGGGCCGCGCGCCGCCGCGCTCGATGCGCGCCGGAAAAGTCTCGCACATCAACCGGCATCCGGTCTTCGCGGCGATTCGCGCTGCAGCCTTGAGGCCGCGCTCGCGCGTCGCCTGCGCGCCCATGAAAAGAACCGTGTGGCCGCCGTGCGTGCGGAGCAACTCGGCGGCCTGACCGACCGCGCTGTCGGGCGCGAGCGCTTGCGTCGCGGTCTTGACCGGCGTCGCGACAACGTCGGCGCGACTCCACTGGCAGTCCGACGGCACAATCAGCGTCGCGACTTTCCCCGGGAAGCCACCTGCAGCCGCGATCGCATCGGCGGTATCGGCGGCCACCGCGGCCGGCGTCTTGACCTCGCGAACCCATCCCGAGACCGGCCGCGCGAGCGAGACGATATCGGAAGTAAGCGGGGCGTCGACGGCGAGATGCCAGGTCGCGTGGTCGCCGATCACGTTGACGATCGGCGAGCGGGCGCGGCGCGCATTGTGCAGATTCGCGATGCCGTTGGCGAAGCCGGGGCCGAGATGCAGGAGCGTCAGAGCAGGTTTTCCGGCCATCCGCGCGTAGCCGTCGGCGGCGCCCGTGCAGACCCCCTCGAACAGGCCAAGCACCGCGCGCATGCCGGCGCTCGCGTCAAGCGCCGCGACCAGCGGCATCTCGGTGGTACCCGGGTTGGCGAAGCAAACCTCGACGCCCGCGGCCAGCGCGGTTCGGATCAGGCTCTCGGCGCCATTCATCAGATGACTCCGCCTCGCGCTTTCTCCAACTGATTCTTTTCAGACGGTCGCAGCGCTCAGCCGTTGATGCTCTTGCCCGCGGTTTCCCAATCCACGATCGGACTGAGCCGCCGCTTCGCGATGACCCCGGTGGCCATCGCGCCACTGAACGGCCCGAAGGTCAGAGCATGATCCTGGATGTCGAGAATGAGGACGACTTTGGCTTCTTCGTTCGAGAACCACGGTCCCGCCTTGAGCGTCACGCCCGGCGGGAAACCGTTCTTGACCGCGCCGCTGATCAGCGCGTGCGCGCGTTTCAAATCATCCTTGCTGGAAACGTTGAAACTGATCTCGTCGAGATAGAGCGGCATGGCTTTCCTCCTCTGCTGACTCCGTTGATGACTCCGTTATACACACAACGCCGCACGGGTGTTAGCGATGGACGCGGCGGAGCTCACGCGAAGGCAGGCATCACCTCGCGCGCGAACAGGTCGATACTCTGAGGTGAATTCAGGTCGCCGAAAATGATCGTGAAGAACTGGATGCCTCGCCTTACGCGATCGCGCAGCTGCGCGATAACGCTGCTCGGCGTGCCCTTGATCCCGGTGCGTGAGAACGGCAGGCGTTGCGCAATTTTCCAGCGTTCCTCGACCTCGGCCTCGTTAGCGCCGATACAGACCAGCAGTTGCTCCGAGATGTTGATTTCGCTGAGGTCGCGACCGACCGCCGCGCAATGTTCCTTAAGCGCGTCAAATTTCCGCTCGAAACTGCGATAGCCAGCCGGACAATTCCAGCGATCGGCATACTTCGCGACAATTTTTAACATCACTTTCTCGCCGCTGCCCCCGATCGTGATCGGCGGGTGAGGTCGTTGCAGGGGCTGCGGATTGTTCCACGCGCCGGCAGTCTGGTAGTAGCGTCCCTTGAAGCTTGACTGTTTCGCCGTGAGCATCGCCTTGAGGATCTGGACGCACTCTTCGAGTTGACGCAGTCGCGCGCCCATCGTCGGAAACTCGTAGCCGTAGGCGCGGTATTCCTCGTCCATCCAGCCGGCGCCAAGTCCGATTTCAACGCGGCCACCGCTGATGTTATCGATACTCGTAAGCACTTTCGCGAGCATCGCGGGATTGCGGAACGAATTGCACAGCACCAGCGCACCTACGCGGAGTTTTTCGGTCCGCGCACAGAGCGCGGTCATCGCGGTGGTGCATTCCAGCGCGTCAGCTTCGGGCACGCCGCGACTCCAGAAATGATCGACCAGCCAGATCGAGTGGTAGCCCAGCCGCTCGATCTGGCTGGCGCGTTCGAGCAGCGCTTTGAACGGCAATCCAACCTGCGGCGAGAAGACTCCGAATCCGACTTTCTGCTCCATGTTTGCGACGACTCCCGCTTGCGATCCGCACTGACGCACCGGTCCGACAGCGCGCGCCAATCCTGTTCTGTTTTGCACGGCTGACGAGGCGCGTCAACTTTGCACGTGCGGGTGCCGAGAAGCAGATCGGATATCCATATCGAGCGGTACCAAGTCGCATCCGCGTGGATGGATTCGATCTCGCCCAGATCGACCTCGATGGCCTTTGTCCAGAGGTCGCCGCTGACCCGGTCTTCATCCACCAAACATCTCCTCATCCGCTGGACCGGTTTGCAGTCAAACTCAGTCACAAGCTTACTGATAGGTATGCGCGAGCCTAAACAGAAATGTGACGAGCTTGAAGAATCGACGAGCGGAGCGTGAATTTGGATGAGTAGTTCACCGGAAGGCTGAGACAAAATGTAGCTGGCTAGTTACCCCAGACGGTACCGCCATCGACATTGATCGCCTGGCCGGTGATCCATTTGCCATGATCAGTGACGAGAAACAGGACGGTTTCGGCGCATTCGCTGCCGTCGCCGGCATAGCCGAGTGGGATCATCGTCTTGACGAAGTTCCGCCATTTGTCACCGCGGCCAATGTCGTCCATGCGAAACGTATCGATGATGCCGGGGCAGAGTGCGTTGACGCGAATCCGATGCGGCGCCAATTCGAGCGCCATCGCGCGGCTGAGTGCGTTGATCGCGGCCTTGGAGGAAGCGTAGGCTGCGGCGTTGGCCGGTGCGAGCTTGCTCGCGATGGACGAAAGATTAACGATGCTGCCGCCCTCGTTCTGCGTGATCATCTTGCGCGCGGCCGCGCGGGCGAGCAGAAAGGTGCCGTCAACATTGGTCGCGAAGACCTGCTTCCAGACCGCATAGGGCAACTCGGTCGCCGGCACACGGTCGGGTCCGCGCGCGGCGCTGGCATTGTTGACGACAATGTCGAGCCGCCCGTACGCGGCGACGGTGGCGCTCACCAGTTTCTCTACCGCCTGCTCATCGCGGATGTCGGAGACCAGCGCGAGGCAGCGTCCGCCGGCGCTGCGAATCTCGTCGGCGACGCTCTCAATGTCGCGCCAGCCGGCAGCCTTTTCGTCGTCGGGATAGTCGGCGGGCCGCCGCCCGGTGCCCGTGATCACGATCGCGGCGCCGGCCTGCGCGAGCATTTTTGCGATTGGCCGTCCGATGCTGCGCATCCGCCCGGCCCCGGTGATAATCGCAACCTTCCCCGCCAGTTCCTGATCCATGGCGATCCTCGACGTTCCTGTTC
>JBOHWF010000073.1:0-5215 GCA_050736455.1 Binataceae bacterium (SeqCode) | reverse complement strand
AGCTTCTCGCGTTGGCGAGAAGCCGGTACCGGTTTCCGAGTCGGCGCAGCCCTCCACTCTTATGAAAGTTATTTACGAGACACGACACTAGGCAGTCCGCATGAGCGGAACGATTGACGCGACGGCGCTTGGCCGCGAACGGGTCGAGCGCCGTCGCAATAGGGTAAACTCAGCGCTTCGGCTGCACCGGCGGCGTCGTCTCGCTCATGCGGGCAAAAACCTCCGCGTCGGACATTTTGTAGACGCCTTCCCGTCCCGGCGGGAACTCCATCGGCGGATGCGCGAGATCGACCGCAGGATTCGCCACCGCGCCGCCGCGCGACGCGAAAGCCGGCGGATGCTTGTAACGATCAAGCTCGGCCAAACTGATGTTGCTGAGCTTTACGACCTCCGGATCGATCCAGGCCTCGGCATCGATCGAATTTCCTTCCGAGGTCGAGAACTCGAGCATGATGCCCTCGGGCGCCGCGAGATAAATCGACTTGCAGAAGCCGTGGTCGATCGGCCCCATCACCCAGTCCCCATGGGTGCGGACGCGATCGCGAATCGCGAGCAGGTCGGCTTCGTTGTCAACGTTGAGCGCGAGATGCTGCATCACGCCGGCCGCCACCGGAGCGGCGGTCCAGGCCGGATGCGAGACCCCTTTGATCGGCTGAATCTCGCCGATCTCTGGCCCCTGGCAAAAGGCGATCGACGAACTGTCACCGAGCTTCAAAAAACCGTGGAAGGTCTTGTCCACGCCGTGCATCCAATACAACGCGACAAGCTCCATGCCGACGTGCTGGGTGAAAAACTCGATCTGCTTCTTGATATCCTTCGTGCAGATTGCGAGGTGATGAACGCCGTTGGCTAGTCCCATAGTGAGGCCTCCCTGATGGCTGCTCTGATTTGCCGACTCTAGCGCATTCGACCGGTGTTTGTGTAGCGATGCCGGAGTGAGTCTGTAAGCCGGGTTCTGTGCCCTCGCGGGCGGTGATCATTCATCTGGGCCGGCGATTACCCGCCGGCTCGAGCGACCATACCCGAGGAATTGCGAACGGGCCGTTCATTCCTCCTATTTGGTCTTGCTCCGGATGGGGTTTGACATGCGCGCACGATCACTCGCGCGCCGGTGGGCTCTTACCCCGCCATTTCACCCTTACCCTGACGGGCGGTATGTTTTCTGTGCCACTTTCCGCGGATCGCTCCGCGCCGCCGTTAGCGGCCATCCTGCCCTATGGAGCCCGGACTTTCCTCCGCGGTTAGGCGGCGATCGCCCGACTCACTCCGGCGAGCGGAGTATAGCACGCTCGCCACGAGACCTCTCGCCCCCCTGGATTCTTGACGCAGCTCCAGGGGGCGGCCGAGTCCCCGAGGCGCGGTCACAGTTAAAGACTCGCCTGCGCGCCTCGGCGCGCCTGCGCTAGTGGGCTTCGCGGACCGGCTCGGTGGTGGTTGCGTACTGCAGTTCGAAAAGACGCCGATAGAGGCCCGGGCGGCGGAGCAATTCCTCGTGAGTGCCGCTCTCGCGCAAGACGCCGTTGCTCAGCACGAGGATGCGGTCGGCGCGCTCGATGGTCGAGAGCCGATGGGCGATGATCAACGCGGTGCGCTCGGCGAGCAGCCGTCGCAGCGCGATCTGGACCAGCCGCTCGGTCTCGCTGTCAACGCTCGAGGTCGCCTCATCCATCACGAGAATGCGCGGATCGTAGGCGAGCGCGCGGGCGAACGAGAGCAATTGACGCTGGCCGGCCGAGAGATTGGCCCCGCGTTCGTGAATTTCCTCGTGGAGGCCATCCGGCAACCGCTCGACGAAGCGGAGCGCCTGCGCGCGGGCGAGCGCGTCGCGCACCTGGCTCTCGGTCAAATCGGTCCGGCTGAGCCGGACGTTGTCGAGCAGGTCGCCGGCGAACAGGAAGACATCCTGCTGGACCAGCCCGATGGTGCGCCGCAACAGGCGCAGATCCCATTCGCGGACGTCGCCGCCGTCAACCAGAATGCGGCCCGAGGTGACATCGTAGAAGCGGTTGAGCAGCTTGATGATGGTGGTCTTGCCCGACCCGGTGGGTCCGACGATCGCGACCTTCTGGCCGGGCTCGACGCGAAAGCTCAGGTCGCGCAATACCGGCTCGCCGCGGCGGTACTCGAAAGAGACATGCTCGAAGGCGATTGCGCCGAGGGTGCGCGTGATGCGGCGCGGGACCGGCGGACTCGCGATCGACTCGGGAATCGCCATCAGCCCCTCGATCCGCTCGACCGCGGCGAGCGCGGATTGGAGTGTGGTGTATTTCGAGGAGACATCGCGCAGCGGCATGAAGAAGCGCTGGGCGTAATCGATAAAGGCGTAGAGCGTGCCGATGGTGATCAGCCGATGGATGACGTCGTCGCCGCCGGCCCACAGGATCATCGCGACGGTAATCGAACTGAGCGCCTCGACCGAGGAGAACATCGCGCCATCGTAGATATTCGAGATGCGCTGCGAGTCGCGGTTCTTCTGATTGAGTTCGCGGAACTCGCGGCGGCTCTCGCGCTCGCGGGTGAAGAGCTGGATGACTGCCATCCCGCTCAGCGCTTCCGAGAGATAGGCGTTGAGCGCGGCGAGCCGCTCGCGAATCTCGCCGAAAACCCGCCGCATCCGCACGCGGAAGAAGTTGATCACGAGCAGCAGCGGCGGGACGCCGCAGAGCGACCAGAGTGCGAGGCGGACGTTGAACGCGAGCATGATCGCGATAATGCCGGCGAGCGTCAGGAAATCCATCAGCAGCGTGAGTGAGCCTGAACCGAACATCTCATTGACTGCGTCGATGTCGGTGGTCATCCGGCTGACCAGACGTCCGGCCGGCGTGCGATCGAAATAGGCCATCGGCAGCCGCTCGATGTGGCGGAACAGCGCGACCCGCAGGTCGGAGAGGCTGTACTGCGCGACCAGCATGGTCAGATAGAACTGGCCGTAAAAGCTCGAGACCTCGCCGAGCAGGAGCAGGAGGTACATCGCCCCCATCGCCAGCAGCCCGTGGCCGTGCGACGCGGCCAGGATCGGCGCGAGCCAGTGCGGCGCGGCGGTGGCGTGCGAGGCCAGGAAGATGTCGATGGTGAGCTTGAAGATGTAGGGCTGAATCAGCACGAAAATCGTGTTCAGCGGCATCAGGATGACCGACAGCCAGAACAACCGCCGGTAAGGGTGGATATAACGCCAGACAAAGTTGAGCAGACGCCAATCATACGAGCGGAGGCTGCGGTCTTGCGGCAAGGCGGCCATCGGCTAGTAGCGCGCAAGCTCCTCCTCGAGCAGTTGACGGCGGAACAGCTCGGCATAGATGCCGCTGCGCGCCATGAGCTGTTCATGGGTACCGCGTTCAGCGATCGCGCCTTCGTCGAGTACGACGATCTCGTCGGCGTCGCGCACCGTCGAAGCGCGATGCGCGACGACGATCGTGGTGCGGCCCTTGACGCTTTCTTCGAGGCTGTGCAGCACCGCCCGCTCGGTTTCCGTGTCAACGCTCGAGAGCGCGTCGTCGAGCACCACGACGGCCGGATTGTAGGCGAGCAGCCGGGCGATCGTGACGCGCTGCTTCTGCCCGCCCGACAGCGCCATGCCGCGTTCGCCGACCACGGTCTGGTAACCCCGCGGCATCGCTTCGAGGTCCACTTCGAGTCCGGCAATTTGGGCTGCGGTGGCGACCTCCTCAGCGGAGGCATCGAGGCGGCCGAAGGCGATATTGCGCGCGATCGTGTCGGAGAAGAGCACCGGCTCCTGTGGCACCACGCCGATAGTTTTGCGCAGGCCGGCCAGCGGCAATTGGCGCAGTTCGCGGCCGTCGATGGTCACGCGTCCACTGGTCGGTTCGATCATGCGGGCCAGCAGCTTGACCATCGTGGATTTGCCCGAGCCGGTGCGCCCGACGATCGCGAGTTTGCCGCCTGCGGGCACCTTCACGCTCACGTCGCGCAACGCCCACGCGCGCGCCGAGCCGCCGTTGGCCAAGGCGGTTTGATCCGGAAAGTAACTGAATGAGACATGATCCCAGGCGATTGCTCCCGCGGTCTCGAGCCGCGCCTCGCCGCCTTCGACGGTCATCACCGGCGTGGCCTCGAAGATCTCCTCGAGCCGCCGCATCGAGGCCTTGGCGCGCTGGTAAATCGAGAGCATCCAGCCAATCGAAACCGTCGGCCAGGCGAGCTGACCCAGGTAAGTCATGAACGCGACGAGGTCGCCGATCGTGATGCGGTGGGCCTCGATCAGCGCGCCGCCATAGACCAGCAAGATCATCATCGAACTTGCCACCGCCGCGCGAATCAGCGGCATCAGCGCGCCGCGCACCCGCGCCAGCGCGAGATTCTGTTCGTTGTAATCGTCGTTGAGCGCGCGAAACCGCTCGGCTTCGCGCTCTTCGAGCGTGTAGGCCTTGACCAGATGGATGCCGGAGAGACTTTCCTGGACCTTCGCGCCGAGCTCGCCCAGCCCCTCCTGCACCTTGAAGCTGCGCTCCATCATCGCGCGCGTCAGGAAACGAATCAGCACGAACAGCACGAGATAGGGCGCAATCAACGCGAGGGTCAGGCGGGCGTTGAGCGAGAACATGAAGATCAGCGCGAAGATGTACGTGACCGGCGTATTGGAAAAACTCAGCACGCCCATCCCGGCCATCATGCGCACTGCGGTGAGGTCATTGATCATGCGCGACATCAGGTCGCCGGTCTTGAGGCGTTCGTAAAAGTCGGGACCGAGCCTGGTCGCGTGGGCGAAGAGGTCGTTGCGCAAATCAAATTCGATGTCGCGGCCGGTATTGAATGTGATGATGCGCGAGAGCGCGCGCGCCGCGCACATCACGATGGCGACGGCCACCATCGCGATCGCGATATGTACCAGTTGCTGCGCCTTGGCGGTGCGCGCGTCGTCAATCGCGCTGCGCATCAGGAGCGGCAGCAGCATCTGCAACAGCGCGAAGGCGAAGGTGAAGAGACCGCCGATCGCATACCAAAGCCGGTAGCGCCAGGCGTAGGTGAAGAGGCGTTTCATGTCGCCAAGCTCAGGCTATGGGAATCGCGCACGCGAATCTATCTAGACGCCTGCGCCGGGTGCAGAAGAGTGAACGAGTCCGCGAACCGCGGTCAAAATCCAGAGTCTGCGAGGCTCAGTCGAAGACTAGACTCGGCCGCCTCGCTCGCGCGGACTTTACGCTGTCGGCGCAAGCCCGTAACGTCTCACAATCAGACACCGCCGGGGGGCTATATG
>JBOHWF010000072.1:0-2977 GCA_050736455.1 Binataceae bacterium (SeqCode) | reverse complement strand
TTCCCAATCTGCGTTTTCTCCATGCAGGGAAATGCCATGAATGCGTTTGCGTTCCGGCCGCGTCTTGCGGCGCTATCGATGCTGATCTGCATTGCCGTCGCACCGGCATCTTCCGTCGCCGCACAGACAGGCGATGCATCGTTGCTGGGCTTCACTGCCGACGGTTCGACCGCGCAACGTACGCTCGAACAACGCTTCGACGCGCAGTTGAGCGCGAACGAAATGCGCGACTGGCTCAAAAAACTGTCCGCCGAACCCAACCAGGTCGGCTCGCCGCACGACAAGGCCAACGCCCAGCGCATCCTCGGCTGGTTCAAAAGCTGGGGCTGGGACGCGCGGATCGAGACTTTCTGGGTGCTCTATCCGACGCCGCTCAGCGAAACTCTCGAGTTGACGGCGCCCCATCCCTTCACGGCCACGCTGCAGGAGCCGCCGATCCCCGGCGACTCGAGCGCGACAGCCACCGATCCTGCGCTTCCCGCATACGTCGTCTATCAGGGCGACGGCGACGTCACCGCCGGCCTGGTCTACGTCAACTACGGGATGCAAGACGACTACCTGACGCTCCAGCGGCTGGGCGTGAGCGTCAAGGGCAAGATCGTCATCGCGCGCTACGGCTCCGGATGGCGCGGACTCAAGCCCAAGCTCGCGCAGGATCACGGCGCTGTCGGCTGCATCATCTACTCCGACCCGGAGCAGGATGGCTATTCGGTGGACGAGACCTATCCGGCCGGTCCGATGCGTCCGCCCCACGGAATCCAGCGCGGCTCCGTCGCCGACATGACGCTCTATCCCGGCGATCCGCTGACCCCCGGCGTCGGCGCGACCAAAGACGCCAAACGGCTCACGCGAGCCGAAGCCACGACCATCCTCAAAATCCCGGTGCTGCCGATTTCCTACGCTGACGCGCAGGTGCTGCTCGCGGCGCTCGGCGGCCGCGTGGTCCCGCCCGCGTGGCGCGGCACCCTGCCGATTACCTATCACGTCGGACCCGGCGCGGCGGTTGCGCATCTCGCGGTCAAGTCCGATTGGAGCCTCAAGCCGATCGACGATGTGATCGCGACGATGAAGGGTTCGTCCTTGCCCGATCAGTGGATCATTCGCGGCAATCATCACGACGGCTGGGTCTTCGGCGCCAGCGACCCGCTCTCGGGCCAGGCCGCGTTGCTGGCGGAGGCGCAGGCTATTGGCGGACTCGTCAAGCAGGGATGGCGGCCGCGTCGCACGCTGGTCTATACGAGTTGGGACGCTGAGGAACCGATGCTCCTCGGCTCGACCGAATGGGCCGAGACCCACGCCGGCGAGTTGAAGAAAAAGGCGGTTATCTACATCAACTCCGACACCAACGAACGCGGCATTTTGACGGTCGGCGGCAGCCCGGAGTTCCAGCATCTGGTCAATCAGGTCGCCGTCGACGTGATCGATCCTGAGACCGGCGTTTCAATCGGCCAGCGGCTGCGCGCCAGGATGCGGGTCGCGGCGCTCGAACCCACCGCCAGTGAGCAGCTCAAGGCTGACGCCAAACTCGCCGCCGACGCCGGCAAAGACTTCCCGATCGACCCGCTGGGCTCGGGTTCCGATTTTTCCAGCTTCCTCGATCATCTCGGAATTCCCGCGCTCGACGTCTCGTTCGAGGGCGAGGGCAAGTCCTACGGCGTTTACCATTCCCGCTACGACACTTTCGAGCATCACAGCCGTTTCGTCGATCCCGGCTTCGTCTACGATGCGCTGCTGGCCAAAACCGTCGGCCGGTTGGTGCTGCGCGCGGCCGCGGCCGAGGTTCCGATCCAGCGCGCGGGCGCATTTGCCGATGCCGTCGCGGATTATCTCGATCAGGCGAAGAAGCTTGCCGATGACGACCGCGAAAAGGCCGAGACCCAGGCCAGGATGCTCCGCGACCGCGCCTTCCAGTTCGCCGATGATCCCACCAAATCCCGCGGCCTGCCCGACGCGCTCGCGCGCGTTCCGCATATCGAATTTGCCGCGCTCGAAGACGCCGTCGGGCGCCTCAAGCGCAGCGCCAAGGCCTACGACGAGGCGCTCGGGGCCAACGCCTCACACCTCTCCGATCTACAGCGCGCGCGGCTCGAGGCGCTGATGCTCGACCTCGATCAGACGCTCGCGCCCGAGGTCGGCTTGCCCGGCCGCCCCTGGTACAAGAATCTCATCTATGCGCCCGGCCGCTTCACCGGCTACAACGCCAAGACCTTGCCCGGGGTGACCGAAGCAATCGAGGAGCATCGCTGGGCCGACGCCAACCGTTACGCCAAGATCACCGCCGGCGCGCTCAACGCCTATAGCGACCGGCTCGATCAGGCGACCGCCGTGCTCAAGGGCACCTAAGCCACACGTGCGACATCCCTGGTGTCGTGTCTGGCAAATTTCCTCCACAGCCGGCGGTCACGCCTATTGTCATTCTGAGCGCAGCGAAGAATCCCGGATCTGGAAAATCTCTTAGTTACAACTGCGCCTCAGACGATTCTTCGCTCCGTTCATGCGCGGCGCGTCAAAATTTGCCGTGGCGGCCGGCGCCTTGCGCGAACCGCGACGCCCCCGCGACGGTCTCGCCCGAGCGCACCGTCGCCAGCCCGAGCTGCGCTTCGTTGCTGAGCGCCGCGTCGAGCGGCATCCCCCACTGCTCATAGGCCGAGCGCCGATCCGATTTCATCGCATGCGGCGGAAACGCCGCGATTGACCGCGCCAGCTCGAGCGCGTTCGCGAGCGCCGTACCGGTCGCGACCAGCCGGTTCGCCAGGCCGATTCGCGCGGCCTCCTCGCCCGCGACGCCGCGGCCGGTCAGAATCATGTCGAGCGCATGGCTCATCCCGATCAGCCGTGGCAGCCGGACCGTGCCGCCATCGATTAGCGGCACGCCGAAGCGCCGGCAAAACACGCCGAACACCGCGTCACGCGCCGCCACCCGCAGATCGCACCAAAGCGCCAGTTCGAGCCCGCCGGCGACGGCGTAGCCCTCGAC
>JBOHWF010000071.1:0-4238 GCA_050736455.1 Binataceae bacterium (SeqCode) | reverse complement strand
CGCTTAGCTGAGGCTCTCGCCTAGCGGTGGGGCTGTAGCTCAGTTTGGGAGAGCGCCTGAATGGCATTCAGGAGGTCGCGCGTTCGATCCGCGTCAGCTCCACCAATCAATTCAAGCTCTTTTGTGTTCTCGAACATCATCGGACAGTGTGATTGTCCGAAAACTTGTCCGAATTGTCAAGTGTATGCTCTGGCGCACCGCCGGCATCTGAAGATCTCGTTAGAAAGTTTCAAGCAGTCAGTCATTCCGCATTGCGTCCGATTGCGAAAAACCCTTTAACATGCGAAGAGCCCAGGTCTGCGCTGCTTGCTGCGAGCGCCGTTTACTTCATAGTCGGAGATCTTGGCGAAGCGCTGATACTGCTGGGATCCACCGTCATTACGTCACCGTCCTCGCTTGGTTAGGCTCCTAAGGCCTTGACCACCTCCGACATCTACGCTACAGATGACGGAGCGGCTTGAAGATGTTGAGCGATATAAATATTGTAGCGGCTGACTCTTTTTGAGCCGCGCGATATCTTTCAGCGTAAGCCGAGGCCTATATATAGGAGGAAACATGATGGTCACAGCAACAGCGAAAGCGGCAGCAGCCTTCGATATTCCAGGCGTTGAGCGGCTTTGCGAACCAGCGATCGACAGGGCGACCGGGGGGCACTACTGGCTCGGCAAGACGACGGTCGGCGGCTATTTGGAACTCCTCGGCGTCTACAAGTCGAAAGCGGGACAGCTTGCGTGGAATCCGGAAGTTAGCGTTCCCGGTCTGCAGCGCGCCCTTATCCGGGCAGACAAAAACGCGATCAAGCAGGCAATGTTCCGAGATGTGCTGACTGGCGCGATCCTTCCACCGGTGACGCTATACGTTGAGCACGGGTCGGACGGTTCCATAGTTGTGTGGGTGCTCGACGGCTCGCAGCGAACACACGTCCTTTTCCTGGACGCGCTGATCGCGCAGAACATGAAAAATATACTGGCGAGTTACGACTGGATGCAGGGCGAGCTCGAGAAGCTTAAGGCCCAGGGCAAGGAAGCGCTGAGCTTTGACGAGCTGATGGCGCAGCCCGTTTTTCTACAATTCTGGAGCGACTTTCTGAGTCCCTCCCACATCGTCCGCTTGTTCCTGCTGCTGAACGCCGGACAGCAGAAAGTGAGCTCGCGTCACCTCCTGGAAGTTCTCGGGCGGCAGCTTCAGGGAATGTTCGACCAATGGGGCATCCCTTGGATCACCGAGCGCGCCCAAAAAGAGGGCTCTAGGCTGAGATCGGTCAAGGGTGGCAGCCGCCAATTCGGATACAACTTCCTGCTCACGGGCCTTGTCGCGTACCTCAAAGGCGATCAGCACATCAAACCCGACATGATCCTCACGGACCGGAGCGACGCCGGCAACTTCGATCTGGATTTGGACGATAGAATCCAAGCCGCCGGCGACGAGACCTGTCGTCGAGACTTCATATGGGCTTGCCTCGATCTCAATCGGGCGATCGCCGATCACTACGACAACGACCGCGCGCAAAATCTGATCTGGTCGACTGACACATTCTTCGCGCCGCTGATGGCCGCAATCGGGAAGGCGCGTCAACGCGGCTATTCGGTTGACGAGCACCAGGCAGCGCTTCTCGAATTCATAAAAAAGTCAAGGACGGGCGATCCGCTCGTCTTCGGCCGGAGTGTCTCGGAAGACGATGAGGACGATCACAAGCCAGATCCGCGCGCGCTTTTTACGATCCTCGACAACCTGGCGAGCAACATCGGCAAGTACACGCGGAACATCGTCTACAGGGCTTTTTTGCAGTTCTTCAGACAGGGCATCGAAGCGAAGACCTATCCGATTGATTGGGAGATCGGCAAGGAAGACTAAAGCGGCCCGCGGGCGCCGCTCCTGCTTCTCGGGGTGGCGCCCAATGGTCCCGCGCGGGGCACACATGATTACGCGAACGATGCAATGGTCCTTACTTTTGGGTGCTGTCCTAAATGACTTAGGACAGTACCCACTTTTGGCAGCCGGTGTGCTGTGCTGGGTTTTTTTCTGGCGAGGCACGCTTAATTTGGGCCCGATTCTATGAACGCCGAATCTCGTGACAGGGCGGCAAGCCGCATGCTTCGCCTGGCCGCGAAGAAAGACGTCAGATCCGGCGTAGCGAGTAAGCTTCACGACGACTTTTCAAAAACTATTCTAGCCTTGCAGCCGGGCGAACGCGCGGCGCTTGTGCGGGCATTCGAAGTCGTCCGAGGTTACGGACACGAGACCACTCGCCTATCGGGCACGGAACATTCTGCCCTCGTTGGGGATCTGCTCGCTGTCGGACTTCCGGCGGCTGCGGAAGCAGTGTTTGCGACCTGCGTTGACTCTATCGCCGGCGTGCCTGCCGAGTTGCTCATAAACACTATGCCTTCGCCGTCCTGCATTGACCTCTGGTTGAAGCGATCTAAGGCGCCGAAGCAAATTCTACTGGATTCGGTGTCCGCTTCGCGGGAGCGCTATTACGGCACAGCTTGGTTTGATTGGTTTCTAAGGAGAGCATCGGTAAAAGCGCTTTGGCCGTTTGCCAGCTTGGCGCTGGAGAGCAAAAAGCGCCCAGCGTACCTCCCCGATGCATTGGAGCTTCTCGCGCTCATACTGACCCGAGATCGAAAGCTCGCATTCGCCGAGGCGCTTCTGAAGACGATTGTGCAGGATCCCGCCCGTATCAAAGTTCTTGTTCTGGCATGTTCGCATGCAGATCGCGCGGGGGAGTCTTACGCAAGGGCTCTCGGGCTCGTGCTTGCGAACGAAAGCTCAGCAGGTGGCGCGCAACTTGTCGCCAGCGCCCTGCAGGAGATCATGCGCAGCCGCGACGAAGCAGACTCGCGATTCGCTGCGCAGTTCGCCGCACACGTTGCTACCACGTGGCGGCTTGCCGTAGGTGTTCGGCGTGCGCCTGACGGAGTCGTCGAAGATGAACTGCTTCGCGTCGGCACCAACATTTTGCTTTCCTCGCAAGGCGGCGACAAGCGCGACTTCTGGCTTGTGTCGACCACTCGGACGATTACGGATCAGTTGCTGTCCAGAAAGGGCAGTGTTTCCCCTCAGGGGGCCTTGGAGATTGCTTTGGCTCTTCGCGCGGCTCAGATGGAGAGCAATGCCTTCGATGCGCTCTGGTCGGCCGCGTTTAATCTAGGAATACGAGAGGTAGGGAAACCTGATGTCGTCGAGCCGTTCGACCCGATGTTGCATGAGGATATAAAGGGCGGACTGCTTCGAGGTGACGACGCCAGGGTCATCCGCTGTGGGTGGCGACTCGCGGATACCGTACTGCTCCGAGAGCAAGTGGAACCAGCAAGACCAGGGGGAAATTCAGATGAAAACACCAACGATTAATATCGATCTTGGCGCTTCATATACAAAAGTGGCATATCGAGGGGCGCTGGAGCGACATGGACGTCAGCAGTTCGCATCGGCAGACGCCGAAGTGGCGATAATCGAGGGCACGGCGACGATCCCATCTGTCATGATTCAGACCGGTGATCGTCGACGCCCTTGGGTCGCGGGCTCGGACGCCGCAAACATGACTCCTGGTCCGAAGATGAAGGTTTTCGCAAATTGGAAATCAGCGCTCTATTCGAACGAGTTTGACGCTAAAAAGGTCCAATTGGTTCGGGTCGCTGGGGAGTTTTTCGCTTGGCTGCTCGAAGGCATCACCAAACTCGGAGTGGATTGCGAGAATTGCAGGGTACGGGTGACGATTCCTGCGCTCAGGCGGATCGAGGAGAACAAAGACGCGCTGGTGCAATGCATCAGGCTCAGCGGCTGGCCTGAGGACGTCGAAGTTGTACTCGAGCCGCGCGCGAACCTCATTGGTGTTCTCTCTGCGGGCAGAAACGTTGTCAGCGCGACGGGCCTGATCAGCTATCAGCCGACTTTCGGCGTGCTGGGCCCACGTGATTTTCCTTACGTGTTTAACGAGATTAGGCGATATGCGCTAGGGAACCGGCGAAAAAGGGACATGCAGATTTCGGTCGTCGACTTCGGTTCCTTCACCTTGGACATAGCGAAGCAAAAACTCGACCTCAAAGTCGTGGATCATGACGCATTCCCGCTGCAGGATGTCTCGGCGGACAGTTGGGAGGTTGGGGTAATCGGAGAGATCGACTGCTGCCTCGACGAGCTCTTCGGAGCGCACGGGATCGACGGACGGAGCCTGTCTTTCATTGTCAAAGAATCGGCGAAGGCTGCTCTCTACTCTGGTGTGGTCTACGCTATTC
>JBOHWF010000070.1:0-5152 GCA_050736455.1 Binataceae bacterium (SeqCode) | reverse complement strand
GGATAAGCTCCTGCGAAGTCGCTCGAGATCTGAACGTCTGTCAGAAAACCGCATGGTTCATGCTCCACCGTATTCGCTTCGCTATGCAGCGCGGGAGCTTCGAGAAGATGGGTGGTAGCGGGCCGGTTGAAGTAGATGAGAGCATGATCGGCGGACTCGCTCGCTTCATGCACAAGGACAAGAAGGCAAAGAAAATCACCGGCACCGGCGGAGCGGGAAAGGAACTGGTAATGGGCTTGCTTGATCGCGAGACTGGCAAAGTCCGCGTCAGGCACGTCGCCAATCGGAAGCGCCACACGCTCCAAGAAGAAGTGCGGGCGAACGTCGAACCCGGCTCCGAAGTTTTCACCGATGAACTGGCATCCTACACCGGCCTTGAAAAAGACTATGTTCATCAATTCGTAAATCACGCCGAAGAGTATGTTCGAGGGAATGTCCATACTAATGGGATGGAAAACTTCTGGTCGCTGCTCAAGCGCGGGCTGAAAGGAACCTATGTCAGCGTCGAACCGTTCCATTTGTTCCGCTATTTGGACGAACAGGCGTTCCGCTACAACGAACGTAAGGGCGGCGACGCGAAGCGGTTTGCGGAAATCCTTTCGAGCGTGGCTGGCCGACGCCTGACCTATAAGCAGTTGACGGGAAATTTTGACGACCTCCTCGAAAGCGTCAAGGGCGAGGTAAGCGGAGAACTCAGTGAGTAGGCCGAAGCAATCTACTTTGGTGATTCCGCCCGGAGACGATCCGGGTGGAGCAACTCCGTTCGAGCGCTTCGATAACATTATGAGGCGACTCCTATCGGCCTCGAAGAAAGATGTAGATCGCCGCATGATTGAATTTGCCAAGCAGAAGAAACAAGTCCGACGGTTGCCCTCGAAAAACAAGGGATAGGACCAAATAGAATGGCCTCTGGAACCTGCCCGAAATGTGGAAACGTCGTAGCTACTGCGGTTCTAGAGTTCATAAAAATCAAAGGGCGTTCGCGCGGTGCGCCGGTTTATAATGGAATCAGCTATCTATGCTCTTCTTGCGGCTGCGTGCTGGGAGTTGAGATTGATCCGCTTGGGGTAAAGAACGACGTGATCGCGGAGCTACTCGAACATCTCCGTAAGGGTTCGCGGCCGTGATCGCGTGTTTGTTCCGAGCATCAACATTTAACAATCTTCTGCGTCGCACGGATGTTTCCTATTTAGAGCGGCTTGCCTGCCGCGATTTCGGACCAGTAGAGATCTATCCTTTTGTTGTCCCATAACTCTTCGCCATAAATGACCCCTAAGCCGGAAGAAAAGGGAGTAGTGAGTTGCCTGAGCAAGATGGGCGGCTCTGGTAACTCGCCATCTTGGGCCGCCATCCGGTCGCGCATGTAGCGAGTCGTGAGATTTGCGAGAATATCCGACGCTTGCAACGGCGCGTAGACTTCATCGTCGGCAAAGGAGATCGCCGCGATCAATTCCTTTACTTCAGGGAATATCTTTCGCAGTCGTGAAATTGTTCTATAAATTCCAAGCGAATACGTCTCATCTTCATCGAACACGATAGCGATCCACGGCGGAACGTCAGGCCGCGCCGCCCATGCGGTACAATACTCACGCATAGCTTTCAGGAGGCGATGGACCGCAAATAGTTGCGGCTCAATTAGCTGATGGCCTGCGGTTATACACTTTTGGCGAAGATATCGCCCGTCAACCCCGATAGAAAAGCCTGCCAAGGTATTGTCGCGAATTGCCTCGATGAACGGAGATAGTAAGTCGTTGGCGGCATTCTCATTTATACCTCGCAGACGGCATTGCGAGTAAAACTTATTCATATGGATGCCGGGCAATATCGATTTAGCAAGTAGATGATTCCACGCTTTGTTGAAGTTCTCCCAGCCGTGATGATCACCTAGCCAAGCACACAGGCAAATAAACCCATTGCCATCGTGAAACTCCCCGCTTTCGTCCACATATGCCGAAAGTGACATTCTCAACCCCCGTCGTCGCGCATGAATTAGCGTCCGCTTGTCCTGAGCATGAAGCTCCGATAGGACATCCTGACGCCCGACACTCGGGTTAGTCAAGTCTATATTTGCCCTAGTTAGGGCGCCAGGTCACAATCATCCGGCAGCGGTGCGTCGATCGCGCCTGCCACAGCCTTCTCGGTCGGAGGAGCACCGAGGAACTGCACGCGCGACGCGATGATCTCCGTACGTTTGCGTTTGCCATCGCCATTCTTCGGCTCGTACTCGCGGGTGTGGAGGCGGCCTTCGACAAAAATCTGCCGCCCCTTCTTGAAATGTTCGGCGCAGATTTCGCCGAGACGGGCAAAGGCCACGATGCTGTGCCACTCCGTCCGCTCCTGCTTCTGGCCGTCTTTGTCGGTGTAGGATTCGTCGGTTGCGACCGAGAAGCTCACTACATGCTGCCCCGAAGGCAGGAAACGGGTTTCAGGATCGTGACCGAGATAGCCAATTAACATTGCGCGGTTTAGTGACATAACTCTTCTCTTCTTTCGCTCTCCCTTTGGAGCGGTTAATTCGATTTCGTCTGGCTGCTCGCCTTCCAAACTGTCTCTTCCACCTGCGGCTCGCTCTCCGTGCGCAGATATCTTCCGAAACACCGCCAGTGAAACGTTGCAAAGGCGCCCCAGAGATGACAGCGGACATAGTTTTCGCTGCGCTGCACCTTGCGTTGACACACGACACATTGATCATCCATTTCGGTCCTCCTTTGCGTCCGCTTGCCGAAGGCCAGGACGCATCTGACGTTCGCTCTTCATCAAAAAAGGGTTCGTGAAGAACATGTTTTCCCCGGCCCCTCAACTAAATCCGGGGCCGAGGAAAAGATGCCCGGGTGGTTGGGGGCGTGGTGGCTACAATTTTGAAATACGAAGCCGCGGAGCCGTGCGCCGCGACGGACAGGACTCCTTCCCTGGCCCAGCGCCGCGCGACGCGGCGAGCCACAAACCATCGACAGCAGCGCTGCTTGATTAGCGCCTCGGCGAAACGACGGCGAGCGCCTTGAGGGCAGTGCGCTCGACATAGTCGAGCTGCCGCGCTGGCTTGCCTTTTTTTGAGAGATCGCGCGCATAAAGAATTTCGTCCCTGATCTGCTGCTCTGAGATTTCACGGCACGTGGCATAGATCGCCCAAGCTAAATCCGCGCGATGTAGGTCGCCGCCGTAACGCGGATCATCGTGAAACGCACGTATCGCCTTGATTGAGCTGCTGGCCGTGACTGGCTCAAACGATCGTCGCGCGTCGCGCTCCGCAAGCTCCCGCTGCGCGATCACTATTACTTCATCTATTAATTCTTCGGCGGCTGCGTAGGTTCGACCACTGAACTCGCGAAGCTTCACGAAGGGTTGATAGCCATTGGCCAGCCGCCGCCGAAGCTTTTGATTGGTGAACCCGGCGAGTCGTCCGAAGTGGCGCCAGTCCGCGCTCGATGGATCACCGCCGAAGCGTCGCGCCAGCTTCCTCGCAGCATAGGTGCTGGTGTGTGAGTCGAGTACTCGTCCGTGGTTGAGCCACGCCTGAAAGTTCTGCGGTGAGGTTTCGACGACCAGCGCTGGCTGGAAGCCGGTTCGCTTCATCCCGAAGATCGCATCAGCGGTGAGGTCGTCGACCAGACTTAGGCGGTGGACACCGCTCGGCCGGATGAAGATATGAACGCCGCAGGCATTCTCACGCCGGAGCCATTTGATCGCCGACGGAATCAACGCTGCGCTGCAATTTTCCGCAAGCAGCATCCAGCCGGACTGGCTCAATGCTCCGAGATCGACGCGCTCGCAGCCCATCGCGGCGAGTTGTTGCCGAACTTCTATTTCTGTGATCGAGGCGTTCATCGCTGACACCTCCGAAACGTTGCGGGCCTCAGAGGTTGTTAGTCGGGTTTCCCGTTGTCGGCCCAGTGGTGCCGCGTGTTGTCGCCCCATTCAGTCGCGTGGTGGGGCTCACGTCCGTGGGCGCGGGCACGCGCACTCCGTGATCGGGACCGAGGTTGCTGATCTGCTGAGTCTGGCGTCCGAGGTCCATCGCGCTGACCCAGTTGGCTGCTTCAGCCTTGCTGTCGGATTTGCCGCCCCCGATCTGCGACACTTTACTGAATCCGGTCTGCAGCGCACTGTTGATCGGCCGAATGACGGTGCGCGCGATAAACGCCGCCTCGAAAGCATGGCTGAGTGCAAGCCCGACCGTGCCACCTGCTATGCTCGCCGCCATGTGAGGGACGGCTATGCAGACGATCATGAAAACAATCGCTAGTGCGGCATATATCAACATATCGGAAACCGGAAGACTGCCGGAGCAGACCGTAGTAACGATCGAACTCGGTGGTACCCCGTAAGTGGTGAACCACGGTAGAGTTGCGGACACGGGCTTGCAGGCTGCTGCGAGCGCGGCACTCCATCCGTTGGCCATCTGCACACCAACGCCGAGCACCAGATAGAAGAAAAGGAGGCGGACACCAACTCGAATCACATAACCGAAGTAGCCTTCCGCGGCCGGCGCCGTGAACCGGTTTGCACCGAGACCAAGCAGAATCACCCCACCACCTATCACCAGATATGCCTCAATCAGGGTTAATAGAAGCATCGATGCAGTGATAACGAACGAAAGGAGCACGATGAAAGCCGAGACGCTCTGTATAATGACGAGCTCAATGTTGGTAATCAGGCTCGCGTTGGCAGGAGCGTAGAAGATAACACTCGAAATATTCCCACCGATTTGAAGAACCGTTTGGGGACTTAGCGCTGGAAGGCCTGATACCGCCGCCCCAATACTAGAAAAGCTTTGCAAGACGGCTGTCATCCAAGCGAATGCATTTACGATCATGAGGTAAATGAAGCCGCCGCTAAGAAGGTGTTTAATCAAGCGGCCAATGAAATGGGACGCGTCCAATTGTCCCTCTGCAAGGAATTGAATCCATGAGACCAGGATGTCAATCAAAAGGAGCGCAACAAACAGCTTTATCGCGTAAGGCTCGATCGCCCTATATTTCGTACCAGCAGTGTAAAACTGCGTTGCTATGTCATTGAAATTAAAGCTCCCCATTGTCCTTCTCCGATGTTTCAAATCTCTATGGTTGTGGCGGCGGGGGCGCATCCTGGTGGAGGATATCTGGAATAGGGGAGGAGGGAGGTGCGGTGAGAATTGCCTGCGCCTGCTCTGCTG
>JBOHWF010000069.1:0-29078 GCA_050736455.1 Binataceae bacterium (SeqCode) | reverse complement strand
CATCACAAGGAGGCAATTACCATGACGACACACATGACGGGAACACGTGAACAGTGGCTGGCAGCGCGGCTCGAACTGATCGAGGCGGAGAAGGCGCTGACACGGCAGAGCGACGAGCTGGCGCGGCGGCGCCAGGCGCTGCCGTGGGTCCGGGTCGACAAGGCATACCGATTCGAGACCGATGAGGGTAGCGCTTCGCTGGCAGACCTCTTCGCGGGGCGCTCGCAGCTGCTGGTCTACCATTTCATGTTCGGGCCCGACTACACGGCGGGTTGCCCATCCTGCTCGGCGATCGCAGACGGGTTCGACGGCTTCGTCGTGCACCTGGCGAGCCACGACGTCACGCTTTCGGCGGTGTCGCGGGCACCGCTCGCGAAGCTGCAGGCTTACAAGCGGCGGATGGGGTGGACGTTTCCCTGGGCGTCCTCGCACGACAGCGACTTCAACTTCGACTTCAACGTCTCGTTCACCGAGGCGCAACAGCGCGAGGGGGTCGTCGAATACAACTACCAGCGTGGCGGCCACGCGATGGACGCGACGCCGGCCCCGGCGCCCGTCGCCCAGTTCGCGGCCACATGCGGTACCGACGCGCCCACGTTCTCGCGCGACAGGCCTGGCATGAGCGCGTTCGTGCGCGAGGACGGCGTGGTGTACCACACCTATTCCACCTCCGCGCGCGGACTGGACGGCCTCTGGGGCGCGTACCAGTGGCTCGACCGCGCCCCCAAAGGACGCAACGAGACCGGTTACTGGTGGCGCCACCACGACAAGTACGACAAGTGATGAGCCATCTTGAAACGGGAAAACCGCCGGCGATGAAAAGACTGGCGTTACCAGGCGAATCTACGATTCACCATCCTGATCTCGCGCACCGCGTGATCGGCGAGATTGCTAAAGGGCCGATCGCAAGATTGGCTGTCGGCGGCAGGCGCGCCGAGGGTGGAACGGATGGCCAAGTGAGAAGCGTGGAGGGACATATGATGCGGATTCAGCAACGCCAAGCGGACTGCTCATTCGACTTGTGGACTCGCGAGGGCTCCTGGTTCTGGTTGATTTCGAGTTCGTCGAACAGTCGTCGAATCGTCGGCGCGGCGCCCAGCGCCGAGGCAGCAGCTCATGATGCATGCGAGACCCTCGGAGAGATCGAACCTGGCAACAGTGTCGTCCCGATAGTGCCGGCACTGCTCGAATCCGCCCTCACCTGGAGCGGAGTCATAGAGAGATTCGCGCGTGCGCTCGGAACGGTGTCCGCCCGATGCTGAACGACGGCGCCGCTGATGAACTACGGGCGCCTCACCTGAATTCCATCTTTCACGCCCTCGGCGACGCCACGCGCCGGCGGATGCTTCGCGAACTCGCCGACGGCGAGCGAACGGTAGGCCAGCTTGCGGAACCCTTCGCGATCTCGCTCGCGGCGGCCTCGAAGCATATCAAGGTCCTGGAAAACGTCGGACTGATCCGTCGCGAGGTGCGCGGGCGCATCCATCTGTGCCGTCTCGACCCCGGACCGCTCGCCAGCGCCCAGCAGTGGTTGAGCTTCTACGAGCGCTTCTGGAGCGACCGTCTCGATGTGCTCGAACGGCTCCTGCGCAAGGAAGACGAACGCCAATCCCCGACCCTCAAAAAAGGAGATGACCAATGAACGAACTCGCAACCCCGGATGCCTATGGCGTGCTGACCGAGCCGGCCACGTTGAAGATCCAGCGCCTTCTGCCCGGCCCGGTCGAGCGCGTCTGGGCGTATCTCACCGAGAGCGAGCTGCGCCGTCAGTGGCTGGCGGCGGGCAAGATGGAAATGAAGGTCGGCGCGCCCTTCGAGCTCGTCTGGCGAAACGACGAGCTCAACAACCCGCCGAGCCAGCGGCCGGCCGGCCTCCCTGAAGAGCAGCGGATGCAGAGCCGGATCACCGAGCTCGATCCGCCCCGCAAGCTCGCCATCGCTTGGGGAGGCAGCGGCGACGTCTCCTTCGAGCTGGCTCCGAAGAACAACGAGGTGCTGCTCACGGTGACCCATCGCCGCCTGCCCGACCGCGCAACCCTGCTGAAGGTCAGCGCCGGTTGGCACATGCACCTCGATATTCTGGTCGCCCGCGCAACGGGCAAGGAGCCGGCGCCCTTCTGGGAGGGCTGGAGCCGGCTGCAGAAGGAATACGATCGGCGGCTGCCGGCCTGACGGAATGATATCGAGGGTGCCAAGCGGAGGTTGATTGCTCGAATGAGGATTTCCGTTGGTGGAGAGATGGAGCGGCCTGAGGGTACTGCGGATTGGATAGACGCGTGGCCGGAGCACTACGGCCGTAACGCCATCTTTTGTGCCGCAGCGCTTGAGTTCGCCGTGCCGCTGTTAGAGGCATCCCGGGGCTGAAAGTCGCAATATCAGCGTCTTACTACTGGACTCAACTATCACCGAGCCCGGGCGCATCGGAGCGCTGCAGCGAGTAGTTCGTCGGCTACATCGCCGCGGTGCTCGTGCTTGACGGGCTGCACCGTCATTGCGTAGGAGTTCAAGTCTTTCGGTAAGGACACTCCTCCGCTGATGCAATTAGTTGTTCAGACCCATTCCCGAAAGTGACAGTACCTGAGGACTACCCAGGGCGCTGTCCGACGCGGAGATCTTCCCGCCGTAATTTCCGGAATCTGGCGGAGTAAAGACCACACTTACTGTGCAATTCTGGCCCGGCTTAAGCGTAGCCGGACAACTGTTGGTTTGCGTGAAAGTCGGGCCACCAGACGTCACCGCGACGGAACTGAGAGTCACGGTCGTTGCGCCGTCGTTATTGAGCGTCGCCGCCAACGAGCTACTGAAACCCGGCGTCGTACCGGGAAAGGTGAGCGTGGCCGGGGAAAAGCTGATCGCGTTGGCCTCGCCAGTGCCGCTGAGCGTGATCGTCTGCTTGGGGCTGCCGGGGCTGTTGTCATTGAGTGTGACCGTACCATTCTGCACCCCCGCTTTCGTCGGCGTGAAGGTAACCGTGATCGTGCACTTCCGTCCGGGCTTAAGCGTCGTCAGGCAGGTATTGGACTCAACGTACTCACCAGTCCGCACGATACTGCTGAACGTGACGCTGTGGCTGCTGGCATCGGCGACGGTCACCGTTTTTGAGGCGCTCGTCAGCCCAGTTTGCAGCAGGCCGAAGGCCAGGCTCGAAGCAGAGAACGTCAGGGATAGCGGGGTATAGACCTCCGCGCTGCTCAAGACCACGCAACAGACGCTGGTAGTACCGCTGCCGCCGTCCGCCAGTACTCGTCCTGTCCCCAGCAGAGTCGTGGAGTGATACGCCCGCGCCTTAGTCAGGCTTGCCGCAGCGGTGAAGCTGCCTGCGGTTTCGTTGTAGATCTCCACCTTAGAAGTAGGGATGTAACTCGTACAAGCCTTTCCACAGCTGATTGACTGTCCCTCTCCCCCCGCCACTAGAACGGTCCCGTCCGTCAGCAGTGTAGCCGTGTGTGCGTAACGCCCGGTCAGCATGTTGCCGGTTAGGGTCCATGAGTTGGCCGAAGGATCGTAGAGTTCCGCTGAGCTGATGGGGAACCTGGAAGTGGTGCCGCCGGTGACCAACACTTTGCCATCCAGGAGGAGGGTAGTAGCGTTCGAGGAGCGAGCCGCATTCATGCTGGCCGCGTCTGTCCATGTGCCACCGGAAGGATCGTAGAGTTCGCTGGAAGTGGTGGCGGCGCCAGCGATACCTCCGATGGCCAACACCTCCCCGGTTTTCAGCTGCACGGCGGTGTGGTCATAGCGCGCCGTGTTGAGGTCGCCCGTCATCGACCAGGTGTTCGACGTCGGATCGTAAAGTTCACTGACCGCCGTATAGGTGCTGCAGTCACTCGCCGTGCAGCCGCCGGTCACCAGCACCTTCCCGCTCTGGAGCAGGGTAGCCGTATGATCAAAGCGAGCCACGATGAGTGAACCTGCCGAGGCCCATGTTCCGGTCGTCGGATCATACAGCTCGGCTCCCGCCAGCACGGTGCTGCTGGCGCCCCGCCCGCCGGAGACCAGGACCTTGCCGCTCGTCAGCACGACGGCCGGAAACAACTCACGGGCTTCAGCCATGCTGCCGGTAAGTGTCCAGGTACCCGGAGCGGGGCTATAGAGTTCCGTCGAAGCCAGTAAATTGCCGTTGTTATCGACCCCGCCGATGGAGACCACCTTTGCGCCAGCCACCTGCGCCTGGGCGTTCAACTCGCGAGTGGATTGCATCGTGCCGCTGCTTACCCATTGACCTTGGATTTGAGCCGACAGCGGTTGGATGCTTACGAGCAGGAACGAGAGCGCGAACACTGCGCACGAGATTCTCTTCATAGCGGCTCCTATGCGCGATAAGGCCTTGGTAAGTAAGAAGCCGTTAATACTGGCACCTTCCCCGTACCTGTCAATGTCTGAAACTTCGCCCCGTTCCGTCCTGACTCAAGGCCCGACTGAAAAAACCGAGCGCGAGTCGGTTTCCCGCAGTTGATGTTCCAAGCCTTTCGAACAGTATTGCCGCCGGGAGTGAATTTCTGATGGACGACACGCCTTAGATCAAAACTATTGATACCAAGCTCTTGGGAGCGTTCAAACAATAGCTATTACAGTTGCGGAATACGCGACATTCCTGCTACGGCGAAGGCTAGGGCCGCAGCCGCCAAGCGCGGACTTGGAAAAAACAGGCAGGGAGAAACGCGATGGAAATCGGCAAGCTGGGAGCCTTCTGCTTCATGGATGCGATGCCGGCGCCGGAGAGCGTCGCCTTCTGCCGCCGGCTCGAGCGGATGGGCTACAAGGTCATCTGGTCGCCCGAGGCCTGGGGGCGCGAGCCCTTCGCGCACGGCGGCTTTCTGCTCGCGAATACCGAGAGCCTGATCTACGCGACGGGTATCGCCAACGTCTGGGTGCGCGATCCGATGACCATGGCCGTGGCGGCGAAGACGCTGGCTGAGCTCGCGCCCGGCCGTTTCATCCTCGGGATCGGCGTGAGCCATCGCTCGCTGGTCGAGGATCTGCGTGGACACCAGTACGTCAAGCCCTTCAGCTACCTCAGCGACTACATTGAGCGAATGGAAGCGGCGCTCTACAAGGCGATCGCGCCGACACTCCCGCCACCCTTGGTGATCGCGGCGCTGCATCCGAAATCCCTCGGCCTTGCCGCGCGCAAAGCCCAAGGTACGCATACTTATCTGTGTCTTCCGGAGCACACGAAACAGGCGCGCGCGCTGCTGGGACCCGACAAATGGGTGTGCGCAAGCGTGGTCGCAATTCTCGAGCGCGACCCCGCCAAGGCGCGCGCCCGCGCACGCGAACATCTCAGCTTCTACGCCAGTCAGGACAACTATCGCCGCATCCTCATAGCGCAAGGCTTCACGGCGGCGGATTTCGAGAATGGATGCAGTGATCACCTGATCGACGCGGTGATCGCATGGGGTAGTGAGGACAAAATCAAAGAGCGGATCGATGCTCAGCTGGCGGCCGGCGCGAATCATGTCTGCCTGATGCCGCTCCGATGCGACGATCTGCCGCTGCCCGACGAACGTGCGCTCGAGGCGTTCGCTCCGCGCTGAAGTTTCTTCTCTCGCCAGGAGCGAGAATTTGCACGCGCGCGTATATCGGCTGGGACGCGTTCCGGCAGGATTGGGAAAATTTCCTCGCGGCTTACCAAGGACCGATTACCTACAACATGGTCGACCTGGACGTCGACGCCGACGGCACTCTCGGCTACGTCCACGTGACTGAGCATATCGTCGATACGAACAGTGAAGGCAAGTCGGTCGAGATAAATATGCGAGTTACCGAGCTTTATCGTAAAATCAACGGCAAGTGGCTGATCGAACATGAAACACGCCTCGGTTCCGGTCGATCTGAAGACCGGCGCGGCCGATACACTATCGAAGTGACGGGAAGTATATACTTGCCCTAATTTCGCGTCTCACGCCGCCAGCCGCGGCTCTTGCCATCTTGAAAGGATAAGCGCAGCGTATCCTGAGCATTTTGTCTGAGTCATCGTTCAGACCAGATCGATTGGCGGTCCAGGCGTTGGCCCGGTCACCGAACGGAAGCGGGTCGCGTCAGCGAATGGCGAGATTTCGACTGCGCGGGAGCCGCTTTAAGACCGGCAGAACACTATCACCAATGGAGGGTTCGCAAATGAAAAACGTCGACGGCGATAGTCACTTCATGGAGCCGCTCGATCTGTTCGAGCGCCATATCGATCCCGCTCTGCGCGAGCGCGCGGTTAAGATCGCCACCGACCCGGCCACCCGCAAGCGCGTGATGCTCTGCGACAACCGGCCGCTCAAACTGCGCGACACAGAAATCGGTGAGCTGCTCGGCATCTTCACCGGGTACGGTCAGAAGGAGGAAGGCGCAAACGCCAGCAGCTTCGATCAATACAAGGCGTACAGTGAACAATGGCAGGACATGGACGCGCGGGTGCGCTTTCTCGATGAGGAGGAGATCGCGTTTCAGGCGATCTATCCGAGCCTGGGGATCGTCTGGGAAGGGTCACTTGACGATCCCATTCTCGCCGACGCGCTCTGCCGTGCCTACAACCGCTATGCGCTCGACCTCGTCGCCGGTCACCGGACGCGACTCTTCCCGGCGGCGCATATCTCGCTGCGCGATTCCGCGCTCGCCGTCGCCGAACTCAAGCGCGTCGCCAAACTCGGATGCCGCACGGCGTTCGTTTCGGCCGCGCCCCTTAATGGCCGCAGCTTCGGTCATCCGGCTTACGATCCGGTGTGGGCCACCGCGCAGGACCTCGATATGTCGATCGGCCTCCACCTCGTCACGCATCGCAATTACACCGGCAGCGCCTGGCAGAAAGATCCCAAGCCCAGCATGATGTACTTCACCATGAACTTGATTCAGGACCCGCGTCAGGCGTTGACCACGATGGTAGTTGACGGCGTCTTCGAGCGCTTTCCACGGCTGCGCGTGGCCACCGTCGAAGCGATGGTCGGATGGGTCGGTGAATGGCTCGAGCGCCTCGATTACCGCTATAGCTACATGGGCCATACCAGCCAGATGAAACGGACGGCCGCGGAGTACTTCGCACGCAACATCTGGGTCAGCGGCGATCCCGGCGAAAAAATGTTCAAGTATATCGTACAGTTCGCCGGCGACGATAAATTCTTCATCGGCTCCGACTATCCGCACGCCGAGGGCTGCGTGCATCCGGTGGCTAAAGCGCGCGCGCAGTTGGCTAGCCTGCCGCCGGCTTCGATCGAAAAGATTCTGTGCAAAAATGCTTGCGACTTCTATCGCATCTGAAGGTACGAGAATTGTTATGAGCAGCGAAATCAACAAGGCACTGGTAACTAATTTCTGGGACGCATTTTCCAAGGGTGAAATTAAAACCGCCTTCGCCAGTTTGTCGGACGAGGTGAGCTGGCTTATCCCCGGCAACCTGCCGGATCTTTCAGACCCGCGCAAAGGCAAGGCGGAAATTCTCAACTTGGCGCGCGGCGCCGCGAAGAGATTCCCGAGCGGGTTGCAGAGTGAATTTCGCCGAATCTATTGCGACGGCGACACCGTACTGATCGAGATGACTAATCGCGGTAAACTCTTCAACGGCCGCGATTACGAGAATGAATACTGCTTCGTCTTCGAAATCGAAGCCCGCAAGATTCGCCGCATACGCGAGTACGTCGATATGCAGAAGCTCGCCGAGTTTGAGCGCCTAGGCACGAACCGAGGCCGTTAGCGCGCCGCGCGAGGCGAGTCTTGACTCTGGCCGCGCATCACCAAGCCCGCCACTCCGGGGAGCGGCGTTACGGCTACCACTTCATCATTGGCGCAGGGTTCAACGGATGGCGCTTGAGCTGCCGCCAACTTAGCTGTAGCAGACGTCTATGAAATCCTGCGTTTGGGAACGCGGCTTTTACCTCACTAATATATGTTTTGGGTATGCCAAACGTGACCGCTCCGAGGGAGAAATCAACAAGATCGCCGCGTCGGAAAATCTCGACGAGCGGATACGTTCCATCGTCGCGATATCGCCGCAACTTGTGATGCATGTCGATAACCAACTCAATCTCCCGGTTACTTGGATCCAATCCGTTAGCGCGCAAATAGACTTTAGCCTGCGCAATTGATGGTGGGAGGTAATCGACCGTATTATCACTCCAAATACCAATATCATGGAAAGCCGCAGAAATGGTCAGCTTTTGTCGTTCGTCCGCGCTGGCTTCGTGCAGATAGAGACAGAAGTGCAGCATCCGGTAGACGTGATTCTTATAGGCGAGATAATCGGCGCCGATTGTTTCTTTCCAGAGCGTTAGAATACTTTCCAACAGCGGAATGGTTTGCGCGATTGCCATTTATGAACATCCACCGAACAAGGACTGAGGTTTGTCGACGCTATTAGCGTTCAATGCGGCGCGCTCTGCTGAGGCGGCGGCGGCAGATCAATCACCGGACTGTGGGCAAAGAATCCGCGCGGCCGCAGATAGAATTCGTGCCACATTGTCGGCAGAATCGGCCAATCTTCCGAGACCGGCGCGTGATGGAAACCAATCGTGTACCAGAGTATCACGTCGGTGTTTTCGATCGAGCGATTCTGCCGCGTCCAGGCCGGCAAGCCGTCGCCGCCGTGGCTCTGATTCCGGTACATGCCGGCCGCGGCCTGCTGCGCGGTGTAGGGCGTTACCCAGAGCTGGTAGTCGGCGAAGCCGGCGCGCATGCGAGGATAGTCGTCGGCGTCGAGTAGATCGCTGGCGGTATGCCCAGGGACGAGTTCATAGCTGACCGGATAGCCCATCGGATCGAGCACGTTCGGGTTGACCACCCGCCACAGCACCGGCTCATGCATGTCCTCGTTGAGCTTCGCCTCTGCTTCACGCCTAAGGATTTTGGGCTGCGCCACCCATACGCTCTTCCGCAAACCATTCAAGCGGATCCTCTTTAGCCGCACCGCTTCGAAGCTGTTCGCCGTGCCGTCAACGTCGAGATCGAGCTTGTAGCAGAAGAAATGATCATGGTTTGGGCCCACGAGGTTCCCGGCGATAGATGTTCCATACTTGCCGTCAGTACCTTGGCGCGACCCATAATTCTTGCTGATTACGCCTTTGGTCTCGTCAATCCCGGTAGCTCCAACTCCAATTTTAATCGTCCCGTCCTGCTGAAAGGTCCAGTCGAAGATGTAATCGTAATTGCCAACCGTGGCGATCCATCGCAAGACTAATTCCCGCGCCGATCGGCTCTCGGTCTGATCGGTCGTGAATTCATAGTGGCGCCACGCGATAGCGCCGTCACCGCGCTCAAACAGGCACGCAATTCGCGGACGCTTGTGCGCGACGCCCTTTTCATCGGCGATCCAGTCGTCGAAGAGATAGGCGTTGGACGGACAGTCGGCGCCTGGCACGAGGCTCGAGGCCAGCTTGCCTGCTCCGTACTCGCCCGCATCCATGTAGGTTCGGAAGTACCAGCCCGGGGAAGGATCCATGTAGGGCACAAAAATATCCGACAGACGTCCTTCGTACATGATTGATCGGTCGCGTCCCTCATCGGTGAAACTCACCGTCGACACCACGATGCCGAGCCGCGGATCCATCCGTATGCGGAATTTCCACTTATCCCAACTGACCGCCGAGCCGTTGACGACGAAGTCCGGTCCGTCGGGTTCCTGCACGACCATCGGCTTGAGCGGCGCGCGTTTGCTCGCGAGCGATTTGGCGTCATATTCCGCGGGCTCCTGCGGCACTGGCACGACGCCGGTATCAATCAGTTTCATCACGCGCTGCTGATTGAGATCGACTGTCGCCACGACCCCCTCAATCGGCCGGCCCCAGTAGTTGAGTGCCGCGCCCGCGTCGAAGCATTCCGCGCGCATCAGGCGATGGCCGGCCTCTTCCGCTACGGCAAAGTAGCCGGCCGAAAACGGCATGCAGGCGATCTTGTCGAAAGTCGCGAACCCGCGCTTGCGCATCGCGGCCTGCCAACCAGGGTCGGTCTTCAGGATGTCCGTGACATGCCGCATCTCCTCGTACAGAATGCTGGGCTGTACGCCTTTGATTTCACCCCACGATTCCAGTTTGGAATGTATCAGATCGACGATCGCTTCGTACGTTCGGCGGCCTTGCTTGATGATGGCGAAGGCTTCGCGCGCCGAAGCTTCCCCGGGTTTCCAATCGAGCACCGCCGCCTTGGCGGGTTCGCGCAGGGTCAGGAAGACGAATCGCGTACTCTCGTCGACGTGCCCCGCAGCCTTCAGGGTAGCTACCGCACCTTGCAGTTCTTGCTGTGACAGAGGATCGAGGGGATGCGTTGACGGTACGGCAGCCATTGCGAGAGTGGCAAAAACAGCCAGCATTGCCGCCGCGATCGCGATTCTCTTTTCGACACACTTCCTCTGGCGACGCGATTCTATTATCTGGGTTTCTCCGAATAGGGTCAGGTTTAATGGCGCTCGTAGGCGACGCGTCCTTCGAAGAAAGTCGTAAGCACCTTCGTGTCGGCGATGTCGCTCGGTGCGATCTCGAAGAGGTTCCTGTCGAGCACGATCAAATCAGCCGATTTTCCAACTGCGAGCGAGCCTGTCACGCTTCCGAGTCCCATCGCGCGAGCCGGATTCGCGGTGTAGGCCGCTATCGCCGCCGACAGATCGAGCGCCTGTTCCGGCCACAGTGCGCCGTCGAATTGCCCGCTCGGATCGCGACGGGTGATCAACCCTTCGAGGCCGGACCACGGATCAGGATTGGAGATTACGGGCCAATCGGTGCCAGTCGCAATCAAGACGCCGGCCTCCAGCAAGTTACGATTCGGCCAGTATTGTCGCACCCGTTCGCCGACGGCCTGTTCGATGCCGTCGATGATCTGATTGGGGTACCAGAGAATCGGCGAGAGGTCAGCGACGACGCTCAAGTCCTTGAAGCGCGGAATGTCAGAGGGATCGACAAATCCCGCGTGGGCAATCTGAGGCGAAAGGCCGGTGGGGCCGGTGAAGGAACGCACAACCTCGATCGCATCGAGCGCGGTCCTGACGGCGCCGTCGCCCGCACAATGAATTTTGACCGCGAGGCCGCGACCCTCCTGTTTCGCAATCAAGCGCGCAAGTTCGGGCAGGGTTTTGCTGGTCGCGCCGCGAAAACAGCATCCATGGGCTTTATCGGGAAGGTACGGCTCAATGAACGCCGAGGTGCGCGACATCGGCACGCCGTCAAGAAAAATTTTGACGAAGCTTGGCGTCACGTGCGGGCTGGCGAATCTTGCGCGTTGGTCGATCAGTGGGTCGCCGACGAAGCCGTGCAGAAATCCCGCGGCTTCGGCCATCATCGAGCCGACCACCCAGGCCGAAAGTCGTCCGTCCCGATCGAGATCATTGTACGCCGACAAAACCCCGCCGCTCACCGCGGCATCCTGCAATCCGGTGATGCCGAATGAGTTTAAGATTTCGATCGCGCGTGCGAGTGCTGCCACGTCAGTCTCGCGCGAATGAGGATTAGCCGCTTCGGCCACACTCTCAACCAGCGCGACCGCCGACTCGAAGAGCAAACCGACCGGCGCGCCGGTGACTTCATCGCAAACGATCACGCCACCCACCGGATCGGGAGTGCCGGAGTCGAGGCCGGCGAGTTCGAGCGCGCGTGAATTGACCCAGCGGTTGTGCACGCTGTCGTCGCGCAGCAAAACCGGATGGCCCATGCTCGCGTCGTCAAGCGCACGCAGTGTTTGGAGACTCGCAAGTTTGTTCGTGAAGTTGCTGCCCCATGAGCCGCCGACGATCCAGGCGCCAGGCTTGGCTTTGCGTGCGTCGGCGCGGACTACGGCGAGAATCTCGTCGAGCGACAGCGTCGGCAGAAAATGACACTCGTAGAGATCGGCGCGACCGCCGAGCAGCGGATGAACGTGCACGTCATTGATGCCGGGCATCACCATCTTGCCCTTGAGGTCGATGACGCGAGTGGCGGAGGCGATCAACGATTTAACTTCGTCGTTCGCGCCGATGCAGACCAGTTTGCCATCGCGAATCGCCAGCGCTTCAGCCCACGGGTGCAAGGGATCGACGGTGTAAACCCGACCGCTCAGCAGCACCAGATCTGCGCGCGAGTCAACTTTCTTAATGGCAGCCATGCTCCAACTCGAAGCCCGGCTCAAAATCTAAGTCGGGATTCGATTTTTGAATCCCAACTCAGCGACCGATCGCGCGTTATACCACGAGCGCCGTCGCGCGCTTCGCTTCGTCCTCTGCGGAAGGCCCCGTGACTTTGTAGAGCTTTTGCGAGTTCCCCCAGAGGATTTTGCGGCGCACTGACTCTTCACAATCAGACAGACCGCCCTTGATGCGGGCGTGCACCTCGTCGCCGTAGAGCGAGGTCGGGTGCGGAAAGTCGGTCTCGAAAAGGATATTGTCCACGCCAATCTTGTCAATCAGTCGTCGTGGCGCTGTCTGCTCGAACCAGTAACAGGCATAGACGTTGCGCGCGAAGTATTCCGACGGCAGCCGATCAAATTCCGGATGTTCCTCCGCGACGCTATTGCCTTGAAACTGGTAATCCATGGTTTCGAGCATGAAGGGGATCCAGCCGATGCCGCTTTCCACCGAGACGAACTTAATCTGTGGATAGCGCGCCAGCACTCCGGACATTATCAGGTCGCTCACCTGCATGCCGTTTTGGAACAAGATGTTGACCGCCAATGCGGTGAACGCCGCGGCCTGACCGTACGCCGCTACGCGGTTTTTCAACAACCCCTCGGTCATATCGCCCGAACCGACATGGAAGCTGATCGGCAGATTCAACTCGACGGCCGCCTCCCACAGTGGATTCCAGTGCGCATCTCCCAGCAGCGGCTGACCAAAGTATTGCGGCTCACCAGTGAAGAGAATGCCTTTGTGACCCATCGCGGCGCAGCGACGCACCTCCTTCGCCGCGGCGGCGACATCCCAGAACGGGATCGAGGTGATGGGCAGTAGCCGGCGCGCATCGGCAGACGCCCACTCGGTCTGCCAGTCGTTGTAAATCTGTACGCAGGTGAGCATCAGCTCGGGATCATTCAGTTTCAAAAACTGCTGCGCGCCAAATCCGCCGACGTTCGGGTACATGACCATCGCCCAGATACCCATTTGATCCATGTATTTCAGTCGCGCTCTAGCATCGTATGCTCCCGGATGCATCTCTTCGTAGGTCTTGGGCGGATTCTTGAAACTCCCCGCCCCGGCGGTCGCGGTCATACCGGGACTGGCCAGAACACCGGGCTCACCTCCCAGCACCCACCGCATGGATCCTTTGGCGCTGGTCTCTATGCGTGGTACGCGATCGCGCAGGCGCGCAGGTGCGCGGCTGGTCCACAGGTCCGGCGTTTCCGTCACATGGGTGTCGGCGTCAATGATGGTGTAACTGCCCATCAGTCTCGCTCCTTGATGTCCGTACTTAGAACTGGTTAATCACACTGATCCCGACGTTTTCAAATTTCGACATCTGCTCGAGGACGCCAAAAGCCTTTTCGAGCGGAATCGTCTCGGTGACGAGCTTGCGAGGCGCCAGCCGCCCACGCTCGACCATGTCCAGCAGCGCGGGATAGCGGAAGGACTGGATCGCCAGCGAACCGGTAAGCTGGATCTCCTTGAAGACAATCTGATCGATCGGCAGCGCGACTTCGCCCTTTTCACCCTGCGTCGTCAGACCAATCTGGACGTGGCGCCCGCGCTTGCGCAGGCTTAGAACCGCATTGCGGCAGGTAGCCGCGATGCCCAATGCGTCCACGCTCACGTCGGCGCCTCCGTGGGTCAGGTCCTTCACGGCCTTGATCGGATCAGTGGTCTTACCGTTGATGACGTCGGTAGCGCCGACCTGTTTCGCCAGCTCCAGCTTGCGATCGTCCAGATCGACCGCGATTACCCGCGCACCGAGCGCCGCCGAGATCTGTATCGCCGATAAGCCCACCCCGCCGCAGCCGTAGACCACCACCGTTTCATCGGCCTGGACCCGACCCTGATCGAGAATTCCGTGAAACGCGGTGACGTAACGGCAGCCCATCGAGGAGGCCTCGACAAAATCGATCTTTTCGGGCAGCGGCGCGCAGTTGAAGTCAGCGTGGCTGAGAACCCCGTACCGCGCATAACCGGTCATGCCGGCGCCCAGGCAGTGGTTGGAATGGCCGGTGCGGCAGTCCTCGCATACGCCACAGCCCTGCGCCAGCGGGACGACCACGCGGGTGCCTGGCTTGAGGTTCTTGACCTCCTTGCCGACTTCCTCGACCACGCCGGCGAATTCATGTCCGAGGATCGCCGGCAGCCGCGGCTTAAAATTGATCCATCCCCAATCGCCTTGCCAGAGGTGCCAGTCCGACCGACAGATGCCGCTGCCCTCCACGCGCACGATCGCGCCGTCGGCGGGGCACTTGGGCTCGGGCCAATCGTTCTTAACCACCATCGGCTTACCGATTTCTTCGAATACCAATGCTTTCATGATCCTGTCACCTCGTTTCAGTTCTTGGGTTCACACGGCTCTCGAAATTACCTGAAGAGCTTATGACCACGTTTGGGATCGAACCGCAAGAGGCGGCGGTCGACGCGAATGGAAAGCGCTGGAATTCGCCGACGCAGTGTTGATGAACTGCCGCCGAGAGTGCCGCAGCCGCGGTCAGCTATTATCTATTATGGCCGACGATAGCCGGCGTGCTGGTCGCCTGCGAGATAAATTCCGCCAGACCGGCGGTCTGATCGGCGTCGATCGGACAGCGGTAAGTCGTGCGCATCTTGTCGATCTCTTTCTTCCAGGTCTCAAGTGTCAACGGCGGCTGAGTGTCTATCATGCTTCTCGAATGACACAGGAGGCAGCGGGAATTGGCGAGCTTCGCGGCCTCGCCGCCCGCAAAAACCTCATTACCGAAGGGCAGAATGATCTTATCAGAGGTCAATCGGAGCGGTTGGTGACGGCTCGCGGTCACGGCGCTTTGTGCGAGCGCTACGCCGCCCGCCAGGGTCGTGGCAAAGCCAATCAGGCATACGGCCAGAATTATGCCGCGGTGGATTTGGGTCATCGGCGGTCCTCTATGCAGCATGAAGAGTGACCTGTTCGATAACGTTGCGCATATATCCGCCAGCGTTCCAGGTCGGGGTCGTTGGTTGTGACAGATTATTACTGTTGGTCGCGTTTACCATCAGTTTGTAACTACCGCGCCGTTGCGGTACGAAACTTGTCTGCCAGCGGCGAAAGCTGTAGCGCCCGTAGTCCTGGCCTAATTCCGCATTCTGCCAACTGCTGCCGCCGTCGCTGGAAAAGGCGACGCGCTTGACTCCGGTATCGCCGCCGAAAGCGATCCCGCGCACTTTGAGCGGCGCACCGCGACGCGCCGCCATGCCTTCGCGCAAGTTGGTAATAAATGAACGCGGCACCATCCGGTTGATCGGGACCATCTTGACGCCCTTCGCGTCCGGGGTCGTCGTGGCGCCCGGCGTATCTGGGATCAGATAAGCCGAGCGCATCCAGAAATTATCGTCGGGCTGATCGAGCACCTCGATGTGGCTGAGCATCTTGACCCAGTAGGTCGAATACCAACCCGGCACGACGAGCCGCAGCGGAAAGCCGTTGAGCAGCGGAAACTGCGCGCCATTCATCGCGTAGGCGACCATCACCTCGCCGTCCATCGCGTGGTCGATCGAGAGCGATTTCATGAATACCGGCGTCTCCGGCATTTCACCAAAATCGAGTCCGCGGAAACGCACCTGGACGGCGCCGGGCAGCACGCCCACTCGATCAAGGAGCGATTTCAGCGTTACCCCGCTCCAGCGAGCGTTGCCCATCGCCCCGTTGCCCCATTCACCGCCCGGCACGCGCGGTGACGAAAAGCCCCGACTATTGCCCGAACATTGGTTCACCGCGGCGAGTTCGACCACAGGCTGGCGGAGTAGCTCATCGAGGGTTAACTCGACCGGCGTGCGCACGTGACCGTCGATCCGCAGACGGAAGGACTTGACGTCGATCACGGTAGGTATCGCCGACAGGTGCCAGCGGACAAAGAACAAGTCGTTGGGCGTGAAGACGCCATTGTCGAAAACCGCGAACGGAGTCTCGAGCAGCGGCGGACGTTCGCGCAGCAGGAGCATCTCACGCTTTTCCGGAAACCGAACGAGCTTGCGGCCGCCGTTGGCAAACGGCATCTGGACCAAGTTGGTGGCCCAGGCCGGCAAGCTTCCAGCTAGAATTCCGCCGGCGGCGAGACTGGCCGCCATTTGCAGAAAACTCCGACGCGGCATGCCACGCGCGTCATCAGGCGAAGGCAATTCGGCAATCGACGATAGAGCTTTGTTCACGAATCTAATTCCGTCACGCGTCCTGCACACTGTTCGATGAAACGATCGCCCATTCGGAAGTGGTCACGCCCAGCCCACCGAGCCACGAGTGAAGATACATGCCGGCACCCATCGCGGCGACGAAGATGACGACCGGCAGCGCGCCCGAGGCGAGCGAAGTCAGCGCCGGTCCCGGGCAGAAGCCGCCGAGTCCCCATCCGGCGCCGAAAAGCGCGGACCCCAGCAGCAGTCTCGCATCCAAATCCTTGCGCTGCGGTATCGCAAAGTCGGGCGCCAGCAGCGGTGACGGCATCGGCCTGCATCGGCGGTAGGCCACAAAGTAAACCGCGATCGCGCCCAGCATAACGAAGGCCAGGGTGGCGTCCCACGCGCCGAAAAAATCCAGGAAGCCGATAACTTTTACTGGCCGAGTCATTCCGGAGATTCCCAGCCCAAGCGCGAAAACTAATCCCGACACGAACGCGGTCAGTGACGCTTTCATGATGCGTTGCCCATCAGCTGGTTGACCAGATAGACGGTCAACGCCCCGGTCGCGATGAAGGTTGTAGTGGCGACCAGCGAGCGCGGCGAAAGCCGGCTGACCCCGCACACCCCGTGGCCGCTGGTGCACCCGCTGCCCAAGCGCGTGCCGAATCCGACGAGCAGCCCGGCGAGAACAATCAGCGGGAACGGGCGGATGATGCCGAAGTCGAAGGCCTCGGGCAGCACAATTCGCAGTATTGCTCCGCCCGCGAGCAGGCCGGCCAGAAAACAGACTCGCCAGAAGGTGTCGCCTTTGAGCGGTTTCAGGACCCCGCCAAGAATCCCGCTGACGCCGGCGATCTTGCCGTCCAGCAGAAGCATCGCCGACGCACTCAGCCCGATCAGGATGCCGCCGATCAAGGCCGAGAAAGGGGTGAAGTTATGCATTAGCGGAATCTCCCATAGCGTAGAGTATGGCCTCGGCTGAACGGTAAGGCGGCTCGCGCGGCGGCAAAAACCGGATGCTCAACGCTCGACCGGCAAACCCGCCTCGTTCCACTCGAGCATCCCGCCCTTCAAATTACTGACGTGCTCGAAGCCAAGCGCGGTCAGAATCGCGGCGGCCGTCGTGCTGCGCACGCCCGCGCGGCAGACCGCAACAATTTCGCTGCCCTTGAGATGGTCGAGCTCGGCTGCTTTGCCCGGCAGCGTGCGCAACGGGATCAGACGGCTGCTGCGCAGATGGCCGAGTTCGTCGCGGTACTCCTCTTGCTCACGCACGTCGAGAATCACCGGGGCGTTGCCCGCCCGCAGCCGCGCCTCCAGCTCGGCGGCTGAGATTTGTCGAATCGCGTTTAGCTGCGACAGGTCGGGAAACTTGACCGAATCATCCTCGATTGCCGATTGATTGGCTTGCAGCGCCTCCTGGATCTTGTCGGGCAGCGCAAGCCCCAGATTTTTCATGATGTCGATATATTCTGCGCGCGTATGACCGGCGACTCGCGGATTCGAGGTTCGCTCCACGCCAATGGTCGAAGAGTGGTTGCCACGATAATCGTGGGCCGGCAGGACCTCGGTCGCATCCGCCAGCGTGAACAATGCACCCGTGATGGCGTCGTACTGTTGGCCGGCGTCACCGCCGGGGAAATCCGCGCGCCCGGTGCCTCCGATCATCAGGCAGTCGCCGGTGAACACTCGGCCACCGACGCTGAGGCTGATGCCGTCGGGAGTATGACCGGGCGTGTACAGCACTCTCACCCGCAGATCGCCCACTTCGAGCAGGTCGCCATGCGTCACGTGAACGGCAACGTGAGGCGCGGGCGCGTGACGCTCCATCACGACTTTCGCGTCGGTCAGATCGGCGAGGTCGAAAGTGCCGCTGCGATGGTCGGCATGCGAATGGGTATCGATCAGGTAGTCGAGGCGAAAACCGTGGTAGGCGGCGACCGCAAGATAGCGGCCGGTGTTTTCCTTTACCGGATCGATCAGCAAGGCCCGCCGCGTGCGCTCGCAGGCGAGCATGTAGGTCTTGCACTTGCCCCGGTTGAGTTCCCGGCAAAACATGATCCGCCTCCTTCGGCGCGCCGCCAGCGCGGCTCAACTTGACTCTATCTGCATATGCATATAACTCCTTAGATATGAATGCAAGTACTCAATCGAGCATGCGGCGCGGCGCTCAGCCGCCGCGTCGGATGCTGACCTGGGAGGCGCTCGAGCTGGTCGCCGCGCGTTTCCGGGCGATGGGCGAGCCCCGCCGCCTGCAGATCCTCCAGCAGTTGGAAAGCGGTGAACGCGGCGTCTCGGCGCTGGCCGCAAGTCTGGGCACGACGCAGCCCAACGTCAGCAAGCATCTTAGAGTCCTGCAGGAAGCCGGATTGCTCATGCGCCGGCAGCAGGGCAACAGCGCCTATTATGCGATCGCGGATCCGCTGGTGTTCGAGCTCTGCGAGATGATCTGCTCGCGATTGCATGATCGGCTCGAAGCTCAGGTGGGCGCGCTCAGGGCGCGAGTGCGAGGTTAACCCGGATGACGCCAGCGAGTTCGCAAGCCGCGGCGCTGACGACTGAGCAGTCCGCGCCGCGGCGCTGGCGCGACGAGTTGGGTTCGGCGAATCCGGCAAACCTGGCCGTCCGTCTCGCTTTTCTGCTGGTTGCGTGCGGGTCGCTGCTGCCGTTTGTGTCACCCGGGATCGCGCTGATGGCGGGGATCGTGCTCGCCTTGACCCTCGGTAATCCTTATCCTCTCACCACCGCACGCGTGATCACGCCGCTGCTGCAAATCTCTGTCGTCGGGCTGGGCGCGGGCATGAACCTGATCGAGGTCGGCCGGGTCGGCCTGCACGGCTTCTTTTATACCGTTATCGGCATCAGCCTTACGATGATCCTCGGTCTGAGCCTGGGCCGGCTGCTGCGCACGGAGCGGGATACTTCGCTGCTGGTGACGGTGGGCACCGCGATTTGCGGCGGGAGTGCGATCGCCGCGGTTGCGCCGGCGATTCGCGCCAAGTCGCACGACATTTCGGTGGCGCTCGCGACGGTCTTCTTTCTGAATGCGGTCGCGCTGCTGATGTTCCCGCCGCTGGGGCGTCACCTCGGGCTCGGCCAGGCCCAGTTCGGCGTCTGGAGCGCGCTGGCGATCCACGACACCAGTTCCGTAGTCGGCGCGGCGATGCAGTACGGCGCGCAGGCGCTCGAAATCGCCACCACGATCAAGCTGACGCGCGCACTCTGGATCGTCCCGGTCACACTGGCTATCGGGTGGTTGTGGAATCGCGAAAGCGACCGCACTGCGGCGACCAAGGTCAAGCGGCCCTGGTTTATTCTCGGCTTCCTCGCGGCCGCGGCCATCGTCACCTGGATTCCCGCGCTCAAGCCGTCGGGGCACGCCGTGTTCGTTGGGGCGCAACGCGCGCTGGTCGTGACCTTATTCCTGATCGGCTCGGGACTCAGTCGGGAGGCTCTGCGGGCAGTTGGCCGGCGGCCGTTGATTCAAGGTTTTATACTTTGGATCGTGATGGGTAGCGGGACGCTCGGCGCGATTCTGCTCGGCTGGATCGGCTAGGGCGGAGCCGGGCGTTCGACAGAATCGATAGCTTGTTCAATTTCGATCGGATTATGTGGTGGACGCACCAGGACTTGAACCTGGGACCCCTTGCATGTGAGTAGAGGGGAGCCGCTTTTACCGGAATCCCCCGGTAGCGTTGACATCCGTCAACACCCTGTCGGACAGGGGTTTTCCGCTCCTGAGACATCGATCCAACGATGCGAGCGATGCAGGAATCGGTGGAGCGTCCCCACAAAAGTCCCCACAGTTCTCGGAGCCGGTGCGGCGGCGGTTGATGGGCTTGACTCGGCGGGTTGTGTCCGGAATCGATTTCGACGGCCTTCCTCAACCGCCATGGGAAGGCCGTCGTAGTTCTGCGAGGTTGCACGGAGCGCCATGCAGGCGCGCGATGGCTGCGAGCGTGCGTGCAGCGAACACGGCGCCGCTGGCGAGCCGTGCGCGGCGGTGATGGCCGCGATCCGAGCGCGCGGGGAGACAGCGACTCTTGCGCCAAAGCGAGCGTGGGCGCGGAGTGCGTACCGTTGTGTTGGGTGTCCCGGATCCGGCGCGGCGCGAGTTGCGGCCGTGCCAAAGCGGAGCGGAGCACGGCGCTTCGCGGTGAAGGCCGGGCAGGCCGGAACCCGCGCCTTCAAGGCCGACGCGTGGGCGAGCACGCGGGGCCTCGGCGCAGCGTTGGCGCGGCCTTGTTGGGTGGAGCGGGTGAGGCGTGGGGGGCGCGCCCGCGAGCACCGCGCGCGGAGACCTGCGCATACCGCTTTAGGTAGGAGGCGGGGCACCCGCTTCGCGATGGCAATGCGGTCGTGTTGTGCTCGGGGTGTGGCAACCGCTCGTCGCCGTGCCCGGGGGTAGGTCCCAGCCCCATACGCCCAAAGACAGGATACGAACTGGGAACGGGAATCGGGAAACGCTAAGGATCATCACTATTTGGACCTGCTGTCGAAGCAGTCCGACTACCACGCCACCAGGTTGCATCCGTGATGTGGTTCTATAGCTCACACATGCGGTCCGCGTCTGAAACGGGCCGCGCCTTGGCACAGGGCAAATGCGCGCGGAAAGCCGTTCATTTTCGGTGCCGGCGCCAATCGTCGTAATTAGAAAGGTTCTACTTACGATAAAACGCGGCGAACGATGCGCTTTTGCCGCCATTACTAGCCACGCGGCTGGCGCGACCTCGACCATCCCAAAAACTCTGCTAGCTCACTGAGGATCCCAGCTTCGCCACGTCGTCGAAGGCGGCAAATTCCCACGACCGCCACGCACAGCACTGATACTGCGCCAAGCCCGCCTCCGGTGACCATCCAGATGCGTTGCTGCTTGGTGAGCAGCGCTTCCGGCTCTAGTCCGACAAGAAAGGATAACGAAAACCCAGTGAAGATTATTAAGGCTAGAGCACTGAGCAATCGATGCAGAGGATACTCCGGGTCTGCCCACATAAAACGTTCCCCCACGCACCCGAGCGCTCCATCGAGGAACACAGCTATCGTTGTGACAAAGGCCGTGATGCCTATAACGAATGCCAGTGCATAGATCACAATCTTTTCGCACTGAGCGACGAAGACGCTAGGCTGCGCAACGGCCCATGCAATAGCGCATACCGCCAGCAGTCCGATAGCGCACCAAAACGCGACGACCAACAGCGCTCCAACGCGCCCATCATCATGCGGTAGCCGCGTTGATAATCGTTGTGTTCCTCCTCTGTCCCTGAGTCCAGACCGACTCGACGCACAACCAAACTCCGCGCACTAATATGAGTGCGAGGGCAATCCCGATCATCACAGTTCCTGGGCTGCCCAAAGACGCGCGTCCTTGGTCCAGCGCCTACAATCCGATCGTAAATCCGATGACCGCAATAAATATGTCCCTCAGACCATCAAATCGCACTGCTTTATTTTGCCTCGGTTCTTTGGATTGGCTGGCGAACCGCGTTTCTCTAGTTGATACCAAAGTTTTATTATCCCTACATGCCGTTTTGTACATCAAATCCAGAGCTTGCGAGAAGGGGATTTTTTGCGGGGCGCGGCCGGGCGCGCGCGGCGTACTGGCGCAAATTGGCTTTCGCGAACCTTGAGCGGGCGCGCGACGGCCGTCGGCGCTACTGCGAGCGGCTACGCGCTAGCTGGACCGAAGAGGAAAAGCGAAAGCGCGACGCGGCGGCTGAGCGAGCGCGCGTTCGACAGAATCGATAGCTTGTTCAATTTCGATCGGATTATGTGGTGGACGCACCAGGACTTGAACCTGGGACCCCTTGCATGTGAGGCAAGTGCTCTAACCGGGCTGAGCTATGCGTCCACCGGAATGCGAATTATCGCGCTCGTGATTCAGAGCCGCAAGAGCAGCCGCTGAACTAAAACCGCCCAGTACCCTGTCGAGCCATCACGAATGAGCCCGCGGGCGATCAGGTAAGTCCGCTCAGGCGGGCTTGCGGCGCATCATCGCGGTGCGGCGCGCCTTGACCACGGTCTCGTTTCTTTGGTTGACGCCGCGATGCTCGAAAATGACGATGCCCCACTGCGGCCGCGATTTGCTCTCGCGCACTTCGATCACTTCGGTATGCGCGGTGATGGTGTCGCCGATAAAGACCGGCTTGGGAAATTCGGTCTTGTCGAAGCCCAGATTGCCGACGGTTGTGCCGAGCGTGAGTTCGCCAACTGAAAGGCCGACGACCAGGCCGAGGGTGAAAATGCTGTTGACCAATCGCTGGCCGAACTCGGTGTTTTTGGAAAACTCGGCGTCGAGATGCAGCGGTTGCGGGTTCAAGGTCAAGGCCGAGAAGAGCAGATTATCGGTTTCAGTGACGGTGCGGCCGGGCTGATGATGAAAGACGTCGCCGACGCGAAATTCCTCGAAATACTTGCCTGCCATTGGCGCCTCGCTTACGCAAATTTCCCTAACCTGATTAGCGGATAAACGTCCGCAGCGCGAGCCGTCCGACTAATCAGCGTAGGCCGCCGGGCCGGCCAGTTGTTCGAGCGTCTGGCCCCGGGTTTCCGGCACCAGCGCGATTGCAACGATCGCCCCGATGATCGGGCCGGCGGCGAAGATCGCAGCGGCGTTGCCCAGCCCCCGCATCGGGACGGAGAGGAAGCCGACGCCCAGCGGCGCCAGCGTCCAGCCGAGCTGGCCGAAGACCTGGACCGTCAGGTTGAAGCCGGTGGCGCGCGCCGCGGTCGGAAACAACTCGGCAGCCAGCGCAGCCGTCGCCGTGCGGGCCGCCTGGTAGGCGAACATCGTGACGATCAGCGCGGAGAAAAGCATCTGATCTGACGAGCTTTGAAAAAGCACGGCCGCGGCGGCTCCCGCCGCCAGAAAAAAAACCGCCGTGGTGGCGCGCCGGCCCAGGCGATCGAGCAGGTAGCCGCTGAGCATCGTCCCGCAGCATCCGGCCAGATAGGCAGTGACGAAGGCCGTGCCCACCTGCGTGGCGCTCCAGCCATGATCGCGGCGGGCGTAAAGGCTGAAGAATGAAATCACCGGGCCGCCGACCAGACCCACGCAATTGCACAGCACCGCAACCAGCAGCATGCGGCCGGCCCACGGACCGCGCATCGGCTCGAGACAGCGGCGGAGCGGCGCGAAGATACTCGGGGGCGGCACGCCGCGCGCCCGCCGCTCAGCCTCGATCGCGGTGAAGCGCGCGGTCTCGCGCATCCGTCGCCGGATCCAGGCGATCAGCACCAGCGGCGCGATCCCGACCAGGTACATCCCGCGCCAGCCGAAACGTGATTCCGCCATGCGGCCGTAAAGCAGCCCGGCCGCGGCGACGCCGACAAACGCCGCCATCAGCAGGATCGAGACAGCGCGCCCGCGCTGCCGGTCGGGAAACTCTTCACTGATCGTCGTGACCGCGATACCGAATTCGGCGGCGAGGAAAATCTGCGCGGCGCTCTGAAACAGCGTGAAGCTGGCCGCACCCCGCGTCAGCGCGGTCATCAGCGTGAACAGGGCGTAGCAGAGCACGGTGATCGTCAACAGTGGCTTGCGGCCGAAACGGTCGGCGAGCGTAACCACGAAGAACGACAGGATACCGCCCGCTCGCACGCTGGTCGCGATCGCCCCGACCACAGCGTCACTCAGATGGAAGGCGCGGGTTATGTCGGGCGTGCAAAGATGAAAAATCGTGATGTCATAGCCCTCGAAGATGGTCGCGGGCAGCAGCATCGCGAGCAGCATCCAGCGATATTCCGACGGCGCCCATCGCGCGATCGCTGACGGCGAGGCGGACGCGAGGTCGGCCGCGGCGCGCTCTGCCCTCGTCAAGCGGGAATTGGGCGGCACAGTTCAAGCTTGTTCAGATTGTCCGCACGACCGCAACCTGCATTCTGATTCGGACGTCGCCGTTAAATGCGATGGCCATTTTCTCCGCGCGCGACTATGCTTCCGAATGTTTCGCCTTTCAAATTGCTCGAGCAGCTCGCAGGATAACCGCGATCGGAGAAAATCCAACATGACATACGATTTACTGATCCGTGACGGGACGGTGGTGGATGGAACCGGGCGGCCGGGCTTTCGCGCGGATATCGGAATTCGCGCCGGCACGATCGCCATGATCGGCAAAACCAGCGAGCGCGGCGAACACGAGATCGACGCTGACGGACTGATCGTGAGTCCCGGCTTTATCGACCCGCATACCCATTACGACGGCCAGATCTGCTGGGACCCCACGGTCTCGGCCTCGTCGTGGCACGGCGTGACGACGGTGATGATGGGCAACTGCGGCGTCGGTCTCGCGCCCTGCCGGCCGGCCGATCGCGAAATTGCGACCTGGGACCTGGTCAACGTCGAGGGCATCCCGTTCGAGGTGCTCAAGCGCGGCGTGACCTGGGACTGGGAAAGTTTCCCGCAGTTCATGGACGCTGCCGCGCGCCGCGGCTCGGCGATCAATCTTGGCTTCCTCGCGCCGCTCACGCCCTTTCGCCACTACGTGATGGGTGAGGCCTCGATGGAGCGGGCGGCGAGCGTCGAGGAGACCGCCTCGATCAGAACGCTGCTGCGCGAGGCGATCGCCGCCGGAGCGTTCGGCTTCACCACCAGCACCGCGCCGCAGCATATCGGTTACAAGGGCCGTCCGCTCGCCTGCCGCCAGGCCGATCGCGCAGAGCTCAAGGCCTACGCGAGCGTGCTCAGAGAATTGGGCAAGGGGACGATCGAGCTTATCGCCAATCGGCGCGTGGACATGATCGCGCCTGACGAGTGCGAGCTGCTCGATCTGTTATTGACCGAGAGCGGGCGTCAGATCACCTGGCTGGTCCTGCGCAAGTTCATCCATCAGCCGGAGAGTTACAAGGAACTGCTGCGCGCGGCCGCGGGTCAGATCGAGCGCGGCGCGATCCCGCAGCTTGCGACGATGCCGCTGGTCACCGAGATGGGTCTCGCCCAGCCGTCAATCTCATTCGCGCCCTATCCGTCGTGGAAGGGCGCCTTCAATGCGTCGCCCGCAGAACTGCGACAGCTCTACGGCAGCCGCGAGTTCCGCGAAGCTTTCCGTCGGGATTTGCGCGGCCCCGGACTTTTCCACGGCTTGTGGGATCTGATCACGGTTAACGTCGTGAAGAATCCGGCGATGCAGGATCTCTGGGGCAAGACTGTCGCGCAAATCGCGCAGGTGCGCGGCGCGGACGGGCTCGACACCTTTTTCGATCTCGCGCTCGAAGACAATCTCGAACTGATCTACACCGTGATCCGCACCGAAGTTCCAACCGAGCTGCTCGGCGACGCGCGTGTGCTGATCGGCGAATCCGACGGCGGCGCGCACGTCGATCAGTTCTGCACCGCCGGCTACTCGAGTGACATGATCGGCACCTGGGTCAGAGACCAGCAGATGCTCAGTCTCGAACGCGCGGTGCAGCGCATGACCTCGGAGGCGGCCGACTTCTTCGGGATTCGCGATCGCGGACGTTTGACGCCGGGCGCGGCCGCGGATCTAGTCGTGTTCGATTACGATCAAATTGGTTGTCATCCGGCCGAGGCGGTCGCGGATCTCCCCGGCGGCGGCCGTCGGATGATCGTGAAACCTCGCGGCGTCGAGCACGTCGTCGTCAACGGCCGGCCCATCTATGAGGGGAGCCGGTACACCGGTGAGACGCCGGGCAGCGTCCTGCGCTCGTAGAATTCGAGAGAGATAGCCGTTCGCGTACGGCAAGGAGGCAGATCCGGTGGCACAAACTTGGAACGGAGCTAGACGCCCGCTCGAAGGCGTCCGCGTAATCGACCTGACCAAGATCGTCGCCGGGCCGAACGCCACGCGGATGCTCGCAACGATGGGCGCCGAGGTCATCCGCGTCGAATGGCACGACAATCGCGCGCTCGACCTGCTGCGGATGGTGCGGCCCCACGCGCCTGAGAGCGATCCGGAAAGCCTCAATCGCAGCGGCCTGTTCAACAATATCAATCCCGGCAAATACGGCGTGACGCTCAATCTGAGCATCCCGCAGGGCCGCGAACTGCTCAAGCGGCTCGTCGCCAAGGCCTCGGTCTTGTGTGAAAACTATAGTCCCGCACAGATGGGGAGCTGGGGGCTCGATTACGCCGCGCTACGAATAGTCAATCCGCATTTGATCTATCTGCAAATCACCGGGATGGGTAAGTCGGGAGCCTACGACAATTATCTCAGTGTCGGACCGACCGCGCAGGCGCTCTCGGGCCTGACCCATATGTCGGGATTGCCCGAGCCGATGCCGCCCGCTGGCTGGGGCTATTCCTATCTTGATCATTCGACCGGCTACTACGGCGCGATGCTGGTGATGGCCGCGCTCCTGAGACGACGACGGACGGGCGAGGGCTGTTATATCGACGTTTCGCAGACCGAGGTCGGGATCATGACGTCGGGAACGGCGACGCTTGAGGCGCAATTGACCGGCGAACATACGGCGCGTTACGGCAACCGCGCGCGCCACGCGGCCTGGGCGCCGCACGGTGCATATCCGTGCCGCGGGATCGATGAGTGGATCGCGATCGCGATCCAGAACGACGCGCAATGGCGCGCCCTCACGGCAGAACTCGGCTCTCCAGAGTGGACAAAGGAGCCACGGTTCGCATCCGCGGCGGGCCGCAAGAACCACGAGGACGAGCTTGATCGCAACCTCGCCGAATCCACGCAAAACGAGGATCGCTACGATCTGATGGACCGCCTGCAGCGGCGCGGCGTGCCCGCAGCCGCGATCCAGAACGCGGCGGACCGCGTCGAGCGCGATCCGCAACTCAAGCATCGGGACTACTTTGTGCCGCTGCCACATAGCGAAATCGGTACGTGGCCGATCGAGGGCTTTCCGGCGAAGTTCGCCGCGATGCGCGTGGACGTCGGCGGACTGCCGGGGCGCGGTGGGCCTCTGATGGGCGAAGATAACGACTACGTCTATCGCGAGTTGCTCGGGCTCAAGCCCGACGAGATCGCGACGCTCAAAGAGGAGTTGGTGATTTGACCCCTTCCACGTTGCTCGGCGAGGCGCTCGCGGGGACCACCGTGCTCGAGTGCGGCGACGCGCGCGGCGAGTTCGCCGGCTTGATCCTCGCCTCTATGGGCGCCGAGGTGATCCGGCTCGAGGGACCGCGCGGCTCGCACTCGCGTCACCTCGGTCCCTTCACCACGCCCGTGCCCGATCTCGAACACAGCCTCTGCTTCTCCCGCTACAACCTGGGCAAACGCAGCGCCTGCCTCGAGCTCGGGAGTCCCGCCGGGCGCGCAGCGTTCGAGCGCCTGGCGCCCTGCGCCGATGTGATTCTCGACTCAGGCGAGGCCGCCGAGGTCGAACCGCGGCTCGCCCTCTATCGCGAGCTGCGCGCCGCCAAGCCGTCGTTGATCGTCTGCACGCTGACGCCGTTTGGCCTCGACGGCCCCTGGCGCGACCTCAAGATGACCGACCTAACCCATCTCGCCCTCGGCGGCGTGATGGCGTCGTGCGGATACGATCCGCGGCCCGACGGGACTTACGACACGCCGCCGATCGCGCCCGCGACGTGGCAGGCCTATCACATCGCCTGCGAGCACGTCGTGATCGCGCTCCTCGCTGCGCTCAATTTCCACGAGCTCACGGGCGCGGGCGATCTGATCGACGTGTCGATTCACGAGGCGGTCAGCACCTGCACCGAGGTCGCGATTCCGACCTACATCTACGGTCACGCGCTCGTGCGGCGGCAGACCGGACGGCACGCCGCCGAAGGGGTCTCACGGCCCTGGCTGCGCCGCACGCGCGACGGGCGCTACGTCAAGGCCTTTATGTTCTGGAGCTCACGCGAGCGGCGGCTGATTGGCGAAATGATGACCGAAGCCGGTCTCGAGCACGACCTCGATTCCGACGCCTACCGCGAACTGGCTGAACGCGCGCCGTCGGAGGCCGCCGCGCACTTCAGCGCGATGATCGACCGTCTGTGCGGCGCGCTGACCGCCGAAGAGATCTTCCATCGCGCGCAGGCCAAGGGCCTGCTCTGGGCGAGCGTCCGATACCCCGAGGAAAACCTTGACGACCCGCATTTTCAGGCGCGCGGCACCTTCCAGCCGATCGCGCATCCGGAGTTGAGCCGCGAACTCCATTATCCGGTTTCAGTTGCGACCGACGGGCACGATCGCGTCACTGGCTTTACGCGTGGCGCGCCGCGTCTGGGCGAGCACACCCGCGAGGTTCTGGCGCTGGCCGGCTTGAGTCAGGCCGAGATCGACGCGTTGGTCGCGGCTGACGCCGAGACGCGAGACTAGCTAAGGGAATACTCGATTATCTGCTTGAGGCGCTGAAGGTCCGGCCCTCGCATCGTCGGACTGCGCAACTCGTTGGCCCCGTCCGCAAACAATCCATGACCAACCCCTGGTTCTTCCCCGGTCCAGGCGCCGACAGCACCTCCCAGCGCGATTCCGACGACGAATGCCATCAATAGGCCACGTGGGCCGAGGCTATTTTTCGAGGACTTCCCGCTCATAATCTCCCCCGCGCCGCTTAGACGAGAGAGATCGTCACTTCGTTTACATGGCAAGAGCGTCGTTCACGCGATAAGAATCTCGTTTGATGAATAAGAAGCGCTAGAACAGATGGTCGTTGACGAAGTCGCGAACGCCCTTGATCATGCGGTCGATCGCGCCGCGCGCTGAATCATCGAGGCCCGCGCTTTGGGCGCGATCGCGCAGCGCTGCCCACTCGTCGATCTTTTTGCCGGTCGCGAGAGGATAACCGCCGCCCGCGACCATCTTCGCGTTCAACTCGGCGAGGCTGTCGACATTCTCGCGAATCGCGATCTGGCGATGGCGCGCGCTGCGCCGCATCACGTCTTCGAGCACCGCAGCCGCCAGCGCGAGCGCGGCCGTGAGCCGGCCTTCGCGCAGGAGTCGTGCCGCCATCC
>JBOHWF010000068.1:0-12558 GCA_050736455.1 Binataceae bacterium (SeqCode) | reverse complement strand
CTGTATGACATCTCAATGAATTTTTAGCGACGCGATCACAACGGTCTATATTCTGCTGAATTCGACTACTTTCATCTAAATTTATTCTTGACTGATCTTAGCTAATTTCATTAAAACTAAAGGTTCCGAACAGCGACGAGGAGACAGAGCCTGAACGAGACCACCGGGAGATCGGGCCGTTCATACAATCAACTTTTTTTCGTTAGACGTTCCGATGGGCAAGAAGTTTTTGATCGGCGCACTGTGGCTTTTGAGTGCGTGCGCAACGGGGGCAACCGTAGCACAGTCGCAAACGCGAAACGCGCTCAATGCCAGCGACGGGCGGATCGCTGAACGACCGGAGCAGTCGCCAGCGAACGTCCAGAACCCGGAACAGTCCCCGGCCAACGTCCAGAACAACGATCCGGCTCCGCAGGTCGAGCCTGCTGGGGGTGGCGCGGTCAAGTCCAGTGACAACGGCGACGCTCTCGCCGCGCTGTGGGACGCCCGCGTCGCCCGTACTGAGCCGGTCGATCCGCCGCTAGGACCCGGCGACCAGATCGACATCTCAGTGCCCGGGATGAAGGAATTGTCGGAGGTGAAGGTGCGGGTTTCCGGCACCGGGAGCATCGAGCTTCCAGTCATCGGGATCGTTCAGGCCGCGGGACTGTCAGAGCAGGCGCTGGAGGCCGAACTGCAGCAGCGGCTCTCGAAATACATGCGCCATCCGGATCTGCGGCTCTTCGTGAGCGACTATCGCAGCCGTGACGTTGGGGTCTTCGGCGCGGTCGCCAAACCGGGCCTGTATAGCGTCGCGAGCAACTCCGACACGATCAACGACTTACTCTCTCAGGCGGGCGGGATGACGACGCAAGCCGCGCCGCGGATCCAGTTTGTGGCCGCGCGGGCGGGGGCGACGACGACCGCCGGCGCGCCGGCTGCCGGCGCCGGGACGTTCGGCGGCTCCAACGCCTATGAGATCGATTTGCGCAGTCAGCGTGGCCGGCGGTACTTCAACCTGCCGGTCGAGCCGGGCGATTCAATCATCGTTCCCGAACTCGGCGAGGTGCTGGTTACCGGGTGGGTGAACCAGCCGGGGTCCTACAAGATTACGCCCGGCCTCACGGTGCTGGGCGCGATTGCGGCCGCGGGCGCGCCGATGTGGCCGGCAGATACCAGCGTAGTGCGGGTGCTGCGGCCGGACGATAACGGCGAGACCCATCAGTTGGTCGTCAACCTCGACAAGATCGCGAAAGGCGACCAGGCGGACATCAAGGTGCGCGACGCGGACGTGGTCGAGTTGGATTCGTCGACGGCGAAGGAGATTCCGTATGGGTTTTATGCATTTTTCCGCAAGGTGCTCAACGTCGGTGCGGGCGTCCCGATAGCGCCGGGCTTCTGAGCCGATGATCAGTGACGGACGTAAAGCGTGAAGCGATGATGGATCGGGTTGCCCCTTTTCTGCTTGAGCCGGGTCGCGACTTCGATGGCGCGGTCGCGGGTTTCGCTGCGCCCGAGGGCGAGATGGCGGAGTTCAAGGGGCTGGGTTTCATTATCCACAAACACCTGCGTGCGATCGCGCTGGTGTTTGGGCTCGCCGTCCTGGGCACCGCGATCATGCTGTTCGCCGTGATCACGCCGCTGTACACCTCGGAGTGCACGCTGGTGATCGAACCGCACGCGCCGCGAGTGCTCAACGTGCAGGACGACCTCTCGGCGCCGGACATGATCGATTTCGCGCATGACTACTACAAGAGCCAGTACCAGATTCTATCCAGCCGGGTCCTGGCGGCGCGGGTCATTCGCCAGCAGGGCCTTGAGCACGATCCGCAGTTTCTGCGGCTGGAGGAGCTGCGGCATCCGCTGGGCTGGGTCAAAAGAGTGCTCATCGGGCTGCGACTGCTGAGCTCGCATACTCGTCCCCAGCCGGGTCTGCTCGGGGTGGACTGGCGGCTGATTGACGCATACGAAGGCGCGCTGAAGATTTCGCCGGTCGAAGAAACCCGCCTGGTCAAAGTCGCCTTCAGCACGCAGAATCCGCAGCTTTCCGCGCGCATCGCCAACGCCCACGCCGCGGCCTACATCGCGATGGAGACCGACCTGCGTGCCGAGGCCGGCGAGGCCGTGCAGCAATTTCTCGAGAACAAGCTCAAGGAACTCAGGGACCGCACCACCAAGTCGGAAGAGGCGCTCAACGCCTATTCGCGCACGGTGGGCACGGTTGACAACCTCAATCAGCTCGGCGCCACCACCGAGCAGGGGAGCGAGAGCGGCCAACGCCTTGCCCAGCTCAGCCGTCTCTACACCGAGGCGGAGGCCGCGCGGATCGGCTTGGAAGCCCAGATGCAGCTGGTCGACCGCGGCGACTATGAGGCGCTGCCGGCGGTGATGAACAGCGAGTCGGCGCGCGCTCTAAGGACGCAGCTCGACACGCTGAAGGAGCAGTACGCCTCGCTCAGCGCCCAATTCACGGATGACTATTCCGAGGTGCAGCAGCTCAAGGCTCAAATCACGGAAACCGCCACTCGCCTGCATGAGACCATCAACCGCATCGTGAAGGAAATCAAACTGAATTACGCCGCTGCGCAGGCCAACGAGAAGAGCCTGGCCGATCAGGTGCAGCAGCAGAAAGACAATCTGCTTTCGCTGCGCGACGCCTCAGTTCAGTACGCGATCCTTGCTCGTGACGTCGACACTAATCGCCAGCTCTACGAAAGCGTGGTTTCGAAAATGAAGGAGATGGGGGTGGCGAGCCAGCTGCGCGTCTCCAACATCTCGGTGGTCGAGCCTGCCGCGGCATCGGCGCGGCCCGCGAGCCCGCAGAAACTGCTGGTCCTGCTGTTGAGCAGTGTGGCGGGGCTGTTGGCCGGCGTTTGTCTGGCTTTTGTGCTCGAGGTCTTGGACGACAGCTTTGAGAACCCGGTCGAGCTCGAGCGCTGTCTGAGCCTGCCGAATTTGGCGGTGGTCCCCCACTTCGCCAGTCTTGGCCATTCAGTCCCGAGCTCTGCGTCCGGCCCCGAGCTCCTGCCGGAGGCGAATTCGTCGCTCTTGAGCCTGCCGATTTACACCAACGGCCATCTGCTGGCGCCGGCGAACGGGGCGATCGCTGCCGAGGCCTACCAGACGTTGCGGATGGACCTAAAAATGTGGCACTCGGCGGTTCCCGCTCGCATCCTGCTCTTCACCAGTTCGAATTCCGGTGAAGGCAAGACCGTAACGGCGCTGAACACCGCGATCATTCACGCGCAGGCGGGCGCGAAAGTGTTGTTGCTCGACGCCGAGCTGCGGCGGTCAACCTGCCATAAGCTGCTCCAGGTGGACAACCGCGCCGGGCTGAGCGACGTGCTGGCCAACCGGATTACCGTCGCGGAGGCGGTGCGCGCCATCGCGCCCGGCCTGTATCTGATGAGCGCCGGCTCGCCCACCGCCAACCCGGGCGCGATGCTGGGCTCGCTGCGCATGCGCGACCTGTTAGCGGAGCTTGGCAAGACGTTCGATTACGTAATTATCGATTGCTGCCCGGTGATGCCGGTCAGCGACGCGTTGGCGCTGTGCGCGATTGTCGACGGCGTGATCTTCGTCGTCGGCGCGCATACGACGCCCAAGTGGGTCGCCCGCCAGGCGCTGTTGCGCCTCATCCGGGCAAAGGCGCGGCTGCTCGGCACGGTGCTCAACGGCGTCGATATGCGGCGGAGCGAATACGCATATCACTACTATCGCGCTTATCAGCCTTTTGCGGACCGACAAATCGAATCTGACTATTTAGCAAGTAGTCACACGGTGGATCCCGAATAGTACTGAAGGGAGAATTCTCACGATGCGAAGGGCAATTGTTACCGGGGCCGGCGGGTTTATCGGATTCCATCTGGTGAAGTTCCTCAAGGAGCAAGGATGGTGGGTGCGCGGCGCGGATCTGAAGCCGCCGGAGTTTGGCGCCAGCAGTGCCGACGAGTTCCTGACGCTCGATCTACGCTCCGCGAAAAACTGTCTGCGCGCGACCAAGGGCGTGGACGAGGTCTATGCGCTGGCGGCGGACATGGGCGGCATGGGATTCATCTCGGCGCATCACGCGACGATTTTACGCAACAACGCGCTGATCAATATACATACGCTCGAAGCGGCGCGGGCCAACGGCGTCAAGCGTTACCTGTATACCTCGTCGGCGTGCGTCTACCCGGAGTATCGGCAAACGGTCACCGATGCCGCGGGGCTCAAGGAGGAGGAGGTTTATCCGGCCCAGCCGCAGGACGCCTATGGCTGGGAGAAACTGATCACCGAGCGGCTGTGCACGCACTATCGCGAAGACTTCGGACTACCGACGCGAATCGTCCGCTTTCACAATATCTTTGGTCCGCTCGGAACCTGGGACGGCGGGCGCGAGAAGGCGCCGGCTGCGCTGTGCCGCAAAATCGCCGTCGCCAAGTTGACTGGTAACCACGAGATCGAGCTGTGGGGTGACGGCGAGCAGACGCGCTCGTTCTGCTACATCGACGATTGCGTGCAGGGGCTCTGGAAGTTGATGCGTTCTGACTATGCCGAGCCGCTCAACCTGGGCCAGGACCGGATGGTCACCATCAACCAACTGGCGGCGATGATCGCAGCGATCGCTGGAATCAGCGTTGGTCTCAAGCACATCCCCGGACCGCAGGGCGTACGGGGCCGCAACTCCGACAATACGCGCCTGCGCCAGGTGCTAGGATGGGAACCGGAGATCACGCTCGAACAAGGCCTGGCGCGCACCTATCGCTGGATCGAGGAGCAGGTGCGCTTCTCGATGGATAACAAGCACGCGAGCCGCAGCGCGGCCTCCTCTTAGGGCGGATTTGATGGGGGTTAGCCGAGCCAACGTTCTTGGCGTGGGCGTCAGTTCGGTCGATATCCCGACCGCGGTGTCCACGATCGAGCGGTGGATCTCCCGCCGTGAGAACCACTATGTCTGCGTGACTTCCGTCCATGGAGTGGTCGAAAGTCAGCGGGACGAATCCCTGCGGCTCATCCACAACAACGCGGGCATGGTCACGCCCGACGGCATGCCGCTGGTGTGGGTGAGCCGCCTGATGGGGTTTCGCCAGACCCAGCGCGTTTACGGTCCAGACCTGATGCTGGCGGTGTGCGAGCGCGCCGCGGCTCGGGGCTACCGCCACTTCTTTTACGGCGGCGGGCCCGGCGTTGCGGAGCGCCTGTCGGAGCGGTTGTGCAATCGCTACCCGGGGTTGAGGGTGGCGGGAATCCATTCACCACCTTTCCGGGCGCTGTCGCCCGCCGAAGACTGCGCGGTGGTTGAGCAGATCAACTCGAGCGGCGCGGACATCGTGTGGGTCGGAATCAGCACTCCCAAACAGGAGCGCTGGATGGCCGCGCATGTGCGCCGACTGAACGCCGCGGCGCTGATTGGGGTGGGTGCGGCGTTCGATTTCCATGCCGGGCTCAAGAAACAGGCGCCGCGCTGGATGAGACGGTCCGGACTGGAATGGACCTTCCGTCTGGCCACCGAGCCGCGCCGGCTCTGGCGGCGCTACCTGGCCTCTAATCCCGTCTTTGTGGCGCTCGTCGCGATGCAACTGATGGGCGGAAAAACCTACAGTTTGGATCAAGCGTGAACGCCAGAACGCCAGAGCTGCAAGCCGCCGCGGGCATCGTCCTGCAACGCGCGCGCGGTGAAACTTCGGCGCCGGCGAGCGCAGCGGGGCGCGCGCGCTGGTGGGTCCCAGTCGCCAGAATTGCGGTCCTGCAAATCACGGATTTCGCCGCGCTGTGCGTCGCGGCCGCACTCGCCTATCTAGTCTGGGCGGGGGCGATACTCCATCAGCCGGCAGGTGTGTATTTGAGTATCACGCCGACGCTGCTGTGCTTGCCGCTGGGCTATGCGGCGGTCGGACTCTACCCCGGTTTCGGGATCGGCGCGGTCGAAGCGTTGCGGCGCTACACCTTGTGCACCACTTTCGCGTTTCTGGCGCTGGCGAGCGCAACGTTTTTCCTCAAGCTGCCGCATGAGTTCTCCCGCGCGACATTCTTTTTCGCCTGGCTCGGAGCCCTGATCATCGTTCCGGCTGCACGTCTGGGAGTCGTGCTGATCTTTTCCAGGCGCGCATGGTGGCGGAAGGAAGTTGTACTGGTCGGCACCAAGTCGTGGGTTGAACGGACCCTGCGGGAACTAACCCAGGCGCCCGCTATCGGCTACCGGCCGACGGCGATTCTGCTCACTGAGTCAAAACGCCGGCTGGATATCTCGCTGCCCGGCGTGCGTGAACTGAGCGATCCGCTCGGCCTGATGCATGAAGCGCGCGCGGGCAGTTGCGACGTTCTGGTCGAAGATGGCGGCCGGCTCAATCTGCTATACAGTCGCGTACTCCGCCATTTTCAGCGCGTGGTGATCTTCGCCAACTACCGCAACCTGCCGATCGAGGGAGCGCGGCCCTGCCTTCTGGGCGGAATGTTGGGGGTGCAGATCACCAATAATCTTTTGCTCAGGCGCAACCGCGTCGTCAAGCGAATCCTCGATGTGGTGTTGAGCTCGGCGATGCTGATCGCGGCCGTGCCGCTGATCGGATTGAGTGCGCTGCTGATCCCGCTGTTCGACTGGGGCGTGCCCTTCTATTCCCAGGAGCGCAGAGGGCTTGGGGGTCGCTCGATCCGGGTATGGAAACTACGCACCATGCATCGCGACGCCGAGGAGCGGCTGAAAACCCATCTCGCCGCCGATCCCGCCGCGCACGCCGAATGGTTCGCCGCCTTCAAGTTGCGCAACGATCCGCGCGTTGTTCCGCTGATCGGGCCGTTGCTCCGCCGCTTCAGTATCGATGAGCTACCGCAACTCTGGAGTGTGGTGAAAGGCGAGATGAGCCTGGTCGGCCCGCGTCCTTTCCCCGACTACCATCTCGAGCAACTGACCTCCGAGCATCGGCAGTCGCGCAAAGACGTGCGGCCCGGCCTGACCGGTCTGTGGCAGGTGATGGTGCGCAGCGACGGCGGAATGCTCGAGCAGCAGCACTACGACCTCTACTACGTGCGCAACTGGTCGATTTGGCTCGACCTGTACGTGATGGGACGAACCGTCGTCAAGGTCTTGAGCGGCCGGGGAGCGGTTTAGCCGGCTCGATGAACACCGCGGAAAAACTCGAGGCCCGGTTTGCGCCCGAGCCTCCAGCGCGGTCGCCCGTGCCGACCCTGCGCCGCGGACTATTCGCGCTCTTCGACCAGGGCCTGTTCACCGCCGCCAATTTCATTTTAAACATACTGCTGGCGCGCTGGCTTGAGCCCAGGAGCTACGGGGTGTTCGCGGTCGGCTTCAGCATTTTTTTGCTCGCGGGCGCGGCCTACATCGCGGTCTTGGGCGAGCCCCTGCTGGTGTTCGGTGCGGCGCGCTACAGCGACCGGCAGCGCGCATATTTCAAAGCGACGCTCAAGCTGCATGCCCTGATAACCGGGATTGCGGCGGCGGGCTTGGTCATCACCGCACTCGCCTTCCTGATCGGCGGGCAGACGGAAGTCGCGAAATTGATTGTCGTGGTCGGTTTGGCCTCGCCCTTCATACTGCTGACCTGGTTCGGACGAGACGCTTGCTATGCGCTTGACCTGACCGGGCAGGCGGCGCGCGCCGGCGCACTGCACCTTGTGGTGCTGCTCACCGCACTCGGTCTCATGCACCACTACGGCAGTCTCACTGCTGTCAATGCGTTTGTCGCGATGGCGGTAGCGGGGCTGGTGAGCGGCGCCTGGCTATTGTGGATTCTGCGCCAGCGCAGTGCGCGCGGCCTGCCACTTGCCTTCCGCAGCGTGGTCTCTGAACACTTTTCGTTCGGCAGCTGGAATCTCCTGGCGACCGCGCTGTGGTGGGCCTCGGGTCAGATCCTGTTCCTGATGCTGCCGGTCTTCATGGGACTCGAGGTCGTGGCGGCCTTCGCCGCGATAATGAACCTCGCGCGGCCGATAAATCCGCTGATGCGTGCAATTTGCAGTCTCCAGATCATGGACACGGCGCGGGCGATTCACACTCCGTCGCAACGTTCGCGGCTGGCGGCTTTGACGCGGAGAACGGTGGCGCTCTCCACCGCCAGCGTCCTGCTCTACGGCATAATCCTCACATTTCTTGCCCAGCCCGTTCTGCGACTGCTGTACCACGGGCGCTACGACAGCTACGCCAGCCCGGTCTTCTTTCTCCTCCTCGCGCTCGCCTTCGCGGCTTCCGCGGCGCAGCAGACCCTCGGGATGGTGATCAAGGCGGCGGGAAATACGCGGGAGCTAGCGATGGTGTGGCTGGTTCCCGCCATCGCGACGGTGGTGGCGTCGATACCGGTGATGCTCATGCGGAGCCTGCCGGGCGTCATCCTGGTGTTTGGCGGGGCGAATGTTCTGGGGGCGATTTTTTCGTGGCGCGAGGTGCGTACTATCATCGCCGCGCAAGAACCCGCGGCCGCGGCCAAGGCTTCATGAGCACTGCGCTGAACTGCAATCCGCGGGCGCTCGGCCAGGCTCGCGGCGTAAACTTGCCGTGGCCGTTGCAGGATCTCGCCGCGCAACTGCAGGATGTCGAGCATTGTCTGCTGCACGGATGGCATGACCTGCAGAATGGGTTCACGTCGGACGTCGATATTGCAATCGCGCGCGGCGACCTCGCGCGGTTGGAGCGCGTGCTCAACAACTGCGGCAGGCAGCTGCAGGTTTTTGAGTATCAGTCGACGGCGCGGTTCTTCGTTCTCAGCCATCGCACCAATCCGCACAATCTGGCCCAGATCGACGCCATCACCGACTATCGCCGCGAGGGCTGCATCTTTCTCGACGGGCCTGAATTGCTCAGCGGGCGCACGCAGTTCCAGGGACTATGGGTGGCCGCGCCCCAAACCGAATTTGCCTATCTGTTGATCAAGGCCGTGTGCAAACAGACGTTGCCTGAGCGGCATCGACATCGCTTGCATCAGCTATGCGCCGGGTTGGGAACCGAAGCCGGGATGATCGTGACGCGCCATTTCGGCCCGCGCGCGGGCCGGCGAATTATCGAATGGATCAGCCGGGGCGAGTGGCCGGCGTTTGAGGAGGAGTTGGCAGCGCTGCGCCGCACTCTGAGAGGCCGCGCGCTCAAGCGCAGTCCGGCACGAACTTTCCGCTATCTCGCGGGCGAGCTCGGACGCGTCTGGCGCCGATGGAAAAATCCAAGCGGCTACTGGATCGTCGTGCTGGGTTCGGACGGATCCGGCAAGAGCACGCTGATCGACCATCTTACGACCGATCTGGCCGGCGCCTTTCGCCGCTTTGACACCTATCACTGGCGTCCCGGCTTGTTTGCGCCCGGCAAGGAAACCGGTGCGGTGACTGATCCCCACGGCCGGCCTGCGCGCACGCCTGTCGGCTCCGTGGCCAAGATCGTTCTCTACCTGTCGGATTTCACCGCCGGATACTGGCTTAAAGTGCGGCCGCGACTGGCAAGGTCGTCGCTGGTCGTGTTCGATCGCTACGCCCAGGATTTGCAGGTCGATCCGTTGCGCTACCGCTACGGCGGCCCGGGATGGCTGTCGAAACTTCTGGCCAAAATTGTTCCGCGCCCCGATCTGTTTTTGATCCTCGATCTGTCGCCCGCCGAATCGCGCCTGCGCAAAGATGAATTGCCAGCCGCCGCCCTCGCCCAGCAGCGCTCGCGATATCGGCGGCTCGCGGGCGCGCTGCCCAGAGCCTTTCTGCTTGACGCGTCGCAGCCCGCCGAAACGGTTGCCGCGTATGCTCGCGAAATCGCCTTCGGCGCGCTTAGCCAGCGCTACCATGATCGGAAGGGCTTGTCGGGCGGGGAGATTCGCCACGAAGCCCTGCACTGGCTCTCTGGTGTTCTGAGCACTGATGACGAGTGCAAGTTCGTCGACGGCTCGGTGGGCAACGGCTTTGCCGGCACGCGGCGGAATTCCTTCCTGTGGACCCGCACGGTTGGCAACCGCGGATATCTGACCCCGCGCGTCTCGCGCGCGGCCGCAGTCGCCGGGCTTGATCTTTACGGTCCCCGGCGTCTCAAAGCCCGGCTCGCAAAACGGTTACTCGGCGCCGCCATGCGGGTCGGCCTCGCCGACCGCGTGCTGCCGCGGGTGGTGATGACCACGCGCACCAGTCCGGCAAGCGGCGAGGGCGCCGAGCGGTCGCTCCTCGATCACATCTCGCATCTGCTGCAACGCGACGACCTCAGATTCGCAATCTCAACCGGCAACCCCAACCAGCATCGCACGCCAATGCTGAAAATCATGACGCCGGCCTGCGAATCCCTGGGCTACGCGAGAGTCGGATGGAATCGCACGACGAAGGCGTTGGTCCGCCACGAAGCCTCAATCTGCGCGACGCTGGCGCGTCAGGAACTCTCTTTCATGGCGCCGCAGATTCTTCATATCGGACGATGGAATTCGCGGGTCTTCGCGATCCAGTCCGCGCCCGCGCAGAGGGCCACGCCAGCCCCGCTCACGTTCAACGCCGCCTACCTTGCAATCGTCACCGAATTGTCGCGTCTGGAGTTGCGGATGATCTCGCTCGACGAAGCGCCGTTGTGGAGATCTTTGATCCGTCGCAGCGAGTCGATCACACAACCATATTACCGGGATTTGCTCCGGCGGGGACTCGCGGCGGTTTATAACAGCCTCGGTTCACGGCCGCTGCCCTTTCATTTCTGCCATGGCGACTATGCCCCATGGAACGCGCTCGCGATCGATTCGGGCTTGCTGCTGTACGACTGGGAATGCGCCCGCCGCCAGGGTCCGCCCGGCTGGGACATTTGCAACTTTTTTGTGCGGAGCCTGTGGCGCAACCGCCGCACCAAGCCGGTGCAGGTGTCGGGTGAATTTCTGCCCGGCGGGATAGCGGAGCGCTGGATGGCGCAATATCTCGAGGGCCTCGGGATGCGCCGCGCCGATAGCCGGCCGCTGTGCCTGCTCTTTCTGCTCAACGAACTGATTTTCAGCCTGGTCGAGCCGCGCGAAAATTTCGCAAGCCTGCAATTTTTGCAGATGCTGATCAGCCTTTTCCTGTTCGAGGACGCGCCCACTCCGGGCTGATGCCGGCGATGCGAATTCTCATATCGGCATACGCGTGCGAGCCGCACAAAGGCTCGGAGCCCGGCATCGGATGGAACTGGGTCAGGGAAATCGCGCGCTTCAACGAGGTCTGGGTCATAACCCGCGAAAATAATCGTCCGGCGATCGAGGCTGCGGCCCGCGCCGACGGACTGGGCAATGTGCACTGGAACTTCTTCGATTTGCCACGCTGGTCGCGCTTCTGGAAGAAGGGGCATCGCGGAGTGCATCTCTACTACTACCTGTGGCAGCTCGCTGGACACTCGGTCGCCAGGCGGTTGGCGTCGCAAGTCAAGTTCGACCTGGCTCATCACGTGACCTTCGGGCAGTACTGGATGCCCAGCCTGATCGCGCGCCTCGGCATCCCCTTCATTTTGGGTCCGCTGGGCGGCGGGGAGTCTGCACCGACTTCGTTTACGCGCGCGATGGAATGGCCGGGCTGGGGATTCGAGCGCACGCGCGAATTGGTTCGCGGCAGCGCGGAACTTAACCCGCGAGTGCGCTCCGCAATTCGCCGGGCCGCGCTCTGCCTCGCCTCCACCGCGCAGACCGCGGATCGGTTGAGGGATCTCGGATGCCGGCGGGTGCGGATTCATTCCTGCTGCGGGCTTCCGGAGGAAGACATCGCGGCGCTGGCGGCGGTGCCGCAGCGGCATAGCGCTCCTTTCCGCATGTTCAGCGGCGGCGCCCTGTATGGATGGAAAGGTTTTCATCTGGGCTTGCTCGCGTTTGCGCGGTTTCAAGCCAGCGGCCCGCCGGGCGAATACTGGATCTTTGGCGACGGCCCACAACGGCGCCCCCTTGAAAAGCAGGCGCAGCAGCTCGGGGTCGCTGACCGCGTCAGGTTTCTCGGCGCGGTTCCGCGTGCGCGGCTGCTGGATGAGCTTGCCTCCTGCGACCTGCTGGTCCATCCAAGCCTGCACGATTCCGGCGGATGGATTTGCGCTGAAGCGATGGCGGCGGGGCGCCCGGTCATCTGTCTCGATCTCGGCGGTCCGGCGCTCCAAGTCACCGAAGAAACCGGAATCAAGATCGCGGCCGACGACCCGCAGCGCGCGGTGGCGAGTATCGCCGAGGCGATGCGCACGCTGGCGCTCAATCCCGAACTGCGCATCGCGATGGGCGAGACGGCGCGCCGCCGGATTCGTGACGAGTTTGCCTGGCGGCGCAAAGGAGAAGCGCTCGCCGGGTTTTACCGTGAAGCGGTCGCGCAATAAGCGGCGCACGATACGAAATGGGTATGGGAATTGGCTTCATAGGCCCGTCGTCGGGCACGCTGCAGAGCGCCGGCCGCAAGGAGCAAATCCTCGTGATGCTGGCGCTGGCGCTCGCCCTCACGACCGCTGCGGCAGGAGCGCTGGCGCCGCGCGCGGCAATGGGAATGACGGCCTTGCTGGTGCTGATCCTGATAGTTTGCTTTTTGTCGCTCGGGCCCAGGCGCGCCCTCCAGTGGTCTTTTTTCATTATTTTCATCGGCGAAACCAAGTTCCGTTCCCGCGACATTTATCTCGCTCTGTCGGGCAACGTTGATACCCAGATC
>JBOHWF010000067.1:0-16772 GCA_050736455.1 Binataceae bacterium (SeqCode) | reverse complement strand
AGGCGGCCCGCGCCGTGATCGCCGCGCTGACTCATCGGCCGGGTCTCGCGACGCTTTCGGCGCATGATCGCGTGGCGGCGCGGGCGCTGGTGCTCGAGCGGCGCGCGGCGCTGCTCGCGCTGATTATCCCGCCGGATACGACGGCGGCGCTCGGGCAGGGCCGCACCGCGAACTTGGTCCTGATCACCGATCCGGTGCGCTACCTGCAGACCGTCCGCGTCGAGATCGGCCTCGCCGAGATGTGCCGGCGCATCACGGCAGGAGCCGCCGTCCGCGTCCGCGATGCCGCCGATCCACTCGCGCCGGTTGCCGGAAATCTTGGGCTGGTGGAAGCCGCGGGTGGCGCGGTGGAACGGCGTGGCTTCAACGCCTTCGATCTGCAGGTGCCGGGGTTCGCGATCACCTTTCTGTTGATCGGGATGCTGATCGGGCTGGCGCTCGCGCTCATCGACGAGCGCGACGGCGGCACGCTGGCGCGCCTGCAGGCGAGCGCCGCGCCGCTCTACGCGACCTTTTTGGGCAAGGTAATCGCACGCTTCGGCGTGGGCTTTGCGCAACTCGCGGCCCTGTTTGCCGTCGGCTGGGCGGTCTTCGGCGTCTCGCTCGGAGCTCATCCGTTGGCGCTGCTCGCCCCAGGCGCCGCGATCGCCCTCGCCGCCGCCGGCTTCGGCCTGATTGTCGCCAGCGCGGGACGCACGCGCGACGCCGTGCTGCCGGTTGGCGCGATCGTGATCATGACCATGGCGGCGATGGGCGGTTGCTGGTGGCCGATCGACTTCGAGCCGCAATGGATGCAAACCGTGGCGCTGGCCCTGCCGACGACCTGGGCGATGCGGGCTTTCAACGATTTGATGATTCGCGGGCTGCCCGCTTCGAGCGCGATCTTGCCGACCGCCGTTAACCTCGGCTTCGGAATCCTGTACGCTGCGACGGGCGCGTTATTGGCGCGCCGACGGTTTGCCTAGCGCAGGAGAAAAATCAGTGCCGGTGCGAAGGATGCTCGTGGGTCTCGCGATGATTGTCGCGACCGCCATCGGCGCGGCGGCGCCACCCGCGATCGCCGAAACCATCCACCTCGAGGCCGATCTCCAAAAGAGCCAGATCAGCGCGACCGTAGGCGAGCCGCTCGCCGTGGTCCGCGACCAGGCGACGGCGACCGGCGCCTTCCGGATGAATTCCTGCGAAATTGACGGCGACCCCAACAATCTCGCGGCGACCGCTCACGTCAAGCTGGTGATCGATGCGACCACCTATGATTCCGGCAGCACCACGCGCGATCGCAATGTGATTCATTCCGCCCTCGAGACGGCGAAATACCAGACCATCGACTTCGAGAGCACCGCGCTTGAAGACGTCCAGATCGATGTGCCGGGCGTCTCCGGCAGCGCCACCGTGGTCGGCAAGCTGACGCTGCATGGGACGACGAAAATCATGCGGGTACCGGTGCGCGTCTCGATGAGTACCGACGGCGAATTCAGTGCGGGCGGAGAAGTTCAATTCCGCTACACTGACTTTGGCATCAAAGCTCCGCGCCTGGTTTTTCTGCTGCCCGCCAGCGACATGACGACCGTGACGTTCCGGATCCTGGCACAGCGTCCCGCGGCCGCGGCGCCGCCGCCTCAGACGCGGCGTCAACCGATCGATGACGGACGCCCGCAACCGCGTTTGGCGAGTCGGCAGCATTAGACTAAGCCTTGGTTTTCGCGGCTGAGGCAACGGACGCAAGGAGCGCGGCTGGGTGATGAAGTTCGGGCTCTTCTATCAAATGCCGTGCGCGCTGGACCAAGCCGAGGCCGTCCGCTATCGCGAAACGCTCGAGCAGATCGTCCTGGCCGACGAACTTGGTTTCGATACCGCGTGGCTCGCCGAGTTGCACTTCTTTCCGCCCTTTTCGATCATGCCGGCGCCGTTGCAGGTCGCCGTCGCCGCGGCCGCGCGGACGCGACGCATTCGCTTCGGCACGGGCGTCACGCTGCTGCCGTTTCATCATCCGCTGCGCGTGGCCGAGGAGGCGGCGGTCGCCGATATCCTCACCGGCGGACGGCTCGAGCTCGGCGTCGGCCGCGGCACGATCGCGGTCCACTTCCGCGGCTATGGCGTCCCGCGCGAGGAGAGCCGCGAGCGCTTCGAGGAGAGTCTCACGATCATCCGGCGGGCCTGGGCGAGCGAGCGCTTCTCGTACGACGGACGCTTCTACCAGATCCCGGAAATCAGCGTCGCACCGCGGCCGCTGCAAAAACCCCATCCGCCGATCCGGCTTGCCGCCAACAGCCCCGACACCGCCGAATTCGCTGGCCTGAACGGTTACGACGTGATGGTCGCGTCGCCGATCAACCCGCTACCGGGTTTCTACGATCACCTCCACAAGTATCGCGACGGCCGCGAACGGGGTGGGCACGATCGCGCCGGCGGTGACGTCGCGGCGCTCTTCTTCACCTGCAGCGCCGACAGCCTGGCCCAGGCGCGGGCCGAGTACGAGCCCTCGATGATGCATTATTTTCGCACAATCGGAGAGCAGGCATTACTCGCCGACAAGGGGCAGTACGAGGGTTCGTATCAGTATTTGCGCGAGGTTCGCGAGCGTGCGCTCAAGATGAACTGGGAGGCCATCAACGAAACGATGGCGCTGTTCGGGCCGCCCGAAGAATGTATCCGGCGCGCCGCCGCCGTGCACGAGCGCGGGCGTATCAATCAGCTCATCTGCTGGTTCAATCCGGGCGGCCGTATCTCGCATCGCGAGGTCCTGGCTTCGATGGAACGCTTCGCCTCTAAGGTGATGCCGTCCGTGCGGCCTCTCGGTTAACACCTTCTCAGTTGTCGAGCACTGAATAGCCGTGCGCGGCGATCGCGCGTGCGGCACGCGCGAGGCCGTCGACCGCCCACGGCTGCCATCGCGGCCAAGGCGGCAGACAGAGCCAGCCGCCGGTAGCCTCGCCGACCATCGTCGCGGTGTGATTCCCAGCGAACGCCGCGGTCAGCAAGCAGATGAGGGCGGCGCGCTTGTCGTGATGCGTTTCGCGTCGAAGGGCGCGCCAGACCACCGCGGGCAGTTCGAGGTCTCTTGCGAGCACTAACTCGAGTTCACCGGTCGCCGCGATCTGATCGTAGAGCCAATCGAAGCGCCGGCCGCGCGCCAGTCGCGGCGCGCGCAACAGCGTCGCATCCGGGATCAGCACGGCCAGAAACGCATTCGGAAAGGCTTCGACGATTGGTCCATTGCGGCTGAGGCGCTTGCGGCGCTTGGTCGCGAGAGTTTGGCTGAACTGGGCGTGCGCGTCGCGCGCGGCGCGCTTCAACTCCAGCCCCGATCCCCAATGGCTGAGCGCGAGCTTGCAACGCCGATCAAACGGCGCTCGCACAAAGATCCGCTCGCAGACGCGCGGCGCATTCTCGGCGACGCACGCTTGAATCAACGGCCCATCGAGCGCGATCACATCCGGCCGAAACCCCGCGGGAATTTGTGCGCGGCGGCTCTCCCACGAGGTCCTCGCACAAGCCAGCGTCAGCCGCTCGCCGTCGAGACAGGCGATCCCGGTCGTCGGCCGCGTCGCCGAAAAGCCGACATCGACCCCCATCAGCTTCATCGCTCGATCTAAGCAGAGGGGCGAATTGCGAACGTCCGGGCGATAATGCGATCGACGACGCGTACCGGCAGCATCCGCGGCAGGATCCAGTTCTGAAATTTTCCGGCGACCGGCGCGTAGCGCGCCTTGGGCCGCGCCGCGGTCAAGGCTTCGCAGACCACTTCACCCAGTCGCTCGGGCGGCCAGCCCTTGCGGCCCAGCGCGATCGCGTAGTCGCGAAAACGCTTGATGATCTCCGAATAGGGACTGTTCCGATAAGCAGCGAGATCGATCTGTTCGGCTTTGTCCCACATCGGCGTCACGACCGAGCCGGGCGCTACGATAATCACGTCGATCCCGAAGCGCATCAGCTCGCGACGCAGACTCTCCGACAGGCCTTCGAGTCCATGCTTGGCTGCGGCATAGTAGCCGAGGAACGGGGCGCCAACGCGGCCGCCGACCGATGAAATATTTACGATACGTCCCGGTGGACCGGTCAGCGCTGGGTCGGTCCCGAGCATCGGCGCGAAGGCTTGAACCACGACCATCGGCGCGATCAGGTTAACTTCGAGCTGCCGGCGGAACTCGTCGGCGGAAGTTTCGAGAAGTGGTCCCGCAACAGCGATCCCGGCATTGTTGACGAGACCCCAGAGCCGCGCGCCGCCCAGCGCTGCCCGAACTTGTGCGGCGCCGCGGGCCACCGCGGCCGCGTCGGTCACGTCGAAGATCAGGGGCGAGAAGCTCTCGCCCAGTTCGGCCTGCAGCCGGTCAGCATCCGCCTGCTTGCGCACGCTGCCGAACACGCGGAAGCCCTTGCCGGTCATCACCTTGGCGATCCCCCAGCCGATGCCGGTGGACACCCCGGTAACCACGACGCTCTGCACGGGTTGCCTTGCTGGCTTTAGCCGGTCAGCACTGCGCGGGTGCTTTAAGCCGCGGCGGTGGCGGGCGCCATCTCGAAGGCGCCAGGCGCGATACCCTCGGATGAGCGCAAGATGATTTTGGCTTCGAGCACGCGTTCGGCGCGTTCGAGTTCCTTGCCACCGCTATCGTAGAGGAAGCGCGCGACCGCGGGATTGACCTTGACCACCAGCATGTCGGTGCGCGGATGCTGAGCGGCGGCGCGCTGAATCCCGCGCACCACCTCAGCCGCGCGCGTCGCCACGGACTTCACGACGCGCCGGCCTTCGCAATGCGGGCACGGCTCGGTGAGCATCTCCTCGAGGCTCTCGCGGGTACGTTTGCGCGTCATCTGAACCAGGCCGAGTTCCGAGATCTTGAGCACCGAGCTGCGGGCCTTGTCGCGCTTGAGCGCCTGCGTGAGGGTTTCGGTCACGCGCTTGCGATCGGCTTCGCGCGACATATCGATAAAGTCCACGATGATGATGCCGCCGATATTGCGCAGCCGCAGTTGCTTGACCACCTCCTCGGCGGCCTCGAGGTTGGTCTTCAGAATCGTTTCGTCCTGGGTGCGCTTGCCGACGAAGCGTCCGGTGTTGACGTCGATCGCGGTCAGCGCCTCGGCCTGATCGAAGATCAGGTAGCCGCCCGATTTGAGCCAGACCTTGCGCTCGAGCGCCTGATCGAGCTGCTGCTCGACGCCGAACTGGTCGAAGATCGGTTCGCTGCCCTCATAGTGCGAAATCCGCGAGCGCAGGCGCGGCATGTAGGTCTGCACGAACTGGACGATCTTGCCGTAAATCGCCGGGTCGTCGCAGCGGATACGCTCGACGTCGCTCGAGAAGAGATCGCGCACGATCCGCAGCGAGACCTCCAAATCGTCGTAGAGCAGCGACGCGGGCGGCGACGACTCGGCCTGCTTGACGATCGAACTCCAGAGCTTGGTCAGGTACATAACGTCGCGCTGGATGTCTTTTTTGCTGACGCCCTCGCACGCGGTGCGCACGATGAAGCCGCCTTGCGCCGGCGCCAACTCCCGCACCGCCGCGCGCAGCCGCGCGCGCTCCTCGCCGCTCTCGATCCGGCGCGAGATGCCGATGCGCGCGCTGGTCGGAGTGTAAACCAGATGGCGGCCCGGCAGAGAAATGAAGGAGGTCAGCCGCGCCCCTTTGGTCCCCATCGGCTCTTTCGCCACCTGCACGATGATTTCCTGTCCGCGCTTGAGTTGCTGCTCGATCGGCTGGCGGTTGCGTGGCGGATCGGAGCGGCGGCGGCGTCCGCGGCCGCGCCGTCGAGACGGAGCCGGCGCAGTTTCAGGGCCGGTCGCGGGAGCGTCCGACTCGAAGCTGTCGAGCGCCTCGAATTGCTCGGCGCCCTCGTCGTTCGCTCGCGGTGGAAACTCGTCGTCGGCGAGCAGCTCGGTCTCGACATCTTCCTCGCCGATCACTTCGGCCGCCGATCGATAACCGTCGTCGTTGAGGTAGTCGGAAACGTGAAGGAAGCCGTGCTTTTCGAGGCCGATATCGACGAACGCCGCCTGCATCCCGGGCAGCACCCGCGTGACCTTGCCCTTGAAGATGCCACCGGCGAGGCCCCCGCGCTGATCGCGTTCGAGGTAGAACTCCGCGAGCGCCCGATCTTCGAGCACTGCGACGCGCACCTCGAGCGCGGAGGAATTGATTACGATTTCACGTTTCACCTGATGGATGTCCCGGCCGCCGGATGGCTGAACGTCTATGTCACTGTGTCACGTCAGCGTCGTGCCGGTCATCGCGATGAAAATAATAGTTTCGTGGCGTCGGGACCGGCCTATTCACTTGATGATACGGAGCGCCTCGCGCGACCGCAAGGCGACTCCTACTGAAGCAACGCTTCGCTTTGATGTTTCGGCACATTGATGACAACATCTGCCACGCTTCGCTAGAAGGGCTTGGCTTGGCTCTTCGCACGCGAGGGGGTTATGCACTGTCCGACTTGTGGTTCTGATAATCCGGGATCGCTCGAACTCTGCGGAAAATGTAACTCTCCGCTGGTGAGTCCGGAGCGGCGCGCGGCCGTTCTCAAGGCGCGCGACATTTGGGTCGGCAAGCTGATCGACCTCTCTCGACGAAACAAACTGTTGTACTTTCGAGATCTCAAGAAGGCGACCCTTGATCTGTCAAAGCACGATCCCAAGATTCTGAGCGATCTACTTCGAGGAAAAGGCGTCACCTTAGCCAATCTGCTTCCGGACGCGGACGAAGTCAGCACCTCCGCCCGCGCAAAGGAAATCCATAGGACTGCGCTCTCAAATCATGAGGAGCGCGGGCTCGAGACACTGTTTATTGCCTTTGGATTCGCTACTTGGCCCGCCGCGGATGACGGATCATCTGCCGAGTCCCCGATTCTGCTGGCCCCCATAGCCATGGAGAAGCACGGTCGCGAAGGTCGCGGCCCGACTTTGCGTCTTGCCGGCGACTTACAAATCAATCCAGTGCTCCTTTTCGCTGTAGAGCGAGAACATGGCCGGCAGATCAGCCCGGAATTATTGCTGAAAACCACGGAAGCGAACGGCGAGGAAGCGCTGAAAGACCCCGCCATTGTTTACCAACGCCTTACGGAGACTGCCGCCGACATCAAAGACTTTCGCATCAATCCGCGTCCAGTCCTGGCTAATTTCGCATACCAGAAGATGGCTATGGTCAAGGATCTTAAGGACAACCTTGACCAGCTTACGATGGACGATCTGATTGCAGCGATTGCGGGCGACTCAAGCGCCCAACAGGCGCTCCGTTCTGCCCCGGCGCAAGAAAATCCGAGAGAAGTGGATCTCGCTTCCCCAAACAACGAGTTCCTGGTGCTCGACGCTGACTCTACCCAGCAGATTGCGATCGCGGGAGTCCTCGCGTCAAAGAACGGAGTTATCCAAGGACCTCCGGGTACGGGAAAAAGTCAGACGATCGCAAACCTGATAGTCGAGCTCGCTGCCCGAGGGCGTCGCGTACTCTTCGTCGCCGAGAAACGGGCAGCACTCGACGTTGTTCTCGATCGGTTGGAGCGTCACGACTTGCGCCATTTGGCACTTGACCTGCACGGCGCCGGAGTCACTCGGCGTGCGGTAATGAACCAATTCGCTGAAAGTCTAGGCCTCGTGCGCAATTGCGCCGCGATCGACGTCGACGACCTCCATCGCCGGCTCGTTGATCGTCGAAAACGCTTGAACGAGCACGTCACGCGGCTCCATCAGCCACGGCCTCCATCGGGATTGACTTTCTATCAGTTGCAGGGGCGGCTGATGCATTTTACCGTCGAACAGCAGTCCGGCGTTCGCTGGCGGGACGTCGAGCTTGGTCGCCTTACGCAGCGCGTTATCGACGAAGCCTACGCCCTCCTTTCGGAACTAGAGGGCCTCAGCGGTCTTTTCTTGCGTACCGATCCTTCACCATGGACCGACGCCAAATTGACCAGTGGAGCGGCCGTTCAGCAGGCGATCGATGCCGTCCGACTGCTGGTTAGCAAATGCTGGCCGGCGCTGCAGGCGAGCTTGTCCGCGGTAATCACTACTAGCAAGGCGCCAAAGCCAAAAACACTTGAAGAATTGCGCTCGTTGCTCGCTCTTCAGCACGGAATAAACCAAACGTTCGAATGTTTTGAGACGGCGATTTTCGAACGAGACCTGGAAGCGATGGAGGTTGCACTCGGTCCAGCCAAGAGCCGCCTAGAAGCAGTACTAGCTTGGTGCTTCAAAACAGATTTTCGGCGGGCCCGTAAACAAGTCCGAGAACTTCGACGCCATAGAAAAGATTCCACCGCAAAGCTGCTTGACACGGTCAGAATGGCCGCGACCCAATTCCGGCGCTGGCACGCGCTAGCGCCAAGACGATTTCCGGTCGTCTGCAATAACCTTGAGGAGTGTCGAGATGCTCTCAATCTTGTTGCTGCCGAGCTCGAAACGCTTGCGCTGGTTCTCGTTCGCGATGATCTGCACCGTCTTTCAATTGACAGCCTGGAACGTCTCTGCGACGCCCTCGCCGCGGATAGCGTCACCCCGCACCGTCTGCCTCGCTTGGCTCAGATCGAGCAGCGACTCTCGGAACTTGGGATTGCGGCCCTCCTGGATGAAATTAGGCGGCGGAAACCAGCCCCGCCAGCCTGGCCCAAACTGCTGGAACACGCTTGGCTTGCATCGTCGCTGGATCGGGCACGGAGCGAAGACCCGAATCTTGCCGGCTTCAACGGTGGTGTCCATCAAAAATTCCGCGAAGAGTTCTGCACCCTGGATAAGGAACGCCTTAATCTCTCGGTCCAGCGCGTCCGTCGTGCGCACGCTGAGCGAGCATCGGCTGCGATGAACGCGCATCAGGATCAGGAAGCTCTCATCCGACGCGAAGCCGCAAAGAAAACCAAGCACCTACCGTTTCGTAAACTCCTAGCTCAGGCGCCGGACGTACTGACGGCGCTCCGACCGTGTTGGTTCGCCAGCCCGCTCTCGGTCAGCGAACTCATGCCGGCAGCAAGGAAATATTTCGATGTAGTCTTGTTCGACGAGGCCAGCCAAGTGCTGCCTGAGGATGCCGTGCCGGCTCTTCTGCGTGCTTCGACCGCCGTCGTGGCTGGCGATCAAAACCAGCTTCCGCCCACGACGTTCTTCGACGTTAGTGGAGATGACGACGAGGAAGCTGAATCTGCCTCTGCGGTTGAGGGGTATGAGAGTCTGCTCGATCAGATGATTGGCCTGATAAGAAAACCTTGGTCGCTGGACTGGCACTATCGTAGTCTGGACGAGTCCCTCATTGCTTTCTCGAACCGCCACATTTACGGCGACCGGCTCGTCACGTTCCCCGGGGCTGGAGGTCCGCCGGCGCTGTCTCACGTCGTGGTTCCGTTCATCCCCGAGCAGGATGGCCAGGAAGAAAGCTCCGGAGCGGAAGTCAGCAGAGTTGTCGAATTAGTATTGAAGCACGCGACTGAGCGCCCCGACGAAACTCTTGGAGTAATCGCGATGGGCATCAAACATGCCCGCAGAGTCGAGGCTGCGGTGGATCTCGCGTTGATTTCTCGACCGGACCTCGAAGCCTTCTTCGCGGAAGACAAGAATGAACGGTTTTTCGTGAAAAATCTTGAGCGCGTACAAGGCGACGAACGCGACGCCATCATACTGACTATCGGCTATGGCAAGGATCGCTCGGGAAGGCTGTCGCATCACTTCGGCCCGCTCAACGCCAAGGGCGGCGAGCGGCGCCTCAACGTTGCAATCACTCGCGCTCGCCGACGGATGACAGTAGTTTCCGCCTTCGATCATCGCGATATGGATCCCAGCCGAACGAAGTCGCGAGGCTCGGAGCTGCTCCGCTTATATCTCGAATACGCGGCCAGTGGCGGAAAGCGGTTTGGTGACGACGGTCAACTGGCTTTCCCAGAAAATTCCTTCGAAGCTGACGTGCAAAACGCCCTTCAAGCGAAAGGGCTCGACCTCATCCCGCAGTATGGTGTTTCCAACTATCGGATCGATTTCGTCGCGAAGCATCCGAAGCGACCCGGTCGGTTGGTCCTCGCGATAGAGTGCGACGGCGCGAGCTATCATTCGGCGTATACGGCACGCGACAGAGACCGCTTAAGACAGCAGCACCTCGAAGCACTTGGTTGGCGGTTCCATCGCATATGGTCGACCGAGTGGTTCATGCACCGCGATCAAGAAATTGCGCGTGCTGTCGCCGCCTACCAAGCAGCAGTTGCTCATGCCGATCGCTCAGATACTTCAGGAGGGGGTTCCAGCGCAAGCTCCAACGGGTCTGACGAAAATGGTTCCATTCGTCCCCCAGATGTCCGCGCCTCGAGCTCTGCAAATTTGAGGGGTCCACGACCTCCCATTTCTGCGCGGCCCAACATCGATGAATCTCGCCCCGGAGAGCTCCTGGCCTTGGTGAGCTGGATTGAATCTGACGGACGCTTGCGGACGGATCAGGAGCTCGCCGACGAAATGATCATAACGCTCGGATTCAAACGCCGCGGCGCGCGGATCGACAAGGCGATCCGACAATCCATCGCGCAGAGTCATTGGAGGGCGAAATCATCAACTTCGAAGGCTGGGCGCTAAAGCCGGGGAACGCCGTCGCTTTCCTGGCAGCTCAGCCCGCGGCGCGAGTCACGCCCGTCGCCTCCTCGGCGAACGACGGCATCACGCGGGTCGCGAAGCGCTCGATCGAGCGGGTCGCATCATCGTCGCTGAGACTACCCCAGGCGAACGACAGCACAAGGTAGTTGCAGCCGCTCTCGGCAAAGAACCGCCCGATCTGATCGCGCACCTGGCTCGCGGTTCCCACGATTGCGCTGTCGGCCTTCGCCGCGATGGCGATCTCGGGAGTGAAACCGTAGGCCGGCAGAGTGCGGAAATCGCGCCACAGCTTGGTGATATTGTTGTAATAGGTGCGATAGGCGGGGGCCGCGATCGTCTCGATTTCACGCTCGTCCCCTGCGACATAGGCATGGCGCAACGCGCCCATGATCGGCTCCTGCACCGAGGCGTTCAGGTCGTCGGGACTGCCGCGATGACGCGCCAGCTCTTCGCGGTACTGCGTGGTCATCCCTTTGACCATCGGAATCGGACCGAGGCCGACCATGTGCATCCCGTGGCGCGCCGCGAAACTGACGCTCTCGGGCGAAGTAACCCCATACCAGAACGGCGGATTCGGCCGCTGCTGCGGTCGCAGCTCCATCGGCACGCTGTCGAATCGGTAATGCTTACCGCGATGGTCCAGGCGATCGTTGCGCAAGCCCTTGACCAGCGCCGCGAGCGCCTCCTCGAAAATCTCGCGCGAATCCATGAACGAGACGCCGCAATACGCGAGCTCGAAGGGCGAGACGCCGCGCCCGACGCCCAAATCCAGCCGGCCACCGCTCAGATGGTCGAGCATGCAGACCTCGGCCGCGAGCCGGAACGGATTATACAGCGGCAGCAGATAGACCAGCGGCCCGAGCCGAATCCGGCGCGTAACCTGCGCCGCCGCGGCGAGAAACAGGCCCGGCGACGGCGCCATCCCGAGCGGCGTCGCGTGATGCTCGGCGACGTGGTAGCTGTAAAACCCCGCAGCATCGTAGTGCTCGAGCAGCTTCAGCCGCCCGGCGAAAAGACCGTCGAGGGAATCGCCCCGCCGTTCGAGATGATCGAATACGCCAAAGCCCGTCTTCATTGTTGGCCTTCGTTACTGGTGTGTTTGGTAATTTCTATATCAGTAGAACAACCCCTGTTGTCATTCTGAGCGCAGCAAAGAATCCCGGAAACGACATCGCTGGTGCGGGCTTAATGTTGCGCAGACGCCGGGATTCTTCGCTCCGCAGACTGCGCTCAGAATGACAACGGGTTGACTGATATATGTAGACAGACACTAAACTACTTGAGCATTTCGACGCCGCCCGTCACGAAAGCGATCGCCGTGCCGCCGTGCCTGGACGACACGGTGTGCGTACAGCCGTTGGGCCGGTAGTTGGCGTTGCCGGTGCGGACCTCGCCTGACTCGTCGAAATTCGAACCTTCGAGCATGAAGACCAGCTCGTCGCCGAGATGCTTGTGCAGGGGCAGCTTGGCGCCGGCCTCGAAACGCGCGAGGACCGCGCGGCGCTTGCTCGCGGGATCGCTCCAAATCGGCTTCTGCCTGACCCCGGGCATCGCGTCGCTCCACGGAATCTCGCTCAGCACGATGGTCTGCGAGCGCGGCGCGTCGCCGATCGAGCTGGCGGGTTCGACGCCGCCGGTGATAATCGCGAAGACGGTCGCGCCATGCCTGCTCGTCACACTGTGGACGCAGCCGTCGGGGCGATAGCCGACGCTGCCCGCCGCGACCGTGCCCGACTCGTCGGCGATCGCGCCTTCGATCACGTAGAGCAGCTCATCGCCGGCGTGCCGATGCATCGGCAGCGTCGCCCCGGGCTCGAAGCGCGTGAGCTGCGCGCGCCGCTTGGTCGCCGGATCAGACCACAGCATCTTGGCCTTGATAGTCGGCGTCATCGGCTCCCACGGACGCTCACTGACTTCGATAATCTGCGATGGGTTTGAGGCTTCTGCGGCCATGCCGTGCTCCTTTGCCGGGATCGCGAATGATGTATCCCCGTTAACCCGCTCCCCGCCCCGCTGTCAAACGCCATGATGGAGAAGGTATCGCGCACCGTCTCGGCCGGCCTGCGATCGGGGCCCGCGAGCTATGTTTCCGCGAGGAAACCGCTGCGGCACACCGCATTGAGCAGCTATGCGGCCTTCGGCACTGACCGCGGCTGGACTTCGCGCTCGATCTGCTCGCCCCGATACTCGCGTGCCCAGCGCAGGTCGAAATCCATCTGCAAACCCAGCCAGAGCTCCGCGGTTGTGCCGAAATAACGCGATAGGCGCAGTGCAGTATCGGCGCTAATTGACCGTTGGCCCTCGACGATCTGGCTTATGCGATTGGCCGGCACATGCAGATCCATAGCAAGCCGATGCATGCTGAGCCCCATAGGCTTCAGGAAGTCCTCGAGCAAAATCTCGCCCGGGTGAATGGGTGAAATATCTTTACGCTTGCCCACGGGACGCACTCCCTTCAATGATAATCGACGATTTCCACGTCGTATGCGTCGCTCGCACGCCACACGAAACAAATCCGCCATTGATCGTTGACGCGGATCGAATGCTGACCCCGCCGGTTGCCCCTGAGCGCCTCAAGGCGATTCGCTGGCGGCAGCTGCAAGTCCCGCAACTGGCGCGCCTGATTCAAGTAAAGCATTTTGCGTAAGGCCACACGCTCGATAGCTTTTAAACGTGGACATGACCTCTGCTCGAAAATGGCCCGGGTGTCCGCACCCCGGAAAGTCTTAAATTACCTACTTATATATAACGCATATGACATGATACGTAAAGCGCGTGACGTCCAACCAGACTGTTTTTTATCAAGATCCTGTGACACGGAACTCCGCCAGTCGCTCGATCACAGCGTGAAGCGAGGGTGGGTGCGTCAAGCAAGGCTCAGGCGATAAGCCGTCAGGGACGAACGGGACCCTCGCATTGGTGAGATAGTTAGAGGGCCGGGATTGCTCGCGTCCCGTCGATGCCGCACCGACGAGCGCCATCTCGGCATGGCGATCGGGCGCGACTACGGCGACGTTTCGCCGATCCGCGGGGCCTACCGCAGTCCGGGCGCGAAATCGATAATGCGGGTCGAACTCAACATCGGCCGCGCCGTATCGATCACTACGGACGGCAATTTCTCCTCAGGATAGCGCCACGGCTCGGCGCAGTAGACAAGTATCTCAAGCGTTATCGGAAAAAAAGCAGCACGATCGCCCACCAAATCACGATCGATCCGCTGCTCGCCCCGATCGAGGCCCTGTTTACCGGCGATGTCGCGGTGACGCTCACAAGGGCGAAAGGCAAGTCGTCAAACTGCCCAAAGATAGAGTCGACCAGCTTGTGGCTGCAGGCCGCAAGCAGTGGATGGCGATGGACGCGGAGACCAAGCGCACGTGGTTCGGCCCTGTCCGCGAGAGACGTAAGTATGTAGCTAAGATCTCAGCCAGCAAGGCGGGATCGATCAGCCATTAGATGGCCGTTCTGGCTTGGAGTACTCTGGAGCGTCCTGAACGCCAAAGCAGGTATGAGCGCGAAGCAAAGTCAGCGGCAAACCGACTCTTTAGTAAGATAAAACAACTCGTAGTATCTACCCAACTGGGACAATTGGGTGCTCTATGGCCAGGGAGGGATTTACGTATTCCCCCGGATGATCTATTGATGGGTACTTAAACAACGGCTTCAATTGTGACCAATCCTGCGCTGTAGGATTGGAAATCATATCGGTCGGTGTGATAAGAACATTCGTATCAGCGGACAAATTGCCGGTTTGAGGGTTGAAATGAATAATCGAAAACATGCCGGAAGCACGGATGACATACCGTGTTATATATCGTAATTGAAACACAACATTTCCCTTTTCCGTGACCACTTCTAAGGCACTCGGGCTCCGATTTACGTCTAAGTCCGGAGCCGCTACCGTGATGACATTATGTATCATCGTCACAATCGGAACCGCCGTCCCTCTCGAGTAGAACAATTGAGCGTCAATTAGAAACTGTTGGTTACGTATGTAAATTACAAGGGGCGCAATTTCACCCAACTCGAGAGGAACAAGCCTCCCATTATCCTTAAGGTTGCCTATGATCGCGAGCGTGCCAAACTCAAACTTGAACGCATCCGGCGGAATACCACTTTCTTGAAATAATTCTTCGGGCGTTGGCCTGGGAAGACCGACTTAATTGTTGACTTGATTTCCCTGTATATATGTTCCGCCCGGACCTCCGGGTGCTCCTGCGCCACCGCCGCCGCCAGCCGCGCCGCTACCGCCGGCACCACCCCCTTGGATATTTACCATCGGACTGGCGACACCAAGGGGCGATTTATCTTCCGGCCAAAAGAGAAAAATCGCGATAACTCCGACCAGGCCCAAAGACAACATCGCAGTCCCGATTTTCCTACTTGAGGGCCACACTAAAGCGACGCCTCCAGCGACTAAATCGGCGCAGAGCAGAACCACGACCCAGAATTTAGGTTCGTGCCACATCGCAGAAATCGTAACCGAGATCCGACGTATCCGTCACGTACAGGATAAATCTCCTTAGTTTAGAGGGCCGGGATTGCTCCCGGCCCCCTGCCGTCCCCACATCCGCCGCCCCACGCCACACACTGAGTAACGGATCTCGGCGATCCGTTACCTAGCCAATCGACCCCGGAGAAAACTCTTCCAGCACAGCCTCATCGATCGACTGCCGCCCGCACCCTCCGCGTTGTCCCTCTACCGAGTTTCTCCGGGGTCGCGAACTTTTCCCTCAAGCTCGAGCTACGGATGCGCTCTCAGTCGTCGATCAACCTGAATCCGTTCGACTGGATGGCGCAACAAACTGCACATGCGATCCTTCGCATCGCAACTTTCCTGACTGAGGCGCCACTCGGCGATTTCGCCATCCCGCCACGATAAATTCTCAAACCAGAAGATCCCGGCGCACTGGATACACTTGAAACTCATCTCGAAAGCGACATCACTCACCGAGGTCAGCACGACGCCGTCCTTGAGTTCATGACCGGCGCGGCGCAAATCGGCGAAATCATCGGACTCGAGCAGCCGCCGCCGCGTTTCACTGAAATCCATCGCCCAGCTCATCATTCCCCCCCTTACGAGCATCCGCTGGTCGTGCCGCAGTTCAGGCATTTGTAGCAGGCGCCGTTGCGCACCATGATACAGCCGCAGTCCGGACAGGGCGGCGCGTCGGCCTGATTGATGAACGCCTGGCGCAGGGAAGTATCTTTCCCCTCGATGAGGTCGGGGCCGAGGCGCGGGCGCACCAGCGCGAGCTTCGGCGCGGCATCCGGCTTGGCGTCGCTCTGCTCCGCAGGCGAGGACAAGCTGATCACGCCGACTTCAGTGCGCGCCTGCTCATCGAGAAATTTCGACGCCATCCAGCGGAACAAATAATCGACGATCGATTTCGCGTACGGAATCTGCGGATTCTTGGTAAAGCCCGAAGGCTCGAAGCGCATGTGCGCAAACTTATCGACCAGAAACTGCGGCGGCACGCCGTACTGCAACGCGTACGAGATGGCGGTCGCGAACGCGTCCATCAGGCCCGAGATGGTCGAGCCTTGCTTCGACATCGAGACGAAAATCTCGCCCGGATTGCCGTCCTCGTACATGCCGACCGTGAGGTAACCCTCGTGGCCGGCGATATCGAACTTGTGCGTTATCGATTTGCGCTCGTCGGCGAGCTTGCGGCGATAGGGGCGGAACTCGTCGGGCGCCGCCGCGGCGACGACGACCGCCCTGAGCGCGTCCTCCGCACTTCGCTCGGCTGCCGGTCCGATAGTTCTGCCAGTGTTGAGCGGCTGCGTGCGCTTCGAGCCGTCGCGATAGATCGCCACCGCCTTCAGCCCGAGCTTCCACGCCGTGATGTAGGCCTCGCCGACCTCGTCCACCGTCGCTTCCGCCGGCATATTGATGGTTTTCGAGATCGCGCCCGAGATGAAAGGCTGCACCGCGCCCATCATCTTGAGATGGCCCATGTAGTGAATCGTGCGCGAGCCCGCGCGCGGCTTGAAGGCGCAATCGAAGACCGCCTGATGCGCGTCGGCCAGATGCGGCGCGCCCTCGACGGTCTCGTGCTCGTCGAGGTATTCGACGATCTCCTGGACTTCGCGCGAGTCGTAGCCGAGGCGCTTGAGCGCGCGCGGCACCGTCTGGTTGACGATCTTGAGCATCCCGCCGCCGACCAGCTTCTTGTACTTGATCAGCGCGATGTCAGGCTCGATCCCGGTGGTGT
>JBOHWF010000066.1:0-9102 GCA_050736455.1 Binataceae bacterium (SeqCode) | reverse complement strand
GTCGGGGGTTCACGATGAGTTTCGTACATCTGCACGTGCATACGCAGTACAGCCTGCTCGACGGCGCCAACAAGATCGCGCCGCTGTTCGAGCACGTCAAAAGCTCCGGGATGCCGGCGATCGCGATGACCGATCATGGCAACATGTTCGGCGCCGTCGAGTTCTTTCAGAAGGCCCGCCAGAGCGGGGTCAAGCCGATCATCGGATGCGAGGCTTACCTCGCGCCGGGCAAACGCAGCGACCGCTCGCAGACCCAGCGCGGCGACGACGTCGAGGGCGGGAGCAATTTCCATCTGATCCTGCTCGCCCAATCGCGCGCCGGCTATCGCAACCTCTGCCGCCTGCTCACCGCGGCCTATCAGGAAGGGCTCTACTACAAGCCCCGCATCGACAAGGAGATTCTCGCGGCGAATTCGGACGGGCTGATCGTGCTCTCGGGATGTCTCAGCGGCGAAGTCGCGCGGGCGCTGCGCAGCGGCCGGCTCGACAAGGCGCGCGAGGCCGCCGAATGGTATGCGCGCGTTTTCCCGGGCCGCTTCTATCTGGAACTACAGGACAACGCGCTGCATGGCCCGCTGAATGACGCGCTCCGCGAAATCGGCCGCAGCGCCGGCCTCCCGCTGGTCGCCACCAACGATTGCCACTATCTCCATCGCGACGACGCCAAGGCCCACGAAGTCCTGCTCTGTATTCAGACCGGCAAGACGCTCGCGGATGAAAGCCGCTGGCGCTTCGACACCGACGAGCTTTACGTCAAGACGCCGGAGGAGATGATCGCGGCGTTTGGCGCTGACTCGGAGGAGATTCGCAACACCGTCGCGATCGCGAATCAGGTCGATTTCGAATTCGAGTTCGGCAGGTTTCATTTCCCGATCTTCAACCCCAACCCGGACGCGAACTTGGCGGCGTCCACCGCGCAGCCGCCGACGCAGGATCTGGACGCATTGCTCGAACAGCGCGTGCACGCCGGCCTGGCGGCCCGTCTCGAGGAGCAGCATGCGCGGCGCGGCGATTTCGACGACGCGCCCTACGCGCAACGAATCGATCGCGAGCTGCCGGTTATCCGCGAGATGGGTTTTTCCGGCTACATGCTGATCGTCGCCGATTTCATCGACTACGCGCGGGGGATCGGAATCCCGGTCGGGCCCGGACGCGGCTCGGTCGTCGGCAGTCTGGTCTCGTATGCCCTGCGCATCACCGAAGTCGATCCGATCGAGCACAAGCTGCTGTTCGAGCGCTGGCTCAATCCGGGGCGGCGCTCGATGCCGGATATTGACGTGGACTTCTGCTTCGAGCGGCGCGACGAAGTATTGGACTACGTCCGCAAGAAGTATGGCGACGATCGGGTCGCGCAAATCATCACGTTCGGCACGATCAAGGGCAAGCAGGCGATTCGCGATGTCGGGCGGGTGCTGGGGCTGTCGTTCGCCGAGACTGATCGGATCGTCAAGCTCTACCCGGCGCCCAAGCAGGGTCGCGATTTTCCCTTGGCGGACGCGCTCGAGATGGAGCCGCGGCTCAAGGCCGAGCGTGAGAAATATCGCGAGCTGTTTGACTACGCTTTCAAGCTCGAGGGGCTGCTGCGCCACGCCTCGCGCCATGCCGCCGGCGTCGTGATTGCCGACGCGCCGCTGCGCGATCTCGTGCCGCTCTACGTGGACAAGGAGCGCCACGAGAACCCGATCGCGATCACGCAGTATTCGATGAAGGGGGTCGAGGAGATCGGACTAATCAAATTCGATTTCCTCGCGCTCAAAAACCTGACCCTGATCAAGGACACGCTCGATCTGATCGCGGCCGGCGGCGGCGCGCCGCCCGACTTGAACCGGCTCAATCTCGACGACGCCGAGAGCTACAAGCTGCTCGCGCGCGGCGACACGGTCGGCGTGTTTCAGATGGAAGGGTCGGGGATGCGGCGCTTTCTCAGCGACCTCAAGCCCTCGTGCTTCGAGGACGTCATCGCGGCGATTTCGCTGTTCCGGCCCGGCACGCTCGACGCCGGCATGGTCGATCCGTTCATCCGGCGCAAGCAGGGCAAGGAGCCGGTCGAGTACGACCATCCGCTGCTCGAGCCGGTGCTGCGCGACACCTACGGCGTAATCATCTACCAGGAGCAGGTGATGCGCGCGGCGCAGGCGCTGGCCGGCTACACGCTCGAGGAAGCCGACATTCTGCGCGCCGCGATGGGCAAGAAGTCGATCGCGGTGATGGAGAAGGAGCGCGAGCACTTCATCGCGGGCGCAGTGAAAAATGGGGTCGATAAGGCTCAGGCGATTGCGATCTTCGAGAAAATCGCCACCTTTGCCTCTTACGGCTTCAACCGCTCGCACGCCGCCGCGTATGCGCTGACCTCGTACACGACGGCCTATCTGAAGGCGCATTTTCCGCGTGAGTTCATGGCGGCGCTGATGTCGCTCGAGATGGACGAGACCGAGAAGACCTACAAAAATATCGCGGCGCTGCGTGAGATGCGGATTCGGGTGCTGCCGCCCGACGTCAATCAGAGCCGCGTGAAATTCACCGTGAGCGGCGACGCGATCCGCTTCGGTCTCGGCGCGATTCGCGGCGTCGGCGCGAAATCCGGCGAGGAGATTATCGCGGTGCGCGAGCGCGACGGCGCGTTCAAGTCGCTGGCCGACTTCTGCCTCCGCGTCGGCGCGCAACTGCTTAATCGGCGTGTGCTCGAGGCCTTGATCAAGTGCGGCGCGTTCGGCTTTACCGCGATCGCGCGCGCGGCCCTGGCGGCACAAGTTGACGATGGCCTGAAGCTCGCCCAGCGCGCCCAGAGCGACGCCGTCAAGAATCAGATCAGCCTGTTCGGCAAGAGCGACGAGCCGCCGGCCCTGGCGCCGCGCGAGGCGATCGCCGAATGGCCGCGCAAAGAGTTGCTCGACTACGAGAAGGAAACGCTCGGCTTCTACATCACCGCGCATCCGCTCGACAAGTACGAACGCGAGCTGCGGCGCCTGGGCCGGCTGACGACGGCTGATCTGCCCAGCGCGCCCGACGGCAGCCGGGTCCAGCTCGCCGGCGTGGTGCAGGCGGTGAAGCTCAAGAACAACAAAGCGGGCAAGCGCTACGCGACCTTTTCGCTCGAAGATCGCGAGGGCGTCGCGGAATGCATCGTCTGGCCCGAGGCTTATCAGAAGTACGAAACGATCATCGGCGGCCTCGAGCCGGTGGTGGTCAGGGGCAAGCTCGACGTCGGCGACGAGCGCGCACAGATCATTGTTGACGAATTGATCGCGCTCGAGATTGCGCTGACCGAGGCCGTGCGCGAGGTCCGCATCCGTGCGCCACGGGCGCAGATGGCCAACGGCGACCTCGAGCGGCTCAAGGAGCTACTGCGGCGCTATCGCGGACAGTCGATTACCTACCTTCATTTAGGGCTGGACGACGGCAGCGAGGCGGTCTTTCTCCTCGGCGACGACTACCGCATCGCGCCGACCGAGGCGTTTATCGCCGAAGTCTCGACCCTGCTGTCGCCAGACGCCCTGCTCCTGCGATGAGGCGCGACCGCGCGAGCTAACTCGCTATTCCCACGGCTGCCTCAACGCTTCGTCTGCGTTAAACGCCTGGAGTGAAAGAAAGCGGGAACGTCGCGCGCGCCATGTAGCACGCGGACGATCTCGATCCCGCCAGTTATCGGTAGGTAGAAAATCACATAGCGGCCAACCGGAAAGCTCCGCAGGTTCGGAGCCAAGTCGTCGCGGGAGCGGCCAATCTTGGGTTTCTGTCCGAGGATTCGGAATTTTCTGTCCAATGTATCGATGAAAGCGTCCGCTCTCGCTTCGCTGTGGTCGGCGATGAAACCCCAGATTTCGGCGAGGTCGGCGAGCGCGCGGGGACGTTTGAGGATTCGCGGCACTGATCATTTTTGCCTGAGACTCACTCGAGCGATTCGGCGTTGGCGGCCGGCGCGCTTTGCTTCATCCGCATTCCATGGCGTTGCTCGGCCGCTGTTCAATCCTTCCTGGATGTCTTCCCGCAAACGATCGAGCCTGGCGGCTCGCAGACCGTCTTGCTCTTCCATGAGGCGCAACGCCTCACGGACCACTTCGCTGGCAGACGTGTACAGGCCCGACGACACTTTTTGCCGGACCATCTGTTCGAGCTGAGGAGTGAGATTGACGTTCATGGCCATGGCAGCCTCAAATCTGAGAGCAATACCCTAGCTTAGCAGCATTGCCAGGGTTTGACAATTTCTGCCAAGGTACGGGTAGGTACTCTTCTGGAATTGAAGAATTCGAGCGCTCCAGAATCAGTGGAAAGCAAAGGCCGATTCCGGTTGGCCTGATCGCGCCCCTGCGATGAGGCGCGGTCGCGCCAGCTAGGCCGGTGCCGCGGGCGCCGCGCCGGCGGCGGGCATCGCGACTTTGGGGCGCGTCGCCGAGGCCATCACGCGCACCGGCAGGATGACCAGGCTGAGGCCCTCGGCCTGCAAGCGATTCTGCAATTCGAGCGCCGTATGGTTGTGCAGGAAGCGGCTGATGTAGCCGTCGAGCTCGCCGGTGAAAACCAGTTTGCCGGCGAAGAAAACCGTATGCGGAAACTCGCGCGAGACGCCGAGCGCGAGCCGGTTGAGTTCGATCACCACGTCCGGACCGATGCCGGCGCGGAGCTCGGGATAGAAGCCGAGGTCGGCGGCGAAGCGGCAATACTCGACCAGATCGTCGGCGAGATGCTGCTCGAGCACCTTGACCTCCTCCGGTCCCTTGAGCTGCGCGGAGTCAACTTCGGCGACGCCGAGGAAGACGACGTTGCGGAACTGGCCGCCGAAGAGGCGCTGGATCGTGGTCAAGGTCGCCAGCCCGAGGCCGTTGAAGCCGTTGACCAGGATGACCGCGGTGGGCGCGTTGGGATCGCGCTCGGCTGGTGGCTTTTCATCGGCGGCGAAGATTTCCGGCAGGATATCCGCTTCGAGCTGCGCGATCGCTTTGCGCACGCGATCGTAATGCATCCGCACGGCGTAACAGACGGCGATCAGCCCGCCGGTCATCACGATCGTGACCCAGCCGCCCTCGTTGAATTTGAGCGCTACCGTGAGAATCAGAATGAGGCCCGTAAAGGCGCAGCCGACGCCGTTGATCAGGATTTTGTGCATCCAGCGCGGCTCGCTCCTGCGCGCCTGCCACCAATGCACGGTCATCCCGAGCTGCGAGAGCGTGAAGGTGATGAAGACGTTGATGGCGTATAGCACGACCAGCAGATCGACGCTGGCGTGGGTCGCGACCAGGATGACGCCGGCGGCGAGCCCGATCGCGAGCACGCCGTCCTGCGTCACCAGCCGCGCGCTCAAGTTGGAAAAGCGCCGCGGCAGCCAGCGATCGGTCGCCATTGTCGCAAGCACGCGCGGTCCGTCGACGAAGCCGGTCTGGGCCGCGACGAACAGCAGAGCGCCCTCAGTCAGCAGCGCGAAGGTGATGATCGGCATCCCGACCGCGAGTCCGCCGAGCCGCCAGTGCGCGGCCATCCGCTCGAACAGCACCGCGTTCAGCGTCTCGCCGTGCACCGGCCCGACATCGTAGAGCATGTAGCCAAAGAGGATGCCGCCGGCGACGAACGCCAGCGAGATCGACATATAGACCATGGTGTGCTTGCCGGTGACGGTGCGCGGCTCGCGCAGCATCGGCAGGCCGTTGCTGACCGCCTCGATCCCGGTGTAGGTGCCGCCACCGAGACTGTAGGCGCGCAGGAAGATGATCGTGAGCGCGACGAAGCCGAGGCCGTGGAGGCCCTGGCGCACCTGATGGATCGCGTCAGCGGTGACGGCCGGCAGCACCGGCGCCTTGACGATCAGCGCATACGTAATCAGCCAGACGTGCATTATCACGAAGGCGATAAAAATCGGCAGGAGGATCAAAACCGATTCTTTGACGCCGCGCAGATTCATCCCGATCAAAATGATGACGACCAGGACGCAGACCCAGAATTTGTAGGGATGCCACGGCGTCGGCAGGAAGCTGAAGATGGCGTCGGCGCCGCTGGCGATCGAAATCGAGATGGTCAGGACGTAATCGACCACCAGCGCGCAGCCCGAGGTCAGGCCGGCGCGCGCGCCGAGCAGCTTGGTCGCGACCAGGTAGCCGCCGCCGCCCGACGGGAACTCATCGATGGTCTGCGAGTACGACGCCGAGATGATAAAGACGGTCAGCGCCGTCAGCATCGCGAGGAAGACCGCGAGATACTTGTGCGGCCCCAGCGCCAGAAAAGCCTCTTCGGGGCCGTAGCACGACGAGCTCAGGCCGTCCGAGCCCAGCCCTACCCAGGCCAGGAAGGCCACCAGCGACAGGCTGTGAAAGACCTGCGGATCGCGGACGTCACGCGCCCGGCCGATCAGAATTTCCGAGAGCGTGCGTCTCTCGTTCTCGGCGTCAGTCGGCTTTGCGGAATCAATCGGGCCCGGGGGGTTCGCTTGAGAGTCCATGGTTTCACATTGCGTAGTGGGCGCGTTCAAGACCCAGCCGGTAGCGCGCCGCGTCGATTAGATTCTGCATCAGGGCCGCGACCGTCATCGGGCCGGTGCCGCCGGGATTCGGCGTGATCCATTTTGCGACTCGGCTGACCGCGGCGAAATCCACGTCACCTGCGAAGCGCCCCGGCCCGACGCGGCGAAAGCCGACGTCGATCACGCATGCGCCCGGCTTCACCATCTCCGCATTTATCAGGAAGCGATTTTCGCCGAGGTCCACGCCGGCGCAGGAGACAATTAAATCAGCTTCGCGGCAGATTTCTGCGAGCTCGTGCGTATGGCGATGACACCAGGTGACGGTGGAGTTCACGAGACGGCCGCCGAGAATCAGCGCCATCGGCTTGCCCGCGATATCGCTGCGCCCGATGACGGCCGCGCGCATCCCGTCCAGCGGCACCGCGTAGCACTCCAGCAGCGCCAGCACCCCGCGCGGCGTACAGGGAATGAAGCGGCCCCACTCGCCGCGATAAAAGCCGCTGATACTGCTGGCGCTGACCGCGTCAACGTCCTTGCCCGGCGCAATCGCGTCGAAGAGGCGAAAGTTGTCCACGCCGGCAGGCAGCGGCAACTGCAACAGGATGCCGGTGATGCGCGGATCATCGTTGAAGCGCTGAATCGATTCCAACAGATGATCGGTGGTGGCGGCCGCCGCCGGGATCGTCACGAGCTCCGTCGTGAAGCCGAGTTCCTCGGCCAGGCGCCGCTTGTTGCGGACGTATTGAATCGACGCCGCGCTGTCGCCCGCCAGGATCGCGCCGAGCGCCGGGGTCACCCCATAGCGCTCGACCAATTCCTTCGCGTGGGCGCGCAGTTGCGGTTTGAGCCGCTCGCTCAGCGCGCGGCCGTCCATGACTATCGCGGACATCGGATTTGAGGCTATGGCCTTATCAACAGCTTAGCGGCTGCACGGATCGGGACAAACGTGGCGGGCGCTTCGTCGAGCTTGGACGGCTCTGGTAAAGTTAGGCGTGGTCGATGGGCGGGTCAAGCGCACTCCGTTGTACGACGCGCATCGCCGGCTCGGCGCGCGGATGGTCGAGTTCGGCGGCTTCGCGATGCCGCTCCAGTACCGCGGGATTCTCGGCGAACATCGCGCGGTGCGCCAGGCCGCGGGCCTCTTCGATCTGAGCCACATGGGGGAGTTCGAGCTGCGCGGCGCGCGGGCGGTCGTCGTGCTCGAGCGGGCCTTGACCAACGCCGCGGCGCGACTGCTTGACGGCCAGGCGCACTACACGATCATGTGCGCGGACGACGGCGGCACGCTCGACGATCTGATCGTCTATCGCCGCGCCGTTGACGATTACATGCTGTGCGTCAATGCCGCGAATATCGCGCCCGACTGGGAGCGGCTCGCGGCGTTCAGTCAGGCGGCGGAGCTGCGCGACGTTAGCGCGGCGACCGCGCTGATCGCGCTTCAAGGGCCGCGCGCCGCGGCGATCCTCGGGCGGCTGACTCCCGTGCCACTCGCCACGATCGGCCGTTTCCGTTTCGCCGACGCCGAAGTCGCGGGTATCGGCGCAACGATTGCGCGCACCGGCTACACCGGCGAGGACGGCTTCGAGATTTTCGTCAAGGCCGAACGCGCCGCGCAGCTCTTTGCCGTGCTCCTCGAAGCCGGCGCCGCCGACGGGCTCGAGCCGTGTGGCCTCGGCGCGCGGGACACTCTGCGAATGGAAGCCGGGCTGCCGCTCTACGGCCACGAACTCGATCGCGAGACCTCGCCACTCGAAGCGGGGTTGGGCGCCTTCGTCAAATTCGGACGCGGCTTCGCCGGTGAGGCGGCGCTGGCGGCGCAACGCGCGCGCGGCCTGACCAAACGGCTGGTCGGAATCCGCACCGACGACGCTAAGAGTGTCGCGCGGCGCGGCTACGCGCTGTTTCGCGGCGAGCAGCGCGTCGGCGCGGTGACCAGCGGAACCTATGCGCCGAGCTTCGCGCGACCGCTCGCGATGGGCTACGTCGCCGCGGCGAGCAGCGACGAGCCGGCGGTCGCCGCCGCGCCGCTCGAGGTCGAGATTCGCGGGCGGCGGCTCGCCGCCGCGCTCGTGCCACTACCCTTCTATCGGCGGGAAAAATCCCAATGAGTCATCGATGAGATTCATGCCCCACACGGCCGCGGACGTCGCCGCGATGCTCGCGACGATCGGCGTCGCGCGGCTCGAGGATCTGTTCGCGCACGTCCCGGCGGAGCTGCGGCGGACGGCCACGCTCGCGCTCGCGCCCGGACGCAGCGAAGCGGAGGTCGTCGCGGAACTCGCGGCGCTCGCCGCGCGCAATCGCGACGCCACCGAATTCGTCAGCTTTCTCGGCGGCGGCTGCTATCGTCATTACGTGCCGGCGGTCGTCCGCGCGGTGACGGCGCGCGCGGAATTCGCCACCGGCTACACGCCCTACCAGCCCGAGGCGAGTCAGGGCACCACGCAGGCGATTTTCGAGTTCCAGACGCTCATCACGCAGTTGACCGGGCTCGAGGTCGCCAACGCCAGCATGTACGACGGCGCGTCGGCCGCGGCGGAGGCGGTGCTGATGGCGCGCCGGCTGCTGCCGCGCCGCAACGTCGTGGCGCTGTCCCGCGCGCTGTGGCCCGACTATCGCGCGACGATTCGCACCTACCTCTCGGCGCTGCCGGA
>JBOHWF010000065.1:0-6302 GCA_050736455.1 Binataceae bacterium (SeqCode) | reverse complement strand
CCCCCAAGGGGCCGCTGGAGGCGATCGCGATAATCACGCACAATCGCTCCATGGCCCGGACTCCGCGCGAAGAATACCCAGCGCTCGCGACGCTCGAGGATGGCCCCTTCTCGACGCTGCTCGGCCTCAAGGTCGAGGAGGCGGCCGCGGGCGTCGTGACCGTGCGGATGCCGTTCAATTTGCAACTCCTCAACTTCGGGCCGCCCGACGTGCCGATCCATGGCGGTGCGATAGCGACACTGGCGGACTTCGCCGCCTGCGCCGCAGTGTGGACCTTGCCGCAGACCCAGCGCAGCGCGACGATTTCGATGAGTCTAAATTACACGGCGCCTGCGGTCCGCAGCGATCTCGTGGCGCGCGCGACAGTGCGACGCGCCGGCCGGCGCGTCGCGAGCCTGAGCGTCGAGATTCGCGATCGCAGCGACGCTCTCGTCGCGGACGGGCTGATCACCTACAAGATCGCGTGAGGCAGCGCTGTCGTTTGGGTTTTAGCCGGGAAAGTCCGAGAATGCTGTATTGTCCATAGGAATCTCCGACTCGGAGAAAGCGAATGCGCCGAGAAACTTTGCTGCCGACGACCGTGGTGGGCAGCTATCCACAACCGGATTGGCTGGTCGATCGCGATAATCTGAAAAAGCGCGTGCCGGCGCGGGTGCGCGCGACCGATCTCTGGCGCATCGCGGAACCCTGGCTCGAACAGGCGCAGGACGACGCGACGATCCTGGCGATCCGCGAGATGGAGCGCGCAGGCGTGGATATCATTTCGGACGGCGAGATGCGGCGCGAGAGTTATTCGAATCGGTTCGCCAACGCGCTCGGCGGCGTCGATCGCGAGCGCCTGGGCCACGGCGTCAATCGCCGCGGCGGTCCCGACGTCGTGCCGCTGGTCTCCGGCCCGATCGGTCGCGAAGCGCCAGTCGAGGTGCGCGATCTGACCTTTCTGCGCGCAAATACCGAGCGCCAGGTCAAAATCACCCTGCCCGGACCGTTCACGCTGGCGCGGCAGGCCGAGAACGGCTTTTACTCCAGCGAGGAAGCGCTCGCGATGGCCTATGCTGACGCGGTTAATCAGGAGGTCAAGGATCTCTTCGCGGCCGGCGCCGACATCGTGCAGCTCGACGAGCCGTACATGGACTCGTTTCCCGAGCAGGCGCGCGGCTACGCGGTCAAAGCGATCAACCGCGCGCTCGAGGGCGTCGCCGGCACGACCGTCGTGCACATCTGCTTTGGCTACGGCCATTATCTCAAGAAGAAAAACTCGCCTTATGCCTTTTTGCGCGAGCTCGAGGGCTGCGTCGCCGACCAGATCTCGATCGAAGCCGCGCAGCCCCGGCTTGACCTGGCGGTGCTCAAGCATTTGCCGTCGAAGGTGATGATCCTCGGCGTCCTGGATCTGGCTGACCCGATCGTCGAAACCGCCGAGACCGTGGCCGATCGGTTGCGCGCGGCGCTGGCGATCGTGCCGCCGGAGCGGCTGATCGCGGCGCCCGATTGCGGGATGAAGTACCTGCCGCGCGAGGTCGCCTTCGGCAAATTGCAGGCGCTGGTCGCCGGCGCGCGCCTCGTCCGGAATGAACTGGGCGGCGCCGGGTAAATGTCACCCTCGCGCGTGGCTGTCGCGAGAAGGGTCCCGGATTGGGGATTGGTTGAGACCGCGCCTCGCGGACTCGGCCGCCCCCCTGGCGCGCCAGACAAGATTTGGACGCAGCTCGCAGACTCGCCTGCTCGCTCCGCGCGACGTCGCGCTTCGCTAGCGCCAGACGCGCGGGAATGACAATTAAAGTCCGCGACCACGCATGAATCTGATCGGCATCTCGGCCTATTACCACGACAGCGCCGCGGCCTTGATTCGCGACGGTGAAATCGTCGCCGCCGCCCAGGAAGAGCGCTTCTCGCGCAAGAAGCACGAACCGGGATTTCCAGCCGGCGCCCTGGCCTACTGCCTGCGCGAAGGCGGCATCGGCCTGCGCGACGTCGACGAAGTGATCTTTTACGACAAGCCCCTGCTCAAGTTCGGCCGGCTGCTCGAAACTTATCTGGCCTGCGCGCCGCGCGGGCGGGCCTCGTTCGTCGCCGCGATGCCGGTGTGGCTGAAGGAAAAGCTCTATCTGAAATCGCTGCTGCGCCGTCATCTGGCCGAGGTCGCCGGCACGCCGGTCCGCGCGACGCCGCCGCTGCGCTTCACGCAGCATCATCAGGCGCACGCCGCCTCGGCCTTTTTCCCGAGTCCGTTTGCGCGCGCGGGCGTGCTCTGCCTCGACGGCGTCGGCGAATGGGCCACCACCTCGGTCTGGATGGGTGAGGGCAACCGGCTCGAGCCGCAATGGGAAATCGCCTTTCCCCATTCGCTCGGCCTGCTCTACTCGGCCTTCACCTACTACACCGGCTTCAAGGTCAACTCGGGCGAGTACAAGGTGATGGGGCTGGCGCCATATGGCGAACCCAAATACGCCCAACTCATTTTCGATAAATTGATCGACCTCAAAGACGACGGGAGCTTCCGCCTCAATCCTGCGTACTTTAATTATGCGACCGGCCTGACCATGACCAACGACGCCTTCGCCCGGCTGTTCGGAGGACCGCCGCGCAAGGCCGAGGCGATGCTCACCCAGCACGAGATGGATTTAGCGCGCTCGATCCAGGAGGTCACCGAGGAAGTCGTGCTGCGGCTCGCGCGCACGGTCCGGCGTGAGCTCGCGGTGGACTATCTATGCATGGCCGGCGGGGTCGCGCTCAACTGCGTCGCCAATGGGCGCGTGCTGCGCGAGAGCGGCCTGCGCGACCTCTGGATTCAGCCGGCGGCCGGAGACGCCGGCGGCGCGATCGGCGCCGCGCTCTCCGCCTGGCACGAATATCACGGCAAGCCACGCATCGCCGGCGAAGGTGATCGGATGCGCGGCGCTTATCTGGGTCCCAGCTTTAGCTCGGACGAAATTCGCCACGTCCTCGACTCGGTCGGCGCTCGCTACGAAGATCTCGGCGAGGACGAGCTGCTGTCGCGCATCGCCGCACTACTCGCCGAGGAAAAAGTCGTCGGCTGGTTTCAGGGCCGCATGGAATTCGGGCCGCGGGCGCTGGGAAATCGCTCGATTCTCGGTGACGCGCGCAGTCCGCAGATGCAATCTGTGATGAACCTCAAGATCAAATATCGCGAATCCTTTCGTCCGTTCGCGCCGGCCGTGCTGGCGGATCGCGTGGGCGACTACTTCGAGCTCGACCGGCCCAGCCCCTACATGATGATTGTCGCGCCGGTGCGCCACGAGCTGCGGCTCAATGAGAGCGACGGCGCGGCGAAGCTGTTCGGCATCGACAAGCTCAACGTCCCGCGCTCGACGATCCCGGCGATTACCCACGTCGATTACTCCGCGCGCGTTCAGACGATTCATCGTGAGACCAATCCGCGCTTTCACAAGCTGCTCGCGCGCTTCGCGGCGCTGACTGGAACCGCGCTCCTCGTCAACACTTCATTCAATGTCCGCGGCGAGCCGATCGTTTGCACGCCCGCCGACGCCTATCGCTGTTTCATGCGTACCGGGATGGATTACCTGGTGCTCGAAAACTTCATTCTCGACAAAGCCGCCCAGGCGCCGCCCCCGCGCGATGAGGCCGAGCGCGAAGCCTGGACGAAGGAGTTCGCGCTCGATTGAAGCCGCGGGCCGCCGTCGCCGAATTGCGCAATTTCGGGCTGCTCGTGGGCGCGATTTTCGCCGGACTTTTCGGGGTCGCGCGACCCTGGTGGCGTCATGCCCGCCCGCCGTTATGGCCGTGGCTTCTGGCCGCAGCGCTGTTGGGCTGCGCGATCTTCGCGCCCAGGCTGCTGCGTTATCCGCATCTCGCCTGGGAGCGAGTCGGGCGGGTTTTGGGCTGGGTCAACTCGCGCATCGTTTTGCATCTGATCTTTTTTCTAATCTTCGTGCCGGCCGGGCTGCTCGCCCGGGTCTTTAAATGGGACCCCTTAAATAAAATCTTTGAACCCGCGCGACAAAGCTATAGAATTCCGAGCAAGCGCAAACCAGCATCGACGATGGAGAAGCCCTACTGATGTTCGAGGCGCTCGCGGATCTGTGGGGCTTTATGCGCGAGCACAAGAAGCTCTGGCTCGCGCCGTTCGTTGGCGTGCTGCTGGTCGTCGGGGTTTTGGTGATGCTGTCGGAATATTCCGCGGTGGCGCCGTTCATCTACACCCTGTTTTAGCTCGTGGTGACACTGAAATGACGCTGGCGGGTGACGATTGCCCTCGCGCCAGACGGGAGGCTTAATCAACGATATGGCCGAAGTAGATTTTGACGTTGCGATACTCGGCGGCGGACCCGGTGGTTCGGCCGCCGGCTCGTATCTCGCGCGCGCGGGACTCAAGTGCGTAATTTTCGAGCGCGAGCTGTTCCCGCGCCAGCACGTCGGTGAGTCGCTGGTGCCGGCCTCGAATCGCGTGCTTGCCGACCTCGGCCTCATCGAGCAGATGGACGAGAACCGCTTCCCGCGCAAGTTCGGGGCGGTCTGGACCTCGGCGGCCTTCGCGCCGGTTTACAACGTCGATTGGGAAGGCCTCAGCACCGCTTCACAGAGTGTCGGGAGCGAGGCAGTGGCGGCGGAAGCGGACATCCGCTTCGAGGAGCGCGCGCAGCCAGGCGTAAATCTGAACTATACCTGGCACGTCGATCGCGGCAAGTTCGACAATCTGCTGCTGAACCGCGCCAGTGATCTCGGCGCGACAGTCTATGAGGGCCTGCGGGTCCAGGCGGTGGATTTTTCGGAGCCGGCGACGCCCAAGGTGCGCGTGACGATGGGCCGTCAGGAGCTCAAGCTGCGCACGCGGATGGTGATCGACGCCTCGGGCCGCCATACCCTGCTCGGCAATCAGCTCCGCCTCAAGGTCACGGATCCGGTGTTCGATCAGTATGCAATCCACACCTGGTTCGAGAATCTCGATCGGCTCGCGATGGCCAAGAAGGAGATGTTCGGGGACTACATCTTCGTGCACTTTCTGCCGGTGAATAACACCTGGATCTGGCAGATTCCGATCACCGAGAGCATCACCAGCGTCGGCGTGGTGACGCAGAAGCGCAACTTCCAGAAGACCCGCCAATCGCGCGAGCAGTTCTTCTGGGAGTGCGTCGATTCACGCAGCGAGTTCGGCGCGGCGCTGCGCGCGGCCAAGCAGCTCCGGCCGCTCAAGGACGAGGGCGACTACAGCTACAGCATGAAGCAAATTTGCGGCGACGGCTTCGTCCTGATCGGCGACGCCGCGCGCTTCGTCGATCCGATCTTTTCGAGCGGGGTGAGTATCGCGCTCAACAGCGCCAAGCTCGCAACCGCGGACGTCATCGCGGCGGCCAATAACGGCGGCTTCCACAAACCCGCGTTCAACAATTTCGAATCGCTGATGCGGCGCGGGACGCGCAACTGGCACGAGTTTATCGCGCTGTACTACCGGCTCAACGTGCTCTTTACGTTCTTCGTGCAGGACAAGCGCTACCGCCTCGACGTGCTCAAGCTGCTGCAGGGCGACATGTACGATGAGGAGCGGCCCAAGGTGCTGGCGGAGATGGCGCGGGTGGTCAACGACGTCGAGAAACGCCCCAACCATCCGTGGCACAAGCTGCTCAACGACCTGACCTGCGACGCCTTTCGCCCGACAGCATGATCCTCGCCCGGACTCCGGAGGTTGCTTAGCCTTATGGCCGAAGTAGATTTTGACGTTGCAATACTCGGCGGCGGACCCGGTGGTTCGGCGGCGGGTTCGTACCTGGCGCGCGCGGGACTGAAGTGCGCGATCTTCGAGCGCGAGCTATTTCCGCGCCAGCACGTCGGTGAGTCACTGGTGCCGGCGTCGAATCGCGTACTCGCCGACCTCGGCCTGATCGAGCAGATGGACGAGCAGGGCTTCCCGCGCAAGTTCGGCGCGGTCTGGACCTCGGCGACCTCAGTCTATAAGCACGACCTCGCGGGTCTCCAGGACGCCGTCGAAAGAGACGCGGCGAAACCTCCTGAAGCGAAAGCCGGCGAGGCAGTGGACGCGGAAGCCGACATCCGTTTCGAGGAGCGCGCGCAGCCGGGCGTGCCGCTGACCTACACCTGGCACGTCGATCGCGGCAAGTTCGACAATCTGCTGCTCAATCACGCCAACCGGCTGGGCGCGACGGTCTATGAGGGCTTGCGAGTGCAAGCGGTGGATTTTTCCGAACCGGCGACGCCCAAGGTGCGCGTGACGATGGGCCGTCAGGAGCTCAAGCTGCGCACGCGGATGGTGATCGACGCCTCGGGCCGCCATACCCTGCTCGGCAATCAGCTCCGCCTCAAGG
>JBOHWF010000064.1:0-8393 GCA_050736455.1 Binataceae bacterium (SeqCode) | reverse complement strand
CGAATCGACCGCCTGGGTCAGGCGGTTGCCGCCGTCGAGCGTGTAGGTAATGGTGTTCGCGTAGCTGCTGCCGTTCCAGCCGAAGCCGGCAAAGGTGCGCCGGTTGAGGCCGTCGTACTGATACTTGGTCACCTGTCCGCGTCGGTCGGTATATTGAATCAGATTGCCGTTGCCGTCCCAGCTATAGCTCTCGCTGGCGCCGAGCGGGTCGGTGCGGCTCGCCCGCCGGTCCATGCTGTCGTAGCTGTAGTGAGTGACGTGGCTGAGGGCGTCGGTCACGCTGGCGAGATTGTCGTCGGCGTCGTAGGTAAGGGTGGTGGTGTCGCCAAGCGGGTCGCTGATGCCGGTTAAACTATTCATGGCGTCGTAACTATATGAGGTGGTGTGGCCCAGCGGATCGGTCGTGCTCAGCAGCCGTCCGGCACTATCAGCAAAGAGTGTCGTGACTTTCCCCAGCGGATCGGTGATCGAACTAAGGTCGCCGCCGGCGTAACCGAACTGGAGGGTGCCGGCCGCGTTGGCCAGTGAAGTGATTTGCCCGGTGCCATTGTAACTGGCCGTGACCTGATGGCCGAGCGGATCGGTGACCGCGGTCAGATTGCCACTGCCATCATGCGCGAGGGTCCAGACGTGACTGAGCGGATCGGTGAGACTCGTCAGTTGGCTGTAGATGGGATCGTAGGTTGCTGAGGTGGTGACCGCTTGGGCCGTCCCGGAGAGCCTGGTAATGCTGGTGAGATTGCCCATCGTATCGTATGTGTAGGCGGTGGTGCGGCCCAGTGGATCCGTGGTGGAGTTTAGCAGCTCGGTGCTGGAGGCGTGATTATAGGTGGTGGCCTGCTGCTCCGGTTTGCCCACCGCCCAGGTATCGCTGAGGGAATAGCCGTTAGAGTCGAAGGTCAGATTGCATGATGACCCGATCGGATCAGTCATGTCGGCTTCGGTTACATTGCCGTTGCCGTCGAGCAAATAGCTGAAGTTGTACTGTCCGCCGTCTGGCTGAGCTTGCTGAACCACCCGGCTGTTCGAGTCAAACCGGTTGTTGCCATGCACGTTGCCATTGGGCGTAGTGTAGCTGACCATGCGTCCGGTCCCGTCATAGGCATACGAGGTCACATCGCCATTGGCAGCGGTAAACGTCGTCAGCTGGCCGGAACCATCATACCCATACGCAACGGTCCTGCCGGTATTGTCTTGCGCACTGGCGACGGCGCCGTGGGAATTGTAACTTAGCGCGATCCAGCGTCCACTGGGCGAGATGATCGCGGTGATGTGCTCGGTGGTTGGGTCGCGCGTTACCTGAACGCTGTTGCCATTACGGTCGGTAATCGAAGCCAGCAGGGAGCCGGCGCCAAACAGCATTTGCGTCCCGTTCCTGAGCCGTAGCGTGAGACCGGCGCCTGTCCAGGTGAGGATCGAACCGAAATAGATGCCCGGCGTGGAAGACGCGTTGAACACGGCGCCGGCCAAGCCGCTCCCGCCGGAGGTTCTTTGATAGGGTACTCGGGCTGCGTTCGGCAGGATCAAACTGGCGGCGGTCCAGGCGCCGTTGGCGTCACCGGAAATGGCTAAGTCGTAGTTGGCCGCCGTGCCAACGCCGAAGCTACGCGGCTGGGTATCGAGTTCGCGATAGCTGCGGCCGAGCTGGATTGGCAATACATCCTGCAAACTCAGATCAGTGTGATCATAGGTAGAAATACCGGTCGACATATCGACCGGATCGCCACAAGTCGGGCCGCCATTTCCAGGCCCCTTACCCGGCAGCGGCGGCGGACAAAAACACTCTTCGTTTAGAAAAATCGCCCCGGTGTTAGGGCCACAGGGGGCACCCGCCAAGCACCTCGCTTGGTAGGCGGTGGCATCGTTGTTTGCGGCCTGCACGCAGCTCGCTTGGTACTGCCTCCCCAACTGCTGGATAAACCCACATCCCGGAATAACCGGGATGAACTGCGCCCGAGCGACGCCCGGACAGGTGAGCAGTCCGAACAGGCATAAGATATACAAGCTCGCGCAGCGCATCATCCACGGCACAAATCGGTCAGTGGAAATCCACACCTTGCTTGCCGAGAAATTCATATCGATAGTCTCCAACAGCTTTGCTCCGGTTCAGCGGCAAAATTGTGGGTCGATAGATGCCCTACGTCCACTTACCTAGCGCTGTAGTGGTTCGCCACTTGGGTCGCGCTCAGTGCGTACGGGTAGACCGCAGCTTCATCGATGCTGCCGCCGAAGTAATTGGAGGTCGGCAGACTCGGCCAGCCACCGAAATCACCATAGCCAAGCATCCAGTAGCCGGTGTAATTCTGGGAGCCGCCGCTGGTGGTCCCGATCAGGTTGTCATCGATATAAAGCGCGATGGCGCTGCCAGTCGCGGTCGCAACCACGTAATGCCAATTGCCATCGTTGTAGCTGGCGCTCGAGGTTACAGTGTGGACCGCGCCATCGTACGTACCGAAGATTATTTGGCCGGCATTAGTCATGTAGATATGGCGGTCACTGCTGCCCGAGCCGTTCGCCGCCGAATTGAAACCGGCGATTTTGCCGCCCTTGTTGTAGCCGCTAACGGTTTTGAACCACGCCTCGAGCGAATAAATCTGAGGATTGACGTAGTGTATAAGCGTGGTGACGTACCCGGTGGAGCCGTCGAGCGTCACCGCAGTGTCCCCGCTGTTGACGCCCGTCGCGCCGAAGGTCACGCCACCCTGGTACAGCCCGTTGTTACCCAGCTGAACCGCCGAATCAATGATAACCGGAGAGGTCGAGGCTTCGTCCAGTCGGTAATAGCCGATCGGTTGATCGATAAGGATCACGGCCTTGTAATTACTTCCACCGGTGACGCCGGCGCTCCCGTAGCCGGCCGGGTTGGTGATGCCCGCCAGGTAGTGATTCTGAATCTGCGCCGCAGTCAAAGCGCTCAAGTAAACCGCGGGTTCATCGATCGAGGCTGCGATGTGACGCGTCGAAGCGCTAGGGTCGTTTCCGATCGTCGATGCCCCGCCCGGGACAATTGGCGTCCCCACCGCAGTCGTTAACGAATAAGCGACGCCGTCCAGATATAGAATGGGATTGCTTAGGGTGGGATTGCTGGAGCTCTTGATCACCAAGGCGACGTGATGCCAGGTATTCAGCGCGAGGGTTGGAACGGTTGAGGGGACCAGCCAGCTCACTCCCCAATAAAACCCTACTAAGTTCGTACCACTCGTGTTTATATTGCCGTTGCCGATGCCGATGCCATAACCGCCGGCGCTGCCGGCGCCAGCGACGCCCACGCCGTTTCCGATCTCCATCAAGGCGCCGTGCGTACTGCCAGTAATCATCGTCCAGCATTCCAGAGTTACGCCGGCGGTCTCATTCGCAAGGAACGGCAAATTGACTTGTCCGCTCGAACCGTCGAAGGTCATGGCGGTGTCGCTGTCGCCAGTGAGCGCGCCGGTTACGCCAAAGCTGAGGCCAGTCGCGCTCGGAGTTCCGGAATTGAAAGCGGTAGCAGCACTCGCGGCTTGAATCGCGCCACTGCCCTCATCCAGGCGCCAGTAGCTTGACGGATGATCGGCGAGGACTGCCGCCGGGTAAGAGCCGGTCGTATTGACGCCGGCCGAAACGTCACTGACGTTGTAGAGCTGCAGGGTTATGCCGCCGGTCGTGGTCGCACTCCCGACGTTGATGAAAATTGTATAAGTGCCAGTCTGTGGCAGCCGTTCGATTGGAAATTCGCCAATGAGCCTATTGCAGGGAGATCCGTCTTGTGAAATCAGCGTCGAGCCATCGGGATTGAGAATTGAGACGGTTGTCATACAGTTGGCGCTAAGTGTCTGATTGCTGGTATTCAGCTCGACATTTTGTCCGGCCGTCCCGCTGAAGCTGACCGCGATGTTCTGCCCCGGTTTGCTGTTGCTAACCGTGACCGGCGCACCCCCAATACTGATGGTCCCGGTGATATTCGGGGCGTCGTAGAGCTGCAGGCTCATCCCGCCGGTGTTGGTGCCGGCCGGAATGATCAGGATCTGGTAAGTACCGGCCGCCGGCAGGACAATTCCTTGAAAGACGGCGCTCGCCAAGCAGGGCGTGAAGGACGCCAGGGTGGTGCCGTTGGTCTGCTGGACGCTGACCGTCACCTGCACGACGCCAAAGCACCCGGGATAGGTAGAATTGGTCATCTCCATCGCCAGTTGCTCGTTGGCGCTACCGCTGAAAGTGAGCGCCATGTTTTGTCCGGGAATGGCGCTCGAGACGTTTACGGCGGCGCCGTTGATCGCAATCTGCCCGGTCAGTGTGGGGGTGCTGTAGATGGTCAGTGTCATCCGGCCGATGTTGCTGCCAGCCGGCGTGACGGCGATCGTATAAGTCCCGTTTTGCGGCAGCGTGAGGCCCGAGATGATTCCGGTCGCCAGGCAGGGGGTGAGCGTGCCGAGCGGGCTGCCGTCTGGGTTGTACAGAGTGACGGTGACCTGGACGACGCCAAAGCAGCCGGGAAAAGTCGAGCCACTGACATAGAGGCTGACCGGCTGGCCGGCGCTGCCGTCGAAGGCCACCAAACTGCTCATTCCGGCCGTACCGATGGTAACGGTGACGGGCGTCCCGATCACGGTCGAGGTGGTCGAGCCCACCTGTGAGCTGGCGAGCCCGCCGGGCGGCACGAAGAAATAGCCGCTGCTGATCGCTTTGCCCGCCTGGGTCGCGACCGTCAAGTGTCCGCTGCTCGCATAGCTCGGGACTGCCGTGCTGAGAGTGGACGACGTGGCGGAGGCCACGGTCCCACGGCTGTTGTTGAACCAGATATCGTTGTCGTAGGCGCTGGTCTGAAAATTTGCTCCGGTGACCGTTACTAAACTCCCCGTAGCGCCCAAAGTTGGAGTGAAGCCACTGATCGAGGGTACGCCGCTCGTGTTAACCGCGAGCGTACCGGCGTTGACTTGACTGCCGCCGCAACTCACCACTACCTCGCCGCTGCCCGCCCCAACGGGTATGGTGATGACGATCTGCGTATTGGTGGACGAAACGACCGACGCGGCGGTACCGTCCACTGTGACGGTCGGGCTGGAACAAAAATCCGTACCGTAGATGGTCAGCGATCCGCCTGCTTGGCCAGTCCCGGAACTGGTGCTAATCGCCGCCAGTGTGCTCGCTGGATAGTTGGCGATCGACAACAAGTTGCCAACGGCATCGTAGCTATAGAGCGCGGCGTCGCCTGCGGCGTCATACGCGATGAGGAGCCGTCCCGCCGCGTCGTAAACGTACCCGATCGATGCGCTGGCTGAGGGCAGACCGATCGCAAACCGGAAGATTACCAACACGACAACCCAGGCGATGGCGACCATCCGAACAAGACGCGGTGGCCTCCCGCTAAATCCGCGAGCCGCGCTATCTCTGAGGATCTTCGTCAAGGTCAGGATTCGTCGATTCGTCATCTACGACCCCATTGTTTCGAGCGTTCGCATTACGCTCCCCTTGGCCCGGATGCCCGGTCAGCAACCCGCTGTAACTCGCCGTCCTTTAAGGACGTGGCCGCTCCCTAGCGCTCCTTAACCGACCTTGCGTCGGACGTATCAGAGCAAATAGATGCAGCAACAAGCGAGGCTATAGGCGAAAAGCGGCCGCGTCGAGCCTGTGCGATTTTTATGTCCACAAACAGTGGACATATGCTAACGGGAAGATAAGCGCGCGGTCAGCCCAACTCATCGTGGTCATCAGTCGAGCGTTGATTTCCGATATTGCGCCGCGATGTGTCGCTCGGGCGAAAAGGCAGAGCGCCGTTGGAATCTATGTAACCGATCAGCCCGGCAATCGTACCGTAGAGTACGACAGAAATCCGGTGTTTAGCGTGACACGATTGCGAACAAATAAGTTCCGAAAAGCTGCACACAAGACTAATCGTGCGCTACAGATTAACTTTCAGTTAGCAAATCTGCCGTTCGTTGCGTCGAATTACCAAACACACCTCAATCACTCCCGTGTTCGAAGGCTTGACGTTGCGCCGCGGGCAGCAAAATTCGCGTACGGATCGAACGGCGGTACCGTTCACTGGTTCGAGGAACACCGATCATATCGATCAAATTCGTACCGACCGGAGAAGAGGTTATGCGGAAGACGACGAGCACCAAGGGTGGGGCTCGTGTACCGCGCAGGTCGGGGGTGGCGGGACTTTACGTGGTCCCGAAGGTGGAGAGGTTGGCGGTTGACCCCAAGGCACATGGGGTTCTCGACGCGGACACGAACCGGATCTTCGAAGACGCAGTAATCGCGGCAATGAAGGCGTTTCACGATGGACGCTTATGGTGGTCGCTCAAGCGACGGCTGCGCATCCAAAATATCGCCGCGAGCGATTGATCAAAGCCGAGCAAGTGGCCGAGCGGCTGGCGATGGGAACCAATTGGGTCTATCGCAATCAGCGCAACTTGCCGTTCCGAGTACGGCTCGGTACAGTGCCGCGATTTTTGGAGAGTGGAGGACTCGAAGAGTACATCCGAAAACGGCAAGGCACTTGAAAAGTCTTGGCGGGATCGTCGATTCCGCGTTGATTCAAACGTTGATCTAAAATATCGATCACTACCGGACGAGTACCTGGTAGGCCGTTTAGGCCATACGCGCTCGCCGAGGAATTCGTGCGCAAGCGAAGAGCCTTCGCCTCGCGCATCGGAGGCACGATCGATGAGAGGGATGGGCCGGATTTTTAAGCGCGGCTCAGTGTATTGGATTGCGTTCTATCATCGCGGCAAGGAATACCGGGAAAGTTCGGGTTCCGAGAATGAATCGGCCGCGAAGCAACTGCTGAAGCAGCGGATCGGAGAAGCTGGCAAGGGCCAGGTCATTGGACGAACGCAGGAGCGCGTCACGTTCGATGACTTAGCGCAGGGGATGCTGGCGGATTACCAGATCAATGGCCGCCGCTCACTGAGCTCGGCCCAGTTATCGATCAGCCACCTGCGCAAGTTCTTTGGTTTCGATCGGGCCATCGATATCACGGCCAATCGGGTCAAAGTGTATGCCGCGAATCGGCAACACGAAGGGGCAGCAAACGCGAGCATCAATCGCGAGCTTGCCGCCCTGAAGCGAATGTTCAGCTTGGCGGTTCAAGATGGACGTCTCAGCCTTGCACCCCACATACCAAGCTTGACGGAAGGCAACGCACGCGAAGGCTTTCTTGATCATTCAGCGTTCGTCGCCCTTCGCGAAAACTTGCCCAACTATCTGAACGATCCGGTAACGTTCCTCTACCTATCCGGCTGGCGGGTTGGTGAGATGAGGGCTCTGGAGTGGCGCGACATCGACCTCGCCGGCAAGGTTGTTCGTCTGCGTCCAGCTATCAGCAAAAACAAGGACGGACGGCTTTTGCCGTTGTCGGGCGAATTGCTCGAGATGATGGAGCGCGCCCGCGCAGCCCGTCGCCCGGACTGTCCGTATGTTTTTCATCGTGGAGGCGAACCCATCGGAGACTTTCGCAAGGCCTGGTTGAATGCCTTCAAGGCGGCGGGCCTAGAGCCAGTCCTCGTGCATGACCTTCGACGGACAGCGGTGCGCAATATGGTCCGCGCGGGAATTCCCGACCGAGTGGCGATGACGCTATCCGGTCACAAGACGCGAAGTATCTTCGACCGCTATAACATCGTCAGCGAATCCGATCTGGTCCAGGCCACCGAGCGTCTGCAAGCCCATCTCGGAACGCAATCCGTCATCCACAAAGTGACGCCATTGCGGCGGCCTTAGGACATCGACCCGTGATACTTGTCACAGCTTGCGTTCTTCACTTGGTTGACCAAACGCCAATAGCAGATTGGTCTAGCAAGCTATGAATGCGGAGCGCGGCGGATTCGAACGCCGCGATGTGTAATCACGACGACCGCTCCCGCAACATCCTCGAAGGCAAGACGGTCAACCGCCACGACCGCGAGGTCCAGATAAGCCCGGCGGCTCTCTTCCTGAGAACGCAGCAAGATCACACCGGAGTGTGTTCCGGGTGGATATTTCCTCAGATCGGCGAATCCTTTGTCGGCCGTGATAAGCCAGCGCGCCTCGTTCTGAACCCGAGGCCAGAGCATGTCGTCGGAAATTCCCTGCCAGCCCTGCGCGACCACTGTGGTCGCGTCGTGGCCCCGCTCGGTCAAAAGATCGGCTATCTGTAGCGGGAGATCCTCATCAACCTTGAAGCGTGCGGTCACTGATCGCCGTTGCGATGGAACGGGATGAAGTCGGCGTTGTTGACCGCTTCGGCGGCGAATTTTAGAGCGGCCTTGATATCGTCGGAGGTTACCTGCGGATACGCATCTATGATCTTGTCCCAAGAATCGCCATCCGCGACGCTGCCAACAATCACGCCGACGGGGACTCGCGTTCCATTTATGCAGGGCTCGCCATGATGGATCGCCCGGTCGATCACAATTCTTTCGCGCCAGTTC
>JBOHWF010000063.1:0-9479 GCA_050736455.1 Binataceae bacterium (SeqCode) | reverse complement strand
ACTCGCCTGCTCGTTCCGCTTCGCTCCACTAGCGCGACTGCGTTCGCGTTGCCCACTACGCTCAGAATGACAAACCGGGCCCGGCGCTATTGAAGTTATTTCAGAATGACAAACCGGGCAGTGTTGTTGAGGGCTGCGCCGACCCGGAAACCGGTACCGGCTTCTCGCGAACGCGAGAAGCTGTCCGAGATCCCTTCCCTGGACGCAGCTCGCAGACTCGCCTGCTCGTTCCGCTTCGCTCCACTAGCGCGACTGCGTTCGCGTTGCTCACTACGCTCAGAATGACAAACCGGGCCCGGCGCTATTGAAGTTATTTCAGACTGACAAGCCGGGCAGTGTTATTGAAGTTAGTAATGGGACACAACACTAGTTGGTGGCGAGGCTCTCGACTGGCCCCGCGCGCGAGCATGACAGGCCTCCATTCCGCCAAATCTGAATCCGCCCTGGCGACTGGCGCCGCGCGCGAGAATGACAGAAAGGCGCCTCAGCGTTCAGAACAAGTCAAGCTGACTCATCACCGCGCGCGGCGGGATCGGCGAGACGGCGGCGCAGCGCGTCGAGCCAGACCTCGCTTACCCATTCGAGATCATAGGCAGTCCAGGTGTCGTCATGGGTCGCGCCTGCGGCGCGGAGGTGCGCGAGCGCGGCAGCGATCCGGTTGATTGCCGCGTCCCCAAGCTTCGCGCGATCGCTCCCGTTCACGGCTGCTGCCGCCAGATAGTCCGCGATACCGCTCACCAGCTCGCGTTGAAATTCCCAGAGTTCGCGTTCGGCCGCGACGAGCGAATCGCGCATCGGCGCGACGATCTGGCCTGCCGCCGCGATCGCTTCAGAGATTTGCGCGTGCGCGAGTTTCAGTTCGCGCAGCCGCGCGGAATTCGTTGAGAGATTGGGCTTGGGGCGCATCAGGTCGCCGCCGCGATCGAGCAGGCAGGTGGAAGCGCGCGCGATCGCCTGATAGGCCGCGGCCATCTCGCGGGCGCATCGCGGATGACGCTCGGCCGCGGTGTCGGCGAGCATCTGATCAGGCGCGAAGTCCGGCGACTGGGTGGCGCGCGCGAAGGTTGCGAGGTTGACCGGATAGGCGATCAGGCTGTGCTGTCCGAAAGTGAGGCAGGAGATGCTGTCGAGGCCGAGGCCGCGGTAGGCCCGCAGATCGCGCACGATGATCGACGGCGTCGCGACGCTGAGGCCGCCGAAGAGGATCGCATCCGCATAGTACTCGAAGACGTGGCCGCGCCCGTCAAAAAGATCGATGTAGCGCTTGAGCGAATCCCAATAGCGCGGATTGGTCGCGCAGCCCGGATCGTCGATGGCGTGGCTATAGCATCGCTCGCGCGGGGCCCACTCGAAGGCTACGTTGGGCCGCGGGTCCAGAGCCGGGTCGGGTTCAAGGGTGTCGTGGTAGGCGAGGTAGGTGACGTCGGGCGCAGTTCCGGCCGCGGCGAGGGCGTCAGCGACGGCATTGACGACGGTCAGGTACTGAAGCTGGGGCGACAAGGCCGCGCAATTCGCGCATCGGCACCAGGCTCCGTCCCAGACGTCGGCGCCCCAGAGATGCAGGAGTGCGCAATCCGGATTTTCGCGCAGGTAGAGGAGCGCGCGCTCGCGCACCATCGCTAACGCGCCGGCATCGGAAACGCAGAGGTTGCCCTTGGGATTCCGCGCCCCGTCAGCGACCGGGAAAAATTCCGGATTCGTCGCGAAGCGATCGCGCGGCAGCAGCCAATGCATCACATGGCCGCCATACTCGCTCGCGATCTGATGCTCGCGATGGAGTGGCGCGAGTTCGTCGATGCGGGCGCGGCTGTCCACGGTGTGGCGGATGTAACAGAAGGCGTTGAGGCCGCGCGCCGCTATCCAGGGGAAGAAACCGCGATCGTGCGCGAGATGGAGGGCGAGACGTGCGGGCGTCTCGTAATGCCAGGTCATCAGGTCGGAGGCGAGCGCGCGGCGGCGAAAAGCGGGAGTGACTCTGTTCACTGCGCGATGATAGCATCTGCGGTTACGCGCCGCGCTTTTTTACCGTTTAGGATTCCAGGTCGCGTGGCGTGCCGGCCGCCTCGATCCGACGGCCGGGCGCGGAGAAACGGATGCCGAGTCCGCAGGAAATTCAGAACGAACTCAGGAAAATTCGCTACCCCGGTTTCAGCCGCGATATCGTGTCGTTCGGGATAGTCAAGGATATCGAAGTTGCCCACAGCGGAGTGACCGTGATTCTCACCGCGGCCTCGGCCAAGCCGGAAATAATCGCGGAGATTTCGAGCGCGGTGGAGCGGACGGTCGCGGCGATGGGCGGAGTCGGGCAGGTCACGATCGAGGTCGAACAGGCGCCGCCACCGCGCACGGTGGCGACGGCTGCAGGGCGGCGTCCGATCGCCGGCGTGCGCCACGTCGTCGCGGTCGCCAGCGGCAAGGGCGGCGTCGGCAAATCGACGGTCGCGGTCAACCTCGCCCTGGCGATGGCGTCGCTCGGCTGGCGGATCGGCCTGATGGACGCCGACGTCTACGGGCCGAGCGTCGCGATGATGGTCGGCGGGGGCGAGCAGGTGCGGGTCAGCGGCGAGCGGCGGATCGTGCCGCTCGAGCGTTTCGGTATCCGCTACATTTCGATGGCCTCGTTTATCAATGATCAGACGCCGGTTATCTGGCGCGGCCCGATGGTGACCAAGCTCGAGAGCGAATTCCTCTTCAACGTCGAATGGGGCGAGGTGGATTGCCTGATTCTGGACTTGCCGCCCGGCACCGGCGACGCGCAACTGACGATTACCCAGCGCGTGACGCTCGCGGGCGGGGTGATCGTCACGACGCCGCAGGCGATCGCGCTGCTCGACGTGAAGCGCGGCGTCGCGATGTTCCAGGAGGTCGATGTGCCGGTTCTCGGCGTAATCGAGAACATGAGCTATCACCTCTGCCGCAAGTGCGGCGCGCGGCACGAGATTTTCGCGCACGGCGGCGGCGCGCGACTGGCCGAATCGCTCGGCGTGCCTTTTCTGGGTGAGCTGCCGCTAGTCCGCGAGCTCCGAGAAGGCGGCGATAGCGCGGCGCCGGTCGTGGTGGCCTACCCGGGACATGCGGTCACCGCGACCTTCCGCGCGATCGCCGGCGCGATCCAGGCGCAGCTCGATCGGGCGTAGGCATGGCGTCGCCACCGACCGTCTCGCTAATCGTGATTACGCGCGACGAGGAGGAACTGATCGGGCAGTGCCTCGGCAGCGTGAAGGCGTTCTGCAGCGAGCTGATCGTGATCGATTCGTTCTCGACGGACAGAACCGTTGCGATTGCGCGCGAGCTCGGCGCGCGAGTCTTTCAGCAGGAATTTACCGATTACGTGCGCCAAAAGCAGGCCGCGCTCGAGCGCGCGACTGCCGAATGGGTGCTGCTGCTCGACGCCGACGAACAGGCGACCCGGGAGTTGGGCCAAGAGATCGAGGCCGCGGTCGCGTCGCCGGCGGCCGCCGACGGTTATCGGATCCAGCGCGTGCTCTACCATCTGCGGCACTATTACAAGCGTCCCATCTATCGCGATTTTCCAATCCGGCTCTTTCGCCGCGAGCGCGGTTATATCGGCGGAATCGATCCGCACGACAAGGTCGTCGTCCAGGGACGCGTGGATAAGCTGCGCGCGCCGATCCTGCATTTCAGCTATCGCGACGTCGCCGATCACGTCGCGACCATGAACCGCTTCAGCACGCGCGGAGCGGCGCAGGCGGAGCCTTCGCGGCTGGCGGCAATCCAGATGTTCACCCATCCGCTGTGGCGGTTCTTCAACTTCTACGTGATTCGCGGCGGCTTTCTCGAGGGCGGCGCGGGTTTATACGCGTCGATGAGCGCGGCCTTCTATGTATTCCTCAAGTACGCGAAGCTCTATGAGCGGCGGGTTCAGAATCTGCGTCCGCGCTAACGTAAATTCCAATTAAACCATGTTATTCCTTCTTGACAAGACAATACCCATTTAGAGTAGGCTGTGAGATTAGATTGTCCCGTTCGATGAAGCGCACCGGTCTTTTAAGCACTGTGGTGCGGATTGTCGCGGGCTGCCTGATGTTGGGCTGCGCGTCAAACAGCACGATGCGGATGACTCCGCAGGACTCGACGGACGCAGGCGCTGATCCCACGCGAGTCGTAACTTCGCCAACGTCAGAGAAAACCGCGGCGGAGGACTCGCGCCTGACGGAACTCTGGAGTCGGCGCACCAGCGCAACGAGTTCGGGCCACGAAGACTATCCGATCGGGCCGGGCGACGTGCTGACGGTCTCGGTTCCCGAAATTGATGAAATCAAAGATCGCAAAGTGCGAGTTTCGACCCAGGGGACGATCGAGTTGCCGCTGATCGGCGTGGTCTCGGCGGGCGGACTAAGCGAGGACGGGCTGGCGAGCGAATTGGACCTCAAGCTGCAGAAATATATGTTCAATCCGCAGGCTACGGTTTTCGTTGATGAGTATCGAAATCGTGAGGTTGCGGTCGTCGGCGCGGTCAACAAACCGGGGCTGCTCGTGCTGACCAGTCCGGCGGAGACGATTTTGGACGTGCTGACCCAGGCCGGCGGGGTCGCGGCGACCGCCGCGGATGAGCTGGTGCTGATTCCGGGCGACGAACGGAGCGCGGCCAGCCCGCAACTGCCCGGGGGCGAAGCCGGGGGAGGCGACGCCGCCGGCACGCTCGCGATGGCCAACTCGGCGCACGCCGTCTCGATCAGCCTGCGCAGCGGCTCGCTGACCGGCAGCGGAAAATATCTGAGCCTGCCGGTGCGGCCGGGTGACGTAATCGTGGTGCCGGGCGGGGGTCAGGTGATGGTCGTGGGCTGGGTGCATAATCCCGGGCATTTCGAGGTCGGTTCGGGGCTGACGGTGCTGGGCGCGATCGGCGAAGCCGGCGGACCGATGTACGCGGCGGCGACCAAGGAGATCACCTTAATCCGGAGCGAAAAAGACGGCGCCAAGAGCAGCGTCCGCGTGGACCTCGATAAGATCTCACATGGCGCGGAGCCTGACATCGCGGTCAAGGCCAACGACGTGATTGACGTGCCCTATTCTGACTGGCGCATCGGACCCTACATCTTCTACTCAGTGGTCGAGCGCATCGGGATCGTCGGACCCGCGATACCCTACTGATGGACCGCGCAAGGCCTTTGAGCCGGCGCGTCCCGGCGCTCGACGCGATCGAGACCGAGGCGTGGGAAATTCCGGACAGCGAGAATGAGCCGCTGGTCGAGGTCTGGCGCTACTGGCGCACCGTGCGGCGCCATCTGCGCGCGGTGATCGGGACGATACTGGTGGCGCTGCTGCTGGCGGCGATCCATCTGATGGCTGAGCCGCCGATCTACACCGCCGAGACCACGATTCAAATCGAGCCCAACGCCGAGCAGGGCTCGAACACGCTCGAGAGCCTGATCGAAATCGAGGCGGCCGCGGCCAACGCGGATCAGTACTACAAGACGCAGTGCGCGATCCTGGAGAGCCGCGATCTCGCCGCCGAGGTGGTGAGCGCGCTGGGGTTGGAGCGGGATCCGATTTTTAGCGGCCAGGCGGATGCCGACGGCAGCCCGTTCGAGCAGTGGTGGAGGGCGCTGTTCGGGGGGCCGCAGAGCGTCAGCGTTGCGGCGCGCAGTGCGCCCGCGCCAGAGCCGGAGGCGCAAGCGGAGACGCCGGTGGCGAGCGCGCCGCCGGCCGCGGTGCGCCATTATCTCGCGATGCTCAAGGTCGCGCCGGTGGCCGACACCAACCTGGTCAAGATCAGTTTCGCGACGCCCGACCCGGCGTTCTCGGCGCGACTGGCGAACGCCCATGTGCAGGCCTACGAGCGCCAGCAGCTACAGCGGAGCGGGAATCAGAGCGAAACGGCGCAGCGCTTTCTGCGCGACAAGCTCGTCGGCATCAAGGACGAACTGCAGAAGTCCGAGGCGGCGCTCAATGATTATCGCCGCGCAAAGGGGATTATTCCGGGCTTGATCTCGCTCGACGGCAAGGATGCGGTGGTGCTGGATCGGCTCGCGGATTTGAGCAAGGACCTGACCCAGGCGCAGGTGGCGCGCATCGCGCTGGAGGCGCAGGTGCAGTCGATCGATAAGCACGACTATGCGTCGCTGCCCGAAGTCACGCAAAACGTCTCGATTCAGGATTTGCAGAAGCAGCTCGATGAATTGTACGGCCAGGCCGCGGCGCTCGCGAGCCAATTCAAGGCGGACTATCCGCCACTGGCGAAATTGCGCGCGCAAATCGGCGCGGTCGAGGTCCGGCTGCGGGCTGCGATCGGCGAGGTCGTCGGCGGGATTCAGGCGCAGTACCGCGAAGCCGCCGAGAAGGAAAACGAGTTGCAGGCCGAGATGGGCCGGCAGCGGGTCGAAACCCTCAATCTCAACGACGCGGCGGCGCAGTACGCGATCCTGCAGCGCGAGGTCGATACGAATCGGGAGCTCTACAACGCGGTGCTGACGCGGATGAAAGATGTCGCGGTGCAGAGCGGCGCCGACGCGAGCAACGTCGCCGTGATCAATTCGGCGGAAACGCCGTCGGTCCCGACCAGCCCGCGCAAAGCGCGCGACTTGATCCTCGCGCTGGTCACCGGGCTGAGTGGCGGAATCGCGCTGGCTTTTCTGCTCGAGTTTCTCGACAGCACGCTCAAGAATCCCGAAGACGCCGAGAGCTATCTCCGGCTGCCGACGCTGGGAGTGGTGCCCGATATCGCAGAGGTCCGGAACCATCCGCCGGCCTATGGTTCGAGCACCCTGCCGGCCGCGCGGGCGCCGGCCGCGTTGCCGCCCCCGAACGATCTGGTGCTGGCGCACGGATCCTACTCGCCACTGGGCGAGGCCTATCGCAATCTGCGCACGGCGCTGCTGCTGTCGCGCGCGGGCGGGCCGCCGGGAACGATCCTGATCACCAGCGCGACCAGCCGTGAGGGCAAGACCGTGACGGCGGTGAATTTATCCGTGATGCTGGCGCAGCTCGGGGTCACGTTGCTGATCGACGCGGATCTCCGGCGTGCGCGGTGTCATCGAGTGCTCGGGCTCGACAATCGCGGGGGCCTGACCGAAGTGCTGACCGGGGCGCTCGATTTGGAGCGAGCGATCGGGCCGACCGGAATCGACCAGTTCGATTTCCTCGGCGCGGGTTCGGCGCCGCCCAATCCGACTGAATTGCTGGGTTCCGCCAAAATGGCCGGGCTGCTCGCCGATTTACACGGGCGCTATCGATATATCGTGATTGATTCGTCGCCGGTGCTGCCGGTGAGTGACGCGCTGCTGTTGGCGCATACGGTGGACGGCGTGGTGGTGGTGGCGAACGGCGCCGCGACGCCGCGCCAGCAGGTGCGCGCGGCGTGCGCGCGGCTGGGCCACGCGCGCGGCAAGCTTCTCGGGCTGGTGCTGAATCGCGTCCGCTCCCAGAGTTCTGACTACTACGGTTATTATCACGAGGATTACTACTCGGTGCGGGAGCGCGATTAGACGGAACGCAGTGCGAGGCGAGCCTGCGCGTCAGCCGGCCGCTTGCCCTTGAGGAGCGCGGCGAACAAGGGAGCTGGCGAGTTGCGTTCAAAACAAAATCTGCGGAGCGAATAAGCGCGATACTTTTAGAGACGCTCCCGGAGCATCGCGAAGAGAGCTGTGGGACAACGCTGGCTCGATTATAGCGTGACCGCGGGTGCGCTTTTCCTGATTGGCTTTCCGCCGCTGGCCTTCGGCGCGGTCCATCGCGACTCCCTGATCCTCGTGGAAACGGTGAGTTTTGCGCTGGTCGTGCTCTGGATGGCGAAGGTCTGGCGGGAGGGCGTCTGGCGAGTCGGTGAGCGGTCGAGCGAGGCGGTCGAGCGGCGTGAAATCTGGCGGATGGCGCTGCCGGCGCTCGCGCTAACCGCGCTCTTTACGGCCGCACTGGCGCCGCTGCCGCCGACGCTGATGAGGCTCGCCGCGCCGGCGACCTATGAGCTCTATCGGGTCAGTTTGCCCGGCTGGCCGATTGTCGCTCCGGACAGAGGCATGGCGCTGGCTTGGCACGAGCCGCCCGCGGCGGCCGGGGCTCTATCGCGGGCGCTGGAAAGCGTGCCGCGGCGGTTTCCGGCGGGCGCGAACGGAGGACGGTGGCGATCGCTGGCGATCGCGCCCTCCGCCGCGGCCGGCGCCCTGCTCGAGTGGCTGGCGCTCGCCTCGATCTTCTTTGTAATTGCGCTCTACCCGTGGGGCCTCGTCGGCGAGCGGGCCGCCGAACAGCGCTTCTATCGATGGGTGACGGTGAGCCTGCTGATCACGGCGACGGCAGTCGCGTTGCTCGGACTCGGCGAGCGCGCCTGGTGGAATGGGAAACTGCTGTGGTTTTACCGGCCCGGCGATTGGGGCGCGGCTAACATGACGAATCCGCCGCGTGCCAGTGGACCCTTCGTTGATCCTGACCACTTCGCCAACTACCTCGCGATGATGCTGCCGCTCGCGGTGGTGACCACGCTGTTTCCGCTGAAAATGTTCAGGCGTGCCGGTCGCGTTAACCTGCAGTTGTTTGCCGCGGTCAGTACGTTGGTGATCGCCGCGGCGCTGCTGTTCAGCTTGTCGCGCGCGGGCTGGATCGCCGCGGTGGTGGGCGCCGGCGCCGCACTGGCGCTGAGCACGCGACGCGCCTGGAGTCTCGCGCCCGTTGCACTCCAGAAGCTCGATCGCCGCGCCGTCGCGGCTCTGACGCTGGCCCTCGCGGCCGGCGTGGTGATCCTGCTGCTGGCGGCGGGACCAGCGACGCGGATGGCGGCCGCCGACCGCGTCGGCAGCGCGATCGTCGCGGGTGATGACGTCCGCTACCGACCGGCGGTCTGGCGCGACACGCTCGGCATGATCCGCGATTTTCCGCGGTTCGGCGTCGGCCTGAGCGGCTGGCCCGAGCTTTTTCCGCATTACCAGCGGGCGCCGTGGATGCCGTTTTTCTTTCGCGAAGCGGAGAACGACTACCTCCAGTTCGCGGCCGAGACCGGGGTGGCCGGCGTCGCCTTGACGCTCTGGCTGGGACTCGCGATGGCCGGGGTAATCCGGCGCGGTGCGGCGCGCCTTGCAGTGCCGCAGTGGCCGTTGTTCGCCGGGCTGGCCGGTGGGATCGTCGCGGCGCTAATCCACGAGGCCTTTGACTTCAGTCTGCACACCCCGGCGAACGCCGTGCTGTTCACGATGCTGTTAGCGCTCGCCGTGCGGATCACTCTGGTCGAAGGCGCGCCGCGCGAAGGCGCGCAGGTCCGCCTGGCGGCGCGCTCGTTGCGGCTGACCTATTTTGGCGCCGGCTGCGGCGCGATCGCGGCGTGCGCGCTGATCTGGGCAGCTCACGCCCAGGCGGGCGCCAGCTACCCTTACGACATCACCGCGCGGCGCGGTCTGACGTATGCGGCGCAAAACCTGAGGGCTCATCCGGCGATGGCCTCCGCGCATCTGGCGCTGGTCGCCGCGTTGGGGCGGAGCGCGCCCGCGCAACTCCGAGGCGCCGAGCTGCGCGCCGCGGTTTGGCTG
>JBOHWF010000062.1:0-9518 GCA_050736455.1 Binataceae bacterium (SeqCode) | reverse complement strand
GCTGGAGCGTTTCGCTACCGACCCGTATTTCGTCCGCGCCATTTACACCAGCGCGGGCGAAGGCGTCATCGCGGAACATCTCAACGCCTGCCTGCGAGCGTATCCGGAGCTGCTGCTGGGCTCCTATCCGCGCCTCGGCGACCCCGAATATCGGGTCAAGCTGACGCTCGAGTCGAAAGATCGCGTCTATCTGGAAAACGCATTTAACCATCTGATGGGGTTGCTACCGCCCGACGCGGTGGTGAAAATAGAGTAGTCGGAGCCGGGTGCCTGAACGGAGGGGCCGGGGGAAGAGGAGGAGGAATCATGCGGTTCAGATCTCAAACCATTTTCGTGCTGGCGCTGGGAATGCTGATCGGGTTCGGCCCGGCGGCGTTGGCGCAAAACAATATCGCCGGCAATGCCTCGGGTGCGCCTTCGGCAAATACGCCGCAGGTTGCGCAGCCCGATCAGGGCGGCGTGAACTGGAAGGGCGTTGGCGTCGGCGCGGGCACGGTGGCAGGCAATATCCTGTACGTGCCGGCCAAGCTGGTGTACGGCATCCTCGGTGGAATCGCGGGTGGCGCGGGCTACGCGCTGACCGGCGGCAACAAGCAGGTCTCCGATACGATTTGGCGGAGTTCGCTCGGCGGCGATTACGTCCTGACGCCCAACATGGTGACCGGCAAGGAGCCGGTGCATTTCAGCGGGCCAACCCAGACCGCGCCATCGGCGGCGTCGGGCGGCGGCGATCCGACTGGCAGCGGCCTGGCTCTGGCGCGATCAGGCTCGGGCTCCGCGGCGCCGGCGTCGTCGTTATCGTCCTCGGCGATTCCGCCAGCGCAGGCCGGCCCGGGAGCGCATCCGATCGATCTCGGCGCTGGCCCCGTCGGCAACACGACGCCGGTTCGCAAGACTGCGCCAGCGCCTGACAACGGCGGGATTGAGTAGCGCTAGCGGACCGCGTTGCCGCGCGTAGCGAGCAGGCGAGTCTTGTGTTTGGCTGCGCGTCGCGGACTCAGCCGCCCCTTTGGAGCTGCGTCAAGAATCTCAAATCGCGGAGTCTCGCATGAAAAAGGCCCGGCTGTTCTGGAAATCGACCTGAACCACCTGCCGCAACGCAAGAAGTTTCTTGCGCAACGAGATGCAGGTGGAGCTTGACGAACGTGATTACGCTAAAACTCCGCTGAGCCGCACCGAGCTCGAAGAACTGTTCCGCGGTCGCGACCCGCGCGATTTCATCAACCCGAAGAGCCCGGTGTTCAAGGTGCTCGGACTCAAGGGCCGGACGCTTACACCGGCTCAGGCGATCGCGCTGATGGTCAAGGAGCCGAATCTGCTCAAGCGGCCGATTTTGGTTGCGGGCAGGACCATCGTGGCTGGATTCGATCGCGACGGCTTTCGCAACGCGACGAAGTAGCTGCAGTCCAACGCTGGAGTCGGCGGAAACCGCGACCCGAGGGAGAGCGCAAGAATGCGGCGGCGCGGAACGCATCCGCGTTGGCGTCTCGGCTTGCCTGCTGGGCGCGGAGGTACGATTTGACGGTGGCCACAAGCGCGACACCTTCATCGCGGATACGCTCGCACGCTTCGTCGAGCTCGTGCCGGTGTGTCCCGAAGTCGAATTGGGGCTGGGCGTGCCGCGTGAAGCCATCCGGCTCGAGCGCGACGGCGAAGCCGTCCGGCTGATCGCCGAAAAGAGCGGCGCTGATCATACGGCCGCGATGCGCGCCTATGCGGAACGGCGCGCCGACGCACTCGCGCATGAAGCGCTCTGCGGCTACATTCTGAAGAGCAATTCGCCAAGTTGTGGGATGGAGCGGGTGCGGGTCCATGGCGCGCACGGGCCGCCGTCGCGTAGCGGCCGCGGACTGTTTGCCGAGGCGCTCCTGGCGCGCTTGCCAAATCTGCCGGTCGAGGAGGAGGGACGGCTCAGCGACGCGCGTCGGCGCGAGAACTTCATCGAACGAATTTTCGCCTACCATCGGTTGCAAACTTTCTTCCGTGCGCGGTGGACCCGGGGTGGCCTCGTGGCCTTTCACACGGCGCATAAACTGGAACTTCTCGCGCACTCGCCGCGCGCTTACACGGGACTCGGCCGGATGGTCGCCGCGATGTACGACCGCGATCGCGCCGACATACGCGAGGCTTACCAAGCCGCCTTCATGATGGCGTTGAGCAAGCCGGCCACGACGGCGCGCCATGCCAATGTGCTCCAACATATCGCCGGGTATTTTCGTCGGCACCTCGACCCTCAGGGCCGCCGCGAGCTGACGGCGCTGATCGAGGACTACCGCGTCGGCGACGTCCCTCTGATCGCGCCGATTACGCTGGTCAGCCACTACGCGCGGCGCTTCGCGATCGCCTACCTCGAAGGCCAGGTCTATCTCGAACCCGCTCCCAGGGAATTGATGCGACTCGGTTGACGGTGACGGCGATGCTTGCCGCCGCGCCGGATGCCGTAGTAGTTTCCGCGGATTGAGGGAAACGCTGAGCCTTCGACGGGAGTTGCAAAGATGAAGATAGGACTATTTGCGATCGGCACGGGAAAGATGGCGGGTGGCGGGCTGCTCAAGGAAGTCGCGGCGCACGCGGAAAAGATCGGAATCGCGACGCTGTGGGTCCCGGAGCATGTCGTCCTGCTCGAGCAGTATGCGTCGAAATATCCCTACTCACCGGACGGCGCTTTGCCGGCGCAGACCAACGCCCCCATCTTCGACCCCTTCATCTCGCTGGCGATGATGGCGGCGGCGACCTCGACCATCCGGCTTGCCACCGGCATCTGCCTCGTGCCGGAGCATAATCCGCTGGTGCTGGGTAAAGTCGTCGCGACGCTGGACTTTCTGAGCGGCGGACGGGTCATACTGGGCGTCGGCATCGGCTGGCTCGAGGAGGAGTTTCAGGCGATCGGCATTCCATGGGAACGGCGCGCCGATCGCACGCGCGAGTGTGTCGCGGCGATGCGTAAATTGTGGGGCGAGCAAATCAGCGAACATCGAGGCGAGTTCGTCAACTTCAGCAACGTCCGCAGCTATCCGAAACCCGCGCGCGGCGCCAACGTCCCGATTTTCTTCGGCGGCGAAAGCGGCCCGGCGCTGCGCCGCGTCGCCGAGTACGGGACCGGCTGGGTCGGCTTCAACCTCACTCCTGACGAGGCCGCGGCGAAGATTCGGCGGATCGAGGAGCTGCTCAAAGCCAACGGCCGCAAGCGCGCCGACGTCGAGCTGGCGGTCTCCCCTTACACCAAGAAAGTCACGCCCGACGACCTCAAGCGTTATCGCGACGCCGGGGTCGACGAGGTCGTGCTGGTGAACCTGCGCCCGCCGCGCGTGGCGGAGGAGACCAAGAAAGACCTCGAACAAATCGCCCGGGATTGGGTTGAGCCAGCCGCGCGGCTCTAGCCGACTCGAGGCGTTGACGGCTCAATTCAAACCGGCACAGTCCGCTACACTTTTTACGGAGTATGACGATGGATATTGGTTATTTCGCGTTGGGTATCGGACCACTGACCACGCCCGAATGGATCAAGCCGGTGGCGATGGCCGCCGAGCGGCTCGGTTACTCGAGCATCTGGGCCCCCGAGCACGTCGTGCTGCTCGATCAATTTCGCTCGAAATACCCTTATTCGGCTGGCGAATTCCCGATGCCGACCGATGTCCCGTTCGCCGATCCTTTTACCACGCTGGCATTCGCCGCCGCCTGCACCAGCCGGATCAAGATCGCTACCGGCATCTGCCTGGTGCCCGAGCACAATCCGTTGATTCTCGCGAAGACCGCGGCGACGCTCGATCAACTGAGCGGCGGCCGCTTCATCCTCGGCACGGGCATCGGCTGGCTGGCCGAGGAATTTCAGGCGCTCGGGCTGTCATTTGAGCGGCGCGCGCAGCGCACGCGGGAATATATCGACGTGATGCGCAAATTGTGGCGCGAACCCAAAAGCTCGCACCAAGGCGAGTTCGTCAGCTTTCCCGAGGTGCGCAGCTTTCCGAAGCCGCACAATAGTCGCAGTATTCCGGTCTGGTTCGGTGGCGAAAGCGGCCCGGCGCTGCGGCGCGTCGGTGAATATGGCGACGGCTGGATCGGCTTCAACCTCATGCCCGATGAGGCGGCGGTGAAAATCCGCAAGATCGAGGAAATCTTGAAAGCCAACGGCCGCAAGCGTTCCGACGTCTATCTCTCGGTCTCACCCTACGGCAAGCCGGTCACCACCGACGACATGAAACGCTATCGCGACGCCGGCGCCGACGAGGTCGTGCATGTGGTGTTCGACATTCCGCCCAGCGTCGCGGAAATGACGAAGCGCCTAGAACGCATGGCCAAGGACTACGTCGAACCCTCGATCAAGTTGTAAGGCCATCAGCCGAGCGGAACGCGGATCTTGCTTTATTCGGCCATCGATCGAGCAACGGGTTGACGAACGGATATAGCGAGCGGTCAATTTTCTGCGCGCGCTAGCGGGCGGTCATCGCGCCGTCGACCGGCATCGCGCACCCGGTAACGAACGAAGCGTAATCGGACAGCAGCCAGGTGACGGCCTCGGCGATTTCCGAGGGCTTGCCCATCCGCGCTATCGGCTCGGTGCCGACCAGAATTTCCCTGAGACGGGGGTCCGCGGCGACCATCCCGCCGACCATCGGCGTGTCGATGACGCCAGGGCAGACGGCGTTGACGCGGATCTTGTGCCGGGCGTATTCGAGCGCCGCCGATTTCGTCAGCCCGATCACGCCGTGCTTCGACGCGGTATAGGCGGGCATCCCCTGCGATCCGACCAGGCCCGCGACCGAGGCCGTGTTGACGATCGCGCCACCCGACTCCTGCTTCGCCATCTGCAGGATTTCGAACTTCATGCAGAGCCAAACGCCACGGAGGTTAACCGCGATGATGCGATCGAAGCCCTCTTCGGTCTCGTCGCCAGTGCGTGCGATTTTGCCTGAGATGCCGGCGTTGTTGTAGGCGCAATCGAGGCGGCCAAAATGCTTCACCGCAGTCGCGACCAGGGCCTCGGCGTCAGCGGCGCGCGAAACCTCGCAATGGGTGAAGGCGGCTTCGCCGCCGGCATCTTTGATCAACTTGACGGTCTCGTAGCCGGCCCCTTCGGTCACGTCGGCGACCAGTACTCGGGCGCCCTCCCGGGCGAAGGCGATCGCCGCGGCCCGGCCGATCCCGGAACTCGCGCCGGTAACCAGTGCGGCTTTTCCCTGTAGCAGTCCTGGCATTAGTGACTCCTCATCCTTGGCTTTCGATGTTCCTAGCGACCGGCAACGACAAGATGCTCCTGCGCGACGAAATTTCGCGTCATGCTGGTCTCGAGAAACTTCGCGCCGTCGGCCGCCAGCGCTTTGCCCTCCGCGGTGTCGAACGCGGCGCGCATCGCCGCTTGATCGTCGAACCAGATTTGCGCGACGCCATCGAATCGCGGCGTGGCATACAGATAAGCTTCGTCAATTAGATGACACTGGACATAGCGCCGGAAGCCCGGGACCTTTTTGCCAAGCCCGCCATGCACGTCGAGCCAATATTGGCGAAACTCGTCAAGCGGCATGCCGGCCATCCGCGTGAGCTGCCAGACGCCCTTGATCAGATTCGGGCTGGTCGCACCGTCGATGATCACATGGTCCTTCGTCACCATCCACTCGACGCGCTTGAGATCGATAAAGTTGCGCTCGTCGGCGAGCGCGCCGTCGAGGTATTCCTTGCTCTCGCGCAGCTCGGCCATCGCTTCGAGCGAATCGACGATCACCTCGGCCTCGCCGTCGTAGGGCGACGCGCTGCCGACAATGCCCGGCGCGGCGATGCGATGGCTCTGGACGTAGCGGCGCAACTGCTTGATCCGCGCGGCGATCGGGCCGTGGGTCTCGCGCCAGTAGCGATGGAACTCGGCGTCGTTGAGCTTCGCCAGCCGGGTTATGAAATAATGCACGTGAAGCATCGCGATCACCTCCTCACTGGTGGACTTATTAGCAGAGCGCGTCGTCGCCGAACAGGGAACCGGTTAGGCATCAATCGCTGAGGGCCTTCCAGTATGCATCGAATCGTCTCATTGCTGCCCAGCGCGACCGAGATCGTTTGTGCACTCGGCTTCGCCGACCAGCTCGTCGGGCGCTCGCACGAATGCGATTATCCCGCTGCGGTGAAGCGTCTGCCGGCGCTGACCAACCCCAAGTTCGATCCCGAGGGTTCGAGCGCCGCGATCGACGAGCGCGTCAAACGGATTGTCGGCGATGCCCTCGCGGTCTATCGGGTCGACGCAGAGGCGCTGCGGGCGCTACGACCCGACGTCATCGTGACGCAGTCGCAATGCGAGGTCTGCGCGGTCAGTCAGCGCGACGTCGAGCTCGCGGTAGCCGACTGGGTCGGTGGTGCGCCGCCAAAGATCGTCTCGCTGGCGCCGATGAACCTCGGCGACGTGCTCAACGACATCGGCCGGGTCGCGATGGCGCTCGGCGCGGGCGTGCGCGGGATCGAGTTCGTGACCGAGTTGAATCGCCGCCTGAGCGTGATCGAAAGCCGCGCAAAGACCGCGCCGTCAAAACCGCGCGTCGCCTGCATCGAGTGGATCGATCCGCTGATGGCGGCCGGCAATTGGATGCCCGAGCTGATCGCGATGGCGGGCGGCCACAACCTCTTTGGCGCGGCCGGCGAACACTCGCCCTGGATGAAGTTTGAGGAACTCGTCGCGCAAAACCCGGATGTGATCATGATCGCGCCTTGCGGCTTCGACATGGATCGAACCGCCGCGGAAATGTCCACGCTGATCGATCGCAAAGAGTGGCCGGGGCTCGACGCGGTTCGGCTTGGAAAGGTTTACCTCGCCGACGGCAATCAATACTTCAACCGGCCCGGGCCACGAATCGTCGAGTCGTTGGAAATCCTCGCCGAGATGCTCCATCCGGAACTCTTCAGCTTCGGCCATCAAGGCTCCGGCTGGCAAAGAATTTGAAAGGCCGTGACGGTGAGAGCGGCCCCATCGATGCTACCATAGTTGATTACGGCCCTTAGAGCTGGCAGAGATTATGGCATGAAGCCTGAGCGAAAGATTACCGTGCACGTCCGCGGCGAGGTGCTGGCCAAAGCCCAAAGGGCCACGAAGGCCGGAGTAAGCGAAACCGTCCGTAAGGGACTCGAGCTGCTGGCAGCGAGCGAAGCTTACGAGGGGCTTTTAAAAATGCGTGGTAAGGCGAAATTTGCCATCGCTCTGGACTACCTGCGGCAAGACCGGCGATGATCGCCCTGGACACCAGCTCCGTGATCGCTTTCCTGTCTGGTAAAAGCGGAATTGATGTGGGCGCCGTCGAAGCGGCTCTGAAACTTCGCCAAGGCGTGTTTCCTCCGGTGGTTGTGACTGAACTGCTCAGCAATCCTGCTGCGCGCGGCGAGCTTGCAGCTCTGATTCGCGCAATTCCATCGCTCGAACTGCTCGACGGCTATTGGGAGCGAGCAGGCGAGCTTCGCGCCAAGCTGCTGCGTAAGGGTCTCAAGGCGCGTCTGGCCGATACGCTGATCGCGCAGTCTTGCCTGGACCACGAAGTCGCGCTGGTGACGCGCGATCGAGATTTCCGCAACTTTGCGCGCCATGCCGGTCTTCGCCTCGAGTAAGGCGGCGGTCCAGCGCGGACGTGTTTTCCTTGCCGACGGCAATCAATACTTCAACCGGCCCGGGCCGCGGATCGTCGAGTCGTTGGAAATCCTCGCCGAGATGCTCCATCCGGAGCTCTTCAGCTTCGGCCATCAAGGCTCCGCCTGGCGAAGAATTTGAACGTCTCAGTCTTCAGGCGAGAGAGATCGCGATGTACTCAGGCGCTGGCGCGCGTCCGGCGATGACGGCGCGGGTGCTCGATGGCCGGGGCCTCCCAGCCGGCACTCTCGTCGAGAACCGCGAGCGCGAAGCGCGATACTTCCGGACGGCAATTGATTCGGATACGTAGCCAGAAGGTCCCCAGCCCGCGGTTCGTATAGATGTAGAATTCGTTGTAGCGGTTCAGACCGGCGTAGAACTGCTTGCCGATGCGCAGGATCGAACGGATCGGCGAGCCATAGTAGGGGATGCGCACGACGCCGCCATGCGTGTGGCCCGAGAGCATGACGCCGGGACCGAGATGACGCGTGTAAAGCGCCGTGTCGGGATTGTGCGCGAGCACGATCGTACATTCGTCGGGCGCCAACCCACGAAAGGCGCGCGTCGGTTCGGCCTTCCGCGCCCAGAGATCGTCGATACCGACCACGGCCAGATGGTCGCCGCGGATAACCACACGCTGATGCTCATTGCTCAGCAGCCGCGCTCCCGCACGCGTGAGCGCGTCGCCGACGACGCTGGCCGAGGCCCAATGGTCGTGATTGCCGAGAATCGCGAAAACTCCCGTGCCGGGGTTTAGCTCCGCAATCACGCGGCGGAATTCGTCCGCATACCGGCGCATCGTGTTGCCGCCGGAAAAGTAGTCGCCGGTCAAGAACACCAGGTCTGGATGCTGGCGGTTGATCGCCTTGACCGCGGCCTCAAGCCGGGCGAGGTCTTCGTCGCGATCGACGTGAAGGTCACTGACTTGGCACGCGATCACGCCCGCGAGTCCCGGCGGAAGCTGCCGCACCGGCAGGGTCGTCGCCGCCACCTCGATCCGATCGATCGTCTTGCGCCACATCCGATGCAGCGGGCGGAGCGGGATCGGGGGCTTGCGCGGAGGCAACGGGCTGCGCTCGCGGCGCCGGCGCTTTTGGCCTTTCGCCACGAGCTTAAGATTCGCGGTACTCATGTAACCTTCTACATTAGAACACTTCGGTCAGATGTGGGAAGCTGGCGATGGTCAGGATGCGTGCGTCCGCGATCAGTTCTTCGTGCTCCATGTCCCAGGTTCGCGTGTGCGGGATGTACACGGCGGCGCTGAGACCGGCGCGAATGGCCGGGTTGATGTCGGAACGCGGGCTGTTGCCGATCATCACGGTCCGCGCGGGATCGAGCTCGGCCTGCGCGACGAGGCGCTGATAGGCGGCGGCGTCCTTTTCGCGCGGAATGCCGACGCGACTGAAAAATCCGCGCAGCCCCGAGCGCTCGAGCTTGGCCGTCTGCTCGCCGGGCTGCCCCTTGGTGAACAGGATCAATCGATGACGCGCCGCCAGTTCGGCGAGGGTCGCTTCAACGCCCGGTAGTAACTCACAATCGCGTTCGAGCAGCGTCGCGCCGATCCGATCAACCTGCGGCAGCACCTGATGTCGCAGCTCGAGTTCGATCAACTCCTCGGCCACGCGCCGGAGCGCTATCACGTACGGTCGGCGGCCGTAGCCGATTTCCTCGATGATCGAGAGTTCGTGCGCGCGAATCGCGGCGTGGATGCGCGCCGCGTCGTCGAGCCCGGCCTGGCGCAGGGTCGCGAAAAAGGCCGCCTGCGCCTCGAGAAAGTGTATATTCGAGTCCCACAACGTATCGTCGGCGTCGAAAATCAGGTTCCAACCGCCGGCGGGCGCTGTGGGAAGCATCGCGATCAGCGTAAACGAGGGCCTGACGGAAGGGAATCTGGTGAGAGGCGCGCGGCCGGGTAAACCACCAG
>JBOHWF010000061.1:0-2472 GCA_050736455.1 Binataceae bacterium (SeqCode) | reverse complement strand
CAGCAGCGGGGACCCAGTGCGAAGCGCAATAGGCAGTGCTGAGATTGAGGCTCAGCGGAATGAAGCCGCGCTCGCCGGCCAGTTTAAGCGTGTCGGAATTGGGGCTGAATCCGGCGATCCCGATCGGCGGATGCGGCTGCTGAAACGGCTTGAGGTGATGCTTGAGCGTACGCATCATCGGCGCGGGTACGTCGACCTTCCAATACTTGCCGGTATGCTGATAGCCGCCGTCGCTCGCCCAGATATTGAGGATCATATCGAGGGCCTCGCGCGTCATGTCGCGCGTCTCGCCCTTGAAGCCGTCGACGCAGAAGAGCTGCCAGTCGCTCGGCAGTCCGCTCGCGCCGATTCCGAGCATGTAACGCCCCTGCGCCAGATGGTCCATGAAGGCCACGCGGCAGGCGAGCTCCGCGGGATGATGGTACGGCAGCAGATGTGCGCCCGGCGCCAGCACGATGCGCTCGGTCTGCATCAGCGCCTGCGCGATCAACAAGTCGGGTGAAGGATTCGGCTCCCACGGCGCGGTGAAGTGCTCGCCGATCCAGGCCTCGGAGTAGCCGAGCCGGTCGCCGGCCCTGATGACTTCGAGGTCGTAATCCTGGCCGGCCTTGAGGCTGCGCTCCGGCGGATGCGACGGCATCAGAAACATTCCGAGCTTCATTCGATCTCCTCTTTGCGGCGTTGACCGACCGCGCCCGTGGCGCGAATGGTGCGATTATCGCGTTTTCGCCAGCCAATAACCAATCCCTTCGCGGATCACTTTTTGGGCCCGCGCGCCCCGGGAAATGACTGCACTGCCCCCAGGCCCTCGAGCGCGAGGCCGTAGCCGAGGTTCTCGAGCATCAGCTTCTTGAGATTCTGCGTGATCGCGACGCGGGCGTAGCGGACCGACAGGCTGGGTCGCGCCGTGATCAACCGCGCCAGCTCCCAGGCGCGCGCGATCAGCTTGTCGCGCGGAACCACCTCGCTGACGACGCCCAAATCCAGCGCCTGCCGCGCCGATAACTTCTGTCCGGTCAGCAGAAAGTAGCGGCCGCGATTAGCGCCCAGCACCAGCGGCCAGACTACGTGTACGCCATCCCCCGGCACGACGCCGTTGGGAAAATGCGGCGCGTCCTGGAACTCCGCGTTCTCCGAGGCGATCACGATGTCGCACAGCACCGCGAGCTCGGCGTGAATCAGTGCCGGACCGTTGACCGCGGCGATCATCGGCACCTCAATGTTGAGATGATTCATCAGCAGGTATTTGGCGTCGTTGTAGATGTGATCCCAGCTCGTGGGCCTGACGCCGAACGGCGCAGGCTCGCCGGTCCCTTTGATCGGCACGCCGCGGCCGTTGCCGGCGTCGGCTTCGGCGCAGAAGGCGTTGCCGGTGCCGGTGATAATCACGCAGCGGTTCTCATGGTCGCGCGCGATATCATTGAAGGCGTAGGACAGCTCCTCGTGCGGCTGCATTCCCCATTTGAGCTCGGCATTCTGCGTGTGCAGCGTCATCTGCAGGATGCCGTCCTCGCGTTGCATTTTGATCGTGCCGTAACGGCCGCGATAATCGTCGAACTTGAACATTGCCATCGTCGTGATCTCCCCTGAGCGCTGGGATTTCTGGGCGCGAGTGTACTAACCTCTGGCCACAATCGCCAACGCGCGAGTGCGCGGCGAATGGCGGTATGCATCTGAATCTACGGAGGACAGCACCATGAAGCTCGAAAACCGGGTCGCAATCATAACCGGCGCGGGTTCCGGGATGGGGAAAACCGCCGCGCTGCTCTTCGCCGCCGAAGGCGCGAAAATCGCCGCCTCGGATATCAACGAAGCCGCGGTCAAGGACACGGTCGCAGAAATCAACAAGCGGGGCGGCGCCGCGCTCGCGATTAAGACTGATGTGTCGAAAGGGCCTGACGTCAAGCGCATGGTCGAGGAGACGGTAGCGAAATTCGGCGCGCTCGACATCATCTATAACAACGCCGGCATCGAGGGTGATTCGGCTTTCCTCTCGAATATGACCGAGGAGCAGTTCGACCGCGTAATTGCGATCAATCTGCGCGGCGTCTTTCTGGGCATGAAGTACGCGCTGCCGCACATGATGAAGGCGCGCCGCGGTTCGATCATCAACACTGCCTCGATCGCCGGGCTGGTCGCGATCAAGGGCAGCACCGGTTATGCCGCGGCCAAAGCCGGCGTGATCGCAATGACGCGGGTCGCGGCGCTCGAGTATGGACGCTACAACATTCGCGTCAATGCGATCTGCCCAGGCGCGATCGAGACGCCGATGGCCGAGCGTGTGCGCGCCGGGGTGCTGCCCAACCAGGCGGCGATCAAGCGGATCTCCCTACTTGAGCGGATGGCGCAGCCCGAAGAGATCGCCAAGGTCGCACTGTTCCTCGCGAGCGACGACTCATCGTTTGCAACTGGGGCGCCGTTCATTATCGACGGCGGATGGACTGTGACCTAGGAAAAAAGGCCGGGCCCTTA
>JBOHWF010000060.1:0-10574 GCA_050736455.1 Binataceae bacterium (SeqCode) | reverse complement strand
AACCAGTGTACGAAGGGATGATCGTCGGCGAGTATTCGCGCGAAACCAATCTGCCGGTCAACGTCTGCCGTGAGAAAAAACTCACCAATATCCGCGCCGCCGGCCACGACGAGGCCATCCGGCTCTCGCCCCGGCGCATCCTCGGCCTCGACGCCGCGCTCGAATGGATCGACGAAGAGGAGCTCGTCGAGCTTACGCCGAAATCCGTCCGCGTGCGCAATCGAATCCTCAAGACCGCGCTGCGCGGCAAGCATCGCGCGGCCTGGAGTGACAACGCGCCGATGCAGTCCGCTTCCACCAACTGATTGCGGCGGGGCGCTGCGGCCGCGCCGTCGCGCGCCGCGAACGCTCACCCGCCGCCTGCGCGCACTCAGATGAAACGTCTGCGGTTTGTCGCCTACGCGATCCTGTTAGCGATCGCCGTAAGCGTCAGCGTTTTTGTGGCGGCGGCGCACAACCAGGCCGCCATCGCCTCGATCATCCTCGGGCGCATCCGCGATCGCACCGGTTTCGACATCCAGATAACCGGCACCCGCATGACCTTCAATCGCCATCTCGAGGTCGTGCTCGAACATCCGCGCGTGCTTCGCGACGGCGCCGAAGTCGCGCGCCTGAAAGAAATCCGCGCAAGCCTCAGCTATCGCGCAATCTTCCACCGCTTCGGCCTGCCGCTCTACGCGCTCGATCTCGACCAGCCGCTGGCGAGAATTCCAGCGAGCAGTGCCGACCTCGCCGCCAGCGGCGTCGCGCAGCTCGACGCCGCCGCGGTAATGGCGCTGCGCCAGACCCTCGACGCGCTGGCCGACACCGTCCAGCACGTAACAGTGGCCGGGGCGACGCTCACCGACGACCACAACCTGCCGCTCGTCGAGCATCTGAATTTCGAAGCTGGCCGCCGGCACTATCGCCATCCGGGCGACTGGCCGTGGCAGGTGACGTTCGACGCGATACCGGCGTTCGCGCCCGCCGGCGCGTTTCATCTCGCCGGCCACATCACGCTCGGTCCGCCGCTGCATCAGCCGCAACTGATCGCGCGCGGCGAGCTGCGGTTCTGGGGTTTGCGCGTCGGCGCGCTCAAGCTGGGCGCGATCACCGCTGCGGGTGCGGCGGACGGCAATCTGACGGTCGCGCTGGATGCAACCGGCATCCTCAGCGGGATTGCGAGCGCCAATCTGCGTGGCTTGTTGCTGAGCGGCGCCGCCCTCAGCCGGCCGCTCACAGCCGGCGATTATCAAGTCAGCGCCAGCTATCGCGCTGCGCCCGATCTGCTTGACCTGCCGAGCGTCACGCTGCGCCACGGACTTGCGACCGTGCTGAGCGGCAACGCCCGCATCGCGCATCCGTACACGGCCGATCGCGCCGCGACCTTCAGCGCGGGCGGGTTGCGAGTGCCGCTGGCGGGCGCCGCCGCTTGGATGCGCGCGATCCGCGCCATCCCGCCGCAGTTGCTCCAGTACGCCGCGCACTTCGACCAGGGACAGATCGAGCTGACCCAAGTCGCGCTCGCGACCGCCCTGCCGATCGGCAATTGGAGTGTCGCGACCCTGCGAAACAATTTGCGCGCCACCGCGACCCTCGACAATGTGCGCTATCAATTCCCGACCGAGTCCTACTTAAAGCCCCTCCACAGCCTCAACGCGCAGCTCGATTATGCCGTGGGCGCCCTGAAACTTACTCAAGGCTCGTTCGCGATCGGCAAGTCCCGCTTCGGTGGCCTCGAGGCCGACCTCGATCTGTCGCGCGCCCCGGCCGTCAGTTCCTACAAAATAAAGCTCAACGGCGACCTCGATCTCACTGAGCTTTACCCCGCCGCGGCCGATGCCCTGCGTGCGGCGAGCGTGGCGATCGCGGATAACGTCACGCACCTCGGTGGACGCGCGTCGATGGTCCTAACCGCGTCCGGCGATTCGACAAATCTTGAATGGCGTGCACCGCGCGACTATCTGGCGACGCTCGATTTGAGCCATGCAACGCTCGGGGCGAAATCTGTTCCCGCCGAGATCGTCTTCGCGCAAGGCGGTGTCGCGCTGACGCCCGGCGTCGTCACAGTGGACCATGTTCGCCTGCTTCCGGATGGGGTCAAGGGCGGACAAGTCACCCTGAACGGCACGCTTCAGCCGCGGCCCGGAATACCGCTCCTGCACGACTTCAGCGCGGAGCTGCATCAGATCGTCCTCGCACAATGGCTGCCGCGTTTCGTCGACGCCTCCGATCTCGCCGCCGACGGTTTGATTAGCGGCGTGCTCACGGCCAACAGCGGCCCCGGCCACGACCCGTTCCCGCTCGTCACCGGCAAGCTCACGCTCGGCGCCGGCCAGATCCAGTTCGGCTTCCTCCGCTCGCCGATGATCGTCAGCCGCGCGGCTACCCTCCTGCTCGACGGCAAGGGCCTTACGCTCGACCTGCCCGGTGCCAAACTGGAGGGTTCCCGGCTGGACTTCCGGCTGACCGTCGCTGACCTCGCGCATCCGGCATTACAGCTCGACGCCACTGCGGACAAACTCGACTTCGAGGTGATGCGCTTCATTCGCCTGCCTTGGTCTCCACGTACGGCGCCGCATTTCTTTCCGGTCCCCGTCTCCGGGCATATCGCCGCGCGCGAGGCGACTTTCGGCGCGCTCCCGCTGGCGAAAGTCGCCGCCGACTTCACCAAAGCGGGCAACGATTGGCGAGTTTACAATTTCACCGCCACCGTCTTGCAGGGCGACGTCCTTCTCGAGATCACCGGGCGCTCGCGTGACGACTGGATCCGCATCGTCGGCACCATCGCCGGTATGGATGCGGGCGAGCTCGCAACCCTTGCCACGCCTGGTCCGCGGCCGATTGTGACCGGCACCCTTGCCGCCAGTGGCGACCTCTGGGCCCACACCGACGTCGATTTCTTCGACTCGCTGGTCGGAACCGCGTCCGTCGGCGTCAGCGACGGCCAGGTCAGCCGCTTCAAGCTGCTGACTCGCATCCTGAGTCTCATCGATCTCAAGAGCTGGCTCACCGCCCAGTTCCCGGACCCGCTCATCGCCGGGCTGCCCTTCAAGAAACTGAGCGGGGATTTCCAGGGCACCGCCGGCGATTTCAAAACCAGCAATTTGCGCCTCGAAGGCCCGGTCGTGGACCTCACGGCGCAAGGTGACCTGCAGTTTGGCGGCGAGCGGATGGACTTGGACGTCGGCGTGTTCCCATTCAAAACCGCCAACTGGATCGTCCAGCAAATCCCGATCGTCGGCAGCAACCTCGCCGGTGGCAGCCAGGGCCTCGTCGCCGCTTACTTCGCAGTTTACGGACCGTTCCAGAATCCAACGATCTTGCCCAAGCCGATTACCTCGGTGGCGGAGTTCGTCAAAAAGATGCTCGGTCTGCCGATCAACATAATCGTGCCCAACACCATCAAGTGAGGCGCGTCGCGCTCGCGGCGCCGGCGGTCAAGCCGGCAATTATCGTTTTCACGCGCGAGCCGCTGGCGGGCGAGACCAAAACCCGGCTGATTCCGCGCCTCGGCGCGCGCCATGCCGCGGCGCTCGCGGACGCCTTCACCCGCGACGCTTTGCGCAAGGCCCGCGCCACCGGACTGCCCCTGGTGATCGCGGGCAGTGCACCGCAAGGCGTGGCCGGGAACCGTTATTTTCATGCGCTCGCACGCCGCTTCGACGCCGGCTTGATCGATCAGGGTAAGGGCAGTCTTGGCACGCGGATGCGCCGGGTCCTCGCGCCGTATAGCGCCCGCGGCGCCATTCTCATCGGCACGGATACGCCTTCCTTACCGGTGCGCTGCCTCGCACAAGCTGCGGCGCTTCTCCGTCGGTCGCCGGTCGTCTTCGGACCCAGTCTCGACGGCGGCTATCATCTTATCGGCGTGCGCGGCACGCTCCCCGATATCTTCCGCGGCATCAGGTGGGGCCGTGCGCAGGTGCTCGCGGCGACGATCGCTCGGCTCGACGCGGCCGGCACGCGCTACGCGCTCGCTGAACCCTGGTACGACATCGATCGCTGGAGCGATCTGATGCTGCTCGCCGCCCATCTGCGCATAAGCGGCCCCCGGGCGCCGGATCCCTGTCCCGCAACCTCGCGGCTGCTCCGCCGGCTTGGACTGCTGTGGTCGCGCGGCTAAGCTAGCGCCAATAATGGGCGGAGCGCGGAGACTGTTTGCGATGGTAGCGCAGGCGCGGGCGGTGAGAGTGGTCCTGGTGATGGCGGGGAGCGAGCGCGAGGCCGCCAAAATTGCCCGCGTTCTGCTCGAGGAAAAACTCGCCGCTTGCGTAAATATCCTCGGCCCGGTCCGCTCGACGTACCATTGGCAGGGCGCCATCGAAAGCGCTTCGGAGCACCTCCTCATGATCAAAACCCGCAGCCGCCTGTACCGTCGGCTCGAGCGCAGAGTGCGCGAACTTCACGACTACGAGGTGCCCGAGATCCTCGCGTTCACCCCGGCGGCAGGCTCAAAACCGTACCTTGAGTGGATCTTTGCCAGCACCACGCCTACAACACGCAAAGCGGCATCTCAGTGATCAGTTCGAGCAGGCTGATTCGACTCTCGACCGCTCCCCACCGCGCGACGTTTCGCCGCGCGGTCGCCACAATGAAACCTTACGTCCCCGGCGAACAGCCGCGGCCCGGCGAACAGCTAATTAAGCTCAACACCAACGAGAACCCATATCCGCCTTCGCCACTGGTGCGGCGGGCGATCCTCAAGGCCGCAACCAGCACGCTGCGCCTTTACCCTGCCCCCAACGCCGACGATTTTATCGCTGCCGCGGCGCGAGCTTACGATTTTCCGGCAAAAATGATTCTGGCCGGCAACGGCTCCGACGAGCTGCTCGCGATGCTGTTCCGGGCGGTCCTCGACCGCGGCGACAAAATCACCTGCGCCCAGCCGACTTATTCGCTCTACGACACGCTCGCGCAAATCCAGGATGCGCGCATCGTAAGAATTCCGCTTGGACCCGGCTTCTCCATTCCGCTCAAGGCGCTGGCGCGCGAGCGCGCGCGCTTGACCGTCGTCTGCAGCCCGAACTCGCCCTGCGGCACGCCGGCGAAGCGCGACGAGCTCGACGCGATGGCGCGCGCGCTCGACGGACGCCTGCTCGTGATCGATGAGGCCTACGTGGATTTTGCCGAAGATAACGCCCTGGACCTCGCCAAACGGCACAAGAACGTCATCGTGCTGCGAACTTTGTCGAAGTCCTTTTCGCTGGCCGGGATGCGCCTCGGCCTTGGTTTCGGCCATCCGCAATTGATCGAACAACTACTGAAAGTTAAAGATTCCTACAATCTGAATCGTCTGGCGATCGCCGCGGGCGCCGCGGCCCTGAGCGATTTGCCCTCGATGCGCCGCAACGTCGCGCGCGTCAAGCGTACGCGCGCGCTGACAGAGAAGCGGCTGCGTAGGATCGGTTTCGAGGTCCCGCGGTCGCAGGCCAATTTCGTGATGGCGCGGCTGGCCGAACGTAACCTTGCGCCGCTCGCCGCGCGTCTGCGGCGTCGCGGCATTCTAGTTCGTCATTTTCCTCGCTCAGTCTTTAGCGACGCCATCCGAATTTCGATTGGCTTGCCAGCCGAGATGCGCAAGTTATTTGGCGCGCTCGAGGCTTTAGTAAAGCCACTCACTGGCGTCAGCAATCACCGCGACGCGCGGTAGACCGTCGGCTCGCGCAGGCAGCCGTCATGGGCCGGATCCGCAATCTGTTCGGTAGATTCCGCTCTCCCCTGCCGTCGCGCGATGCGCTGCCCGAGACGCCATCGAACCGCTGGGTCATAGCCGGACTCGGCAATCCCGGCGGTGAGTACGGCCGCTCACGCCACAACACCGGCTTTATGGCGGCCGCGCGTCTCGCCGCGCGCCACGGGATCGAGCTCAACCGGCGCAAATTCAATGGCATCTACGCCGAGACGATTGTCTGCGGCGCGCCGGTGATCATCGTCAGGCCTCAGACCTTCTATAACCGCAGCGGCGATTGTCTCGCCCCGCTAACCAGTTATTTCAAGGTTCCGGTCGGGCGGCTGATCGTAATCCACGACGAGATGGACCTGCCGTTTCCGCAAATACGGATCAAGCGCGGCGGTGGCGACGCGGGTAATCGCGGCGTCCGCTCGATCGCCGCGGCGTTAGGCCCCGACTTTGTCCGCGTGCGGGTCGGCGTCGGCCATCCGGACGCCGCGGCCGACGCGATCGATCATGTACTCCTGCCGCTAACCCGCGACGAGATGCGCGAACTCGAGGCCACTCTGGAGCGTGTGGCCGACGCGGTCACGGCGATCATGGGCGAGGGTCTCGAGCGGGCGATGAATCTCTTCAACCAGCGCGCCTGAAGCACCGTCAGGCGGCCGGCTTCGGCGGCGGTCCGCCCGCGCCGCCGCGATGGCCCCAGATGCTGCCGGCTTCGTGCCGCTGAACTTTCCAGGTCGCGTCGTCAATCTGCCGCGCGCCGTAGCCGTATTCGATCTCGAAGCCCGACGGCGTCCGCATATAGAACGACACCATTTGGTCGTTGGTGTGGCGGCCGAGCGTCGCCGCGATCGGCACCCCGCGATCCTGGCACAGATACATCGTCGAGCAGACATCGTCGATGGTCTTGACCTGCAGCATGAAGTGATGGAGCCGTTTACCGGCCGGAAATTCGCCAAAGGCCAGCGAGTGATGGCGCGGATTGCAGTGCAAAAAGTTGATCGTCAGGCCCGACGGCGCGCCCCGCCGCATCTTCATCTCGATAAGGTCGCTGATCCGCATGCCCAGCGCGTCGCGATAGAAGTGCAGGCTCTGCGCAGCGTCGGCGACGCCGAGTACGATATGGCCCAGGCCCATGATACCGGTCTCGAAGCCCGCGATCGCTCGTGACGAATGAAATGGCGCTTCAGAATTCATCAGCGGACCGTAGTAGGCCTCGTTCGCGATACCGTTGGGGTCGCGAAACTGGACCAGCTCGGCGACGCCGCGATTATGGGCGAGTTCGGGCGTTCCCGCCGCCACTTCGACCCCGGCGGCCTCGAGCTGCGTCGTAAGCTCGTGCAGGGCCGGTTCGTCGGTCACCTCCCAGCCGATAAAGGCGACGTCGTCGGCGTCGTTCTGGCGCAGGATGAAGCGATGATGGTTCTCGTCCATGCGCAGGTAGAGCGACCCGTCGGGGGCAACCCCTGCCGACTGCAGGCCGAGAATCTCGGTGGCGAAGCGTTCCCACTCCGCCAGCGTTTTGACGTTCAAGCCGAGGTAACCGAGTTGCTTCACGCTTGCCATGACTTAATTCCTCCTGCGCCCGACGCGCGGGCGCTTCATACGATGAACGTGAGGTTGTCGATGACCTCGGCGTTATTCACCAGGATCGCCTTTTTCGCCGCGATCTTCCAACATCCGTCCTCAAGGCGCATCTGATGTTCATAACGGCCGGCGAAGATCCGCTCGCGCCCCCGCCGCAGCTCGTAGAGGATGAAGCCGGAGGCGACCTTTGCCGCGCCATCGGCGGTTTCCTCGATTTGCACGTTCGCGATCAGGCGGCGGGTCTTTGAGGGCGGATTTTGCGCGTGCGCGAGCCCGGTAGCGAGCCGCGCCACGCGATCGCGCAGCCGCGCAGGATCGTCGTAAATGATCGAAATCGCCTGCGCCGGATCGGCGCCATCCCCACCCATCGGCACCCAGTAGGTGACGTCGTCGGTGAGCGTGTTGAGCCAGTCGGCGTACCGTCCTTCGTCGAGCAGGCGCGCTTCCGCATACAGCAGGTCCTCGGCCTGTGCGCGTTCCAGTCGGGCCATCGTCGCGTCGCGCTGCGGCTTCGGTTACCCGCCTGAGGCGACCAGCGAGAGCTTCGCCGGCCGCGGTTCCGCGGCTGCCCCGCACATCACCTCGCGCCAGCGCCGGTACAGCGCGCGCTGGGGAACCTCGTCGGTCAGATGCGCGGCAATGATGCCCTCGGGCGTGGTGTACTCGCGCTCGAGGCCGCGAGTCAATTCGAGCCACTCCGCGCCCTTGACCGCCAAGCCCGCGGTACAGCGGTTGAACATCTCGACGTCGTCCGGTGCACCGCCGCCCGCCGGACCGTAGAAGGACTCGTGCGCGCGCAGGCGCGCGACATTGATCTCTTCGGGGACGCCGCGCAGGGTCGTGGGCGTGGCGAAGACTTCGGTGCGATTGAAGGCGCTCGGTATCACCTGACGGAGCTGCACGCCGATGATCAGCAGATTCGGAAAAATCGCGAGGTTAACGTTGGACGCGCCGAGAATCTCGCTGGTCCGGTCTTGGCCGAAGCGGCTGACCAGACTCGCCAGATAAGCGTCGACCGCGGCTTGCGAGCTCATGCCGCGAAACAGATTCGCCACCGGCTGCTCGACGCGCCGTCTGGGCGCTAGGTCGAGAATCGAATGGCCGTGCCCGAGGTCCTTGCTCTCCATCGATGTGCTTTCGTTGAAAAGCTTCATCAGTTTGCGGCCGAGCCGCTTGCCCTGGACCTCGAAGAACGACTGATGGACGAAGTTGGCGTGATAGCCATCGACGCCGTTCTCCATCTGGAATTTCCAGTTGCCGTCATAACCGTATTTATGTGTGCCAGCGCGCGCTTCGATGGCGCCCTCGGGAGAAAGATCCATAAATAGATCGAGGTAATATTTCGCGTTGCCGAGATAATCGGGCAACTCCTCGACGTCGGCGCTCAGACTCGCGAATACCAGCCCGCGGTAGACTGCCACTTTCGCGGCTTTGATCAGTGAAAATTTGCGGCGATCGAATTTGCTGCCAAAACCGACGGCGTAAGGCACGCCGATCAATTCGCCGCGACTGTTGTAGGTCCAGCCATGATACCAGCAGCGCAAATAATTCGAGTTGCCGCGCTCCTGCTGGCAGATGGTGGCCCCCCGATGCATGCAGCGGTTCATCACGACGTGGAGCTGTCCGTCTTCATCGCGCGACATGATCGCGGGCTGTGTGCCGACCCGCACGGTCTTGTAATCGCCGGGCTCGGCCACCTCGCTCTCGTGGCCCAGATAGATCCAGTTGCGCTCGAAAATCCGCTCCATCTCGAGCTCGAAGATCTCCGGCGTGACGTAGATCTTCCGATGAACCCGATGGTCCTGCACCAACTCTGCGAGGTTCAACTGCTCCGGCATGGCCTGCTATCTCCCTCTCGGAAAAGAGCGTCGTCCGCGGGGCGCGCTGCCGTATTAAAGCACTTTGTCTATAAAAGTGGATAGCGCGCGAAAGAAACCCGCCGTCCGAGAACATGCGCGTCAATCGCACTCGCCGCGCCGAGGTATTACAGTTGACGATTCGGACTTCGTAGATGACGTCGTATCATGTGCTCGCGCCCATCGACGCGATTCTGAATGGTCTCGCGGCGATCCTGCTGGTGGCCGGGTTCTACAGCATCCGGCGGCGACGCGTCCGCGCGCATCGCGCGTGCATGATTTCGGCCTTCAGCGTTTCGTCGATTTTCTTCGTCTCCTATTGCTTCTATCACTATCAGGTTGGCGACGTTCGCTTTCAGGGCCATGGGCCAGTGCGGCCCCTTTACTTCACGATCCTAATCTCGCACATCGGGCTCGCCGTGGCGATCGTTCCGCTGGCGTTGATCACACTGACGCGGGCGCTGCGCGGAAACTTCGCCAAGCATCGGCGGATCGCACGTTGGACGCTGCCGATCTGGATTTACGTATCGATCACCGGGATCGTGACGTATCTATTGTGCTACCAGCTCTATCCGCCGGGGTACGGAAAGTAACCGTCAATTTTCGCACCGCGGATCGAAGCGGCGCAGATGGGGGACAGTGCGCGTGCCAAATTATTACTGGTAGAGGGCCGGGAAGCGCTCCTGGAGCTGTTTCAGTTTGGGCAAATCATTGATCACGATGTAAGGACTGTCGGGGTGCAGCGCGAGATAGTTCTGATGGTAGCTCTCGGCCGGATAAAAAGCCTTGAGGGGAACCACCTGCGTCACGATCGGTTTAGAGAAAGTCTTTTGCTCCCCCAATTGCGCGATGTACCCCTCGGCGAGCTTCTTCTGGCTCTGGTCCGTATAAAAGATTGACGATCGATATTGCGTTCCCTCATCGGGGCCCTGCTGATCCAGTTCGGTCGGATCGTGCGCGACCAGGAAGAAAACCTTCAGAAGCTGGCCGTACGAGACCAGCGACGGATCGTAGCTGACCTCGACCGACTCGGCGTGCCCAGTCGTGCCAGTGCTGACGAGTTCATAGCTCGGATCGGACACTTCTCCGCCGGTGTATCCGGAAACCACCCTGGTGACCCCCTTGACGTGCTTGAAGACCGCGTCCACGCCCCAGAAGCAGCCTCCGGCGAAGACCGCGGTCGCCGGTTTCTCCGCAGTATCGGCGCGCACTCTGCCCAGCCCGAGGCCGAATAGAAGGCTCGCGCCAATCACGAGCGCGAGGATCAATTTCGCATGCGAGCCTGGCTTGGATCGGTTCGAACCAGCGAAAATGCGTTGACGCCCGAGTTTCATACTCTCCATCCTGTTACTTCGACGATAAGGCGGCGAAAAAGTTCATAATTTCCGCATCCAAGGGCTAAGCTGGTCAAGGTCGCACAGTTTGCAGTCGGAATCGGAACCGATTAGCAATCTCTTCAATCAGACCATGAA
>JBOHWF010000059.1:0-3695 GCA_050736455.1 Binataceae bacterium (SeqCode) | reverse complement strand
CGTTGAGGTAGTCCCCGCAGTGGCACCCCCCGGGCCGCGCTCCGCAGTCAGGGCAGGTGAAATAGCCGTTCTTCTCGGCTCGTGCCCGCGCGTCGTTCGCCCGGGCTTCAGTCGGCGGCCGAGCCTTGGGTGGCGACCGGGTTGGTTCGGCAACAGAGTTGCGCCGACCCCGCGTGCTCTCAAGCCGTCCAGATCTGGATCCAGTCTCAGAAGGAAGAGAAGAATACTGCTCACTCCTAAGAGCAGATCCCTTGGGTGTCATGGCGACACCCCTTGCCAGCATCTGAGAGGGTGTCATCGTGACACCCCTAAGGCTCGCTAGGTCGGGGGCGGTTGCGATGTTCTCCAGTCTGATCCGGTAGAGATTCGCGCGCCCGCCCCCGGCGTTGCGCCTCACCTCCAATTCGCGCTCTTCTTTGCCTTGGAAATAGATCGGTGCACGCTCGATTCACTCAGTCCAGTAACACTGACAAGGGTTGCGATCGACGGAAACGCTTGCGTGCCGTCGTCCTCGGCATAGTGCGCAATCGCTAAGATGACGGCCTCGTCGCGCCCGTCGTCGAGGAGTTGAGTGCGCAGGCGCTCAAAGCATCGGCCGGGAGATCAATCTTTACCGAGTCATCTGTCCCAGCGGGATGCGCGGGCGCTTTGAAGCGGTGGCGGCGGCCGGCGGACTGACTCGGTTCGTCGGGCGCGAAGACGAATTGCGCCCTTTTATCCGATCACTGAACTGCTGCGCCAACTCTTCGGCGACGCCGCAGACCCAATCGCGCAACTCGAACTGCGGCTGGAAGCGGCCGGCCTCAAACCTGATGAAGCTATTCCGCTAATCGCACCACTCCTGAATCTGCCGCTGTCAGACAAGTATCCGCCGTCGGCGCTGGCGCCCGAACAGGAGCGCCGACGCGTGCTGGCGACGCTGGTCGGATGGACCCTTGGTTCGGCCCGCGCGCAGCTGCTGGTGAGCGTGATCGAAGACTTGCATTGGGCCGACCCCTCGACGCTGGAGCTGATCCAGCTCCTCGTCAAGCAGGGTGCGACCGCGCCGATGCTGCTGCCCTACACGGCGCGCCCGGAGTTCCATCCGCCGTGGCCGTCGCGCGCCCATCATGCGCAGCTCACGCTCAACCGGCTGAGCGCGCACGACGTGCGCACGATGGTCGGCGCGGTCGCCGCCTCCAAAGCCATTTCGGAAGCGACCGTCGCGACGGTGGTCGAGCGCACCGGCGGCGTGCCGCTATTCGTCGAGGAGCTGACGCGGGCGGTGCTGGAGAGTGGCGATGCCACGCTCACCGGGCGCGCGATCCCGGTGACCCTGCACGATTCGCTGATGGCGCGGCTGGATCGGCTGGGGCCGGCGCGGGAAGTGCTCCAGGTTGGCGCCGTACTGGGTGGCGATTTTCCCTACGAATTGCTACACGCGGTCCATCCGGTTGCGGAAGCCGAGCTCCAGGCCGCGCTACGCAAGCTGGCCGACGCCGAGCTGCTGTATGTGCGCGGGATCGCACCCGACGCGACCTACCAGTTCAAGCACGCGCTGATCCGCGACGCGGCCTACGAAGCGCTGCTTAAGACCCGTCGCAAGGAGCTGCATCGGATCGTCGCCCGCACCCTCGATGAGCAATTCCCGACTATCAAGGAGACCCATCCCGAAGTGCTCGCGCGCCATTGGTCGGAAGCTGGCGAAATTGAGTCCGCGATTGCTGAATGGCAAAGGGCGGGCGACCGCGCCGTCGAACGTCGCGCGTATCGCGAAGCCGAGCGATACTATCGCGATGTGATTGCCCTTCTAAGGACCCTTCCCGACTCGCCTGACCGCAGGAGCCGTGAATTGCAGGTGCGGTTACTTTTGGGAACGTGATGATGGCTACGCGGGGATATTCCGCACCCGAAACTGCAGAAGCTTTTGCGCGGGCCGGGGTTTTGGCGGAGCGGGCGGGCAGCCGCGTCTCGCTTGGAGTACTGAATGGGCTGAGAAACACGGCCGTTATACGTGGTGAGTTACGCCCGGCGCTAATGTTGGCTGAACAGATTCTTACGATTGCTCGGCAAATCGGTACTCCGAAGGCGTTGTCAACCGCGCATAACCAGCAGGGAAATTCGCGCTACTATCTTGGCGATCTGATCGTAGCCCGCCAGCACTTTCTGCTTTCAATCGAGCACTATCACAAAGAAGACTTTACTGGCGGCGGTAATCTTCTCGATCCAGGGGTAGCCTCGTTCGCCTGGGCCGGGGCGAACGAATGGATGCTCGGCTACCCCGATCAAGCCTTGCGCTATACCAACGATGCGCGTGCTCTCGCCCGCCGTCTCAACAACCCGTTCGCTGTAACCTACGTCGACGCCGTTGGGCTTTTTACTGACGGCTGGCGCGGCGACTTCGCCCGCGTGCGCGCCGCCGCCCAAGAAGCGAAAAGACTCGGGACGGAGTTGGGATTCCCGCTATTTAGCGCAGGAGGCAAGTTCTTGGACGCTTGGGGACGCGTTCATCTGGGGGAACTCAGCGGCGCGCTGGACTCGATGCGAGCGGCGCTGACGGAATTAGACGCCTTCAAGTTTTATTTGCACCGGGGGTACAACCTATCAGTGATAGCCGAAACACAAGCCCTCGCGGGAGCCATCGATGACGCCATCGTCACAGTTGAACAAGCGGTAGAGGCCAATCCCGATGAGTTGTACTCGAGGGTGTTAGCGATCCGGATGCGCGGTGAACTGCGCCTGCGCAGCGACGCCAGTGACACGGCCCGTGTCCAACTCGCCGAACAGGACTTCCGCGAGGCTGTCGAAGTTGCACGAAAGATTAGCGCGAAATCCCTAGAGCTCCGCGCGACGATGAGTCTTGCGCGAATGCTGCGCGACACGAATCGTCGCGACCAGGCGCGCGCGATGCTCGCGGAGATCTACAACTGGTTCACCGAGGGTTTCGACACGGCCGATCTCAAGGAGGCTCAGGGCCTGCTCGATGAATTGTCAGGTTGAGCGAGTCTTCGACGCGAAGGGTTTCCCCAGCCGTCAATGAGCCGCGGCGGCGGGGCCGCGGGCGGTCTTCTTCAAGAACAAAAATCCGGGAACGAAGCAGGCCGCCATGATCGCCAGGATCCGATAAATATCGTTGTAGGCGAGCAGGGAGGCCTGTTGCTGCACGCCGGCGTACACCAGCCCGTAGCCTTGATGCTGACCGCTGATCATACTTTGCATGAGGTTGAAATGCGGTGAGCCCGGCATCAGCGGCGCGGTTTGATCGAGCTGCCAGGAGCGGAACGGCGTCACATGCTCGGTGAGATAGGCCTGATGCAACTGCTCGCGGCTGTTGAGCAGATTGGTGACGAGCGAGATGCCGATCGCGGACCCGGTATTGCGCATCATATTGTAGAGGCTCGAGGCATAGCCCATCCGCTCGCGCGCGACGCAGGCCAGCGCCGAGGCCGACATCGCCGGGAAGATCAGTCCGGAACCGAAGCCCGACCAAATCAGCGCCCAGCGCACCTCGGGGATGCCGACGTCGAGACTCCAGCCGCTCATCGACCAGAGCGAACAGGCAAGCACCAGGAAGCCGACGCCGACCAGCCAGCGCGTATCAAAGCCGCGCCGCGAGAGCTGCCCGAGCATAAACATGCCGACCAGCGTGCCGAAACCGCGCGGCAAGACCGCGAGACCCGATTTCCACGATGAGTATCCGAGCAACTCCTGGAAAA
>JBOHWF010000058.1:0-2752 GCA_050736455.1 Binataceae bacterium (SeqCode) | reverse complement strand
CCTTCATGCTGCCCGGCGAATCGGCGCCCGCGGACATTATCAAGTCGGTAAAGCAGGGACTCCTCGCGGTCAGCTTTGGCGGCGGCCAGGTGGATATCACCAACGGCAAATTCGTTTTTTCCGCGAGCGAGGCCTACCTGATCGAGGACGGGGAGGTGACGCGGCCGGTCAAGGGCGCCACGCTAATCGGCAATGGCCCCGACGTGCTGAAAAGAGTCTCGATGGTCGGGGTCGATCTCGCGCTCGACTCGGGGATCGGGGTTTGCGGCAAGGACGGCCAGTCGGTGCCGGTGGGCGTCGGCCTGCCGACGATCCGGATCGACGGGCTGACGGTCGGCGGCACTCGCGCCTGAATTGTTCACTTTTCACGGTCAAGCGAGAAGCTGGCGGGGTCTCCAATCCCGCGAGGTAATTACAGATGAATCAGTTTGATCCGGCGCTCGCCGAATGGGTCCTCGGCCAGGCGCGGACGTGCGGAGCGAGCGGCGCGGAAGTCTTGCTCGTGAGCGCGGAATCGCTCGCCGCGGGCGTGCGCATGGGCGAAGTCGAAAAGCTCAAGAGCTCGCGTGAACGGCGGCTCGGGATCCGCGTCTTCACCGGACAATCGTCGGCGAATGCCTCGACGGCAGAGCTCGAGCGCGCTTCACTCGAAGCTTTTATCGCCAACACGGTTGCGATGGCGCGGCTGACGGCGGCGGATCCGTGGGCCGGGCTGCCAGACCCGACGCTTCATCCGCACGATTTCCCCGAGCTTGAGCTGAGCGACCCGGCGCACGGGATCGTCGACGCCGACGAGGCGCTGAAGCTGGCGCGGACCGCGGAGCGAGCCGCGCTGGCGGTTGATCCGCGGATCAAGAATTCGGAAGGCGCCGAGTTCAGCTCGGGGCGCTACGCGGTGATGTTCGCCAACAGCCAGGGCTTCAGCGGCGAGTACGCGGGAACGTCGTTCGGCCTGGGCGCGGCGCCGATCGCGCAAGCGGACGACGGCCGGATGCAGCAGGGCTATTGGTCGACCGCATCGCGCCACTTCGATCGGCTCGAAGACGCGGAGGCAGTCGGCGTCACGGCGTCGGGTCGGGCGCTCCGCCGGCTGGGGGCGCGCAAGATCAAGACGACGCGCGCGCCGATCGTGTTCGATCCCGAGATGGCGGCGTCGCTGATTCGCGCGATCGCGGGAGCGGCGTCGGGACCGTCGCTCTATAAGGGGGCGTCATTCCTCGCTGACCGGCTGGGTACGGCGATCGCCGCGCCGGGCGTGACGCTGCGGGACGACGGCCGCATGCCGGGCGGTCTTGGCTCGAAGCCGTTCGACGGCGAGGGGCTGGCGACAAATTCGAAAAACCTGGTCGAAGAGGGCGTGCTCAAGAGCTACATTCTCGACTGCTACTCGGCGCGCAAGCTCAAACTCGCGCCGACCGGCAACGCGTCGCGCGGGGTCGGCGATTCGCCGGGCGTCAGCACGACCAATTTTTATTTGCAGCCCGGGCGCTATACGCCGGAAGAGATCATCGGCTCGGTGAAAGGCGGACTCTACGTCACCGAGATGATCGGCTTCGGCATCAACGGCGTCACCGGCGATTACTCGCGTGGGGCCGGCGGGATGTGGATCGAGAATGGCGAGCTGGCCTTCCCGGTGCAGGAGATCACGATCGCGGGCAATCTCAAGGAGATGTTCATGGCGATCGAGATGATCGGCAACGACCTGCGCTGGCGCTCGTCGACGGTCTCGCCGACGATCAAGCTCAGCGAGATGATGATCGCCGGCGAGTAAGGCCGGTCACCAGATTACTTCCACAGGATAGCGCGCGATCGTGCGATCGGCGCTGAGGATCGGCAGATTTTCAACTTGTGCCTGGGCGATCAGCGCACGGTCAAACGGATCCTTGTGATGGTTGGGCAGGGCGGCCACTCGCAATGCATGCTCGAGCGTCAGCGGCAGCACTTGAAAGCCGTTCGCGGCGATTTGCGCAGTGACATAAGCCTGCAAATCGCTCCTGCGTACATCGCGAAGTAGTTGAGTCTTCAAAACTATTTCCCAACCGGTTAACACGCTCACGACGATCTCGTTTTGCGCGCTCGAGATCATCTCGCGCGCTCGCGCGGAGAGCTGAGGGTCTTCGTAGAGCCACCAGATGAACGTGTGCGTATCTAGTAGCACCCTCATTCTTCGCCATCAAAGAGACGCTGAATCTCCTCCGGCAAGGGTTCGAGAATTCGATCCAGCGCCTCTTGGGAAAAGAAGCCCTTGCCGGTGCCTGGAACGCGATCGGGCAGCTTCGGCGGCGTCAGGGCGCAGATGCGGGCCACCGGGCGGCCGGCCCGCGCGATGATCACCTCGTCGCCGCGCTCGACCCGCTTGAGCAGCTTCGAGAAGTGGGTCTTGGCCTCGTGGATATTTACCGTCTTATTTACAGCTTTGGGCTTGGCCATCGTTGAATAATAGACTTAGTCCGGGACTTAGTCCACCTGCGTGGCGGAATAATTGAGCGGGGGGTGGGTTCAGCCCGCAATCTCACGAGGGCGATTTCTTTTCTGCCCGCCCAGCGCCGTCGTCAAGCGGTGAAGTGTCGCTTCCTTCTCGCGATTGCGGATCCCGTTACGGACGGAGCGAGGGCCGCGTTTTCGGATCGAGCTCTCGTCGCGTTACTATGCTTCGTCAGCATGACAGTCTCTTTGAGCCGGCCCAGAACCGCGAGGGTTAGCGAGTTGCGTGACGGTCTCTTTTTGCCCAGTGAGACACCCAATTCACGAG
>JBOHWF010000057.1:0-4876 GCA_050736455.1 Binataceae bacterium (SeqCode) | reverse complement strand
TCACTAACTGATCCCATAATCCTGCCGAAGGAACTCCGTCCCATCGGGGGCGTCGGCAATTATGTCGCAAATCCGCATCGTCATGTTGTATCCGCCGGTCCGGATCTTGTTCTGGCACCTCTTGTACCAACCCTTCTCACTCTTCTCGGCCAACATCCCGCCAACCGGGAACAGTCCTCCGTAGCGAATGGGTCTCCGATCGTCGACCACAAGCGGTTTGGCGCAGCCAGCCAAGTAGGAGAACACACCATGAGAGCATCGATCATAGCCGCCGTGATCTTGCTCGCGGTCTCTGCCGCCAATGCGCAGCAGCCGCTCGGGAATGCGCACGATCCGGGCATCCGCAACGACGGACTGGCCGGCGCCGGGGGGCACCTCCCGAACCTGCCGGGCCCGCTCAAACAATCGTTTCTTTCCGGGCAAGCTCAGTTCGAGCAAGTTGAGGAGGAGACGGAAGACGGTCTCGGGCCGAGGATGAATCTCAATAGCTGTGGCGGCTGTCACGTAAACCCTGCTATCGGAGGAACAAGTCCAGCAAGCAAAAATCCGCAAGTTTCGTTCTATAAGCAAAGCCTCAATCATACGACGAATAGTCTGCCATCCTTCATTACACCCAACGGGCCGGTGCGCGAGGCACGATTTCCATCGGATGGTGGTGTGCATGACGTGTTCACTATTGCAGGCATGACCGGCGCCGAGGCATGTCACATGGCGCAGCCGAATTTCGACCAGGCGCGAAAGGACAACAATCTGATCTTCCGCATTCCGACACCGGTGTTCGGCGCTGGGCTGATCGAGCAGATCACCGATAGTACAATCCTTGCCAATCTCACCCGTCCAGATACGCAGAATCAGAAGTTGGCCATGGGGATTAAAGGGCGCCCAAATATCGTCCTGGTGGGCAATACGGTATCGGGGGAACCCAATCTGAACGGAAACGACGGCACGGTCAGCCGCTTTGGATGGAAGGCACAAAACAAATCCCTGCTCTTGTTCGCGGGCGAGGCTTACAACGTCGAGATGGGCGTTTCTAACGAGCTATTCCCGACCGAGCGCAACGAAACCCCGGGATGTCAATTTAAAACCACGCCGAACAATACGACAAATCCGCAGCTGACGGGCCTGGCTATCCTAAGCGATATCGAGCAATTCGCGGCGTTCATGCGTCTGCTCGCGCCGCCGGTACCATCCACCACTGTCCCCGGCGGAAAAACTTCGATCACGAACGGAGCGGCGGTTTTCAGCCAGACCGGATGCGGGCTCTGTCATACTCCGTCACTGCCAACGACTAGCAACTCGACGATCGCGGCGTTGGGCGGACAGGTCGCCAATCTGTTTTCTGACCTTGCCTTGCATCATATGGGGCCGGGGCTGGCGGACGGCATATCGCAAGGCCAGGCAGGACCGGACGAATTCCGCACGGCGCCGCTGTGGGGACTAGGCAAGCGGGCGTTCTTTCTGCATGACGGCCGCACCTCGGATCTGGTCGTTGCGATCCAGCAGCATCGCAGCGGGCCTCGCGGGGCGACCCCTGCATCTGAGGCCAACGCGGTCATCAAGAGATTCGATATGCTTCCGGACACGAGCGAGCAGGATCTTTTGAACTTTCTTCGTTCTCTCTAGCCTGGAGCGAGAAATAATAATGGCATGGCATGATAGAAGCAATATCACCCGCATATAGTGTCGATAAGATCGCGGCAAAGACCGCTGCTTTGCGGCGGGGCTCATCGGACTCGAAAATTACCATTGGAGGTCCTCGCACGGCGCCAATCGGACATGCGCCGGGCCGGCCTAAAATTCGACATCATGACGACATCGTTCTTTCCCGGCCGCTGGACGATCAAGCCCGTGCCCAATTGGGCATGGCTTTGTGGCAGGACCGGCTTTTTATCACGCTATCGCGGCAGGCGGCGAACGCGACCGGCTTCTTCGCGATTCCGTCTGGTCGCGTCGTCGAGCTCGGCGCCCAGGTGACGGTTTGATTTGCACACGCCGCGCTAGGAAAAGCTGCTCGCGGCGCGTTCCATATTGGACCTTATGCAACGTGCGCTGTTTCGACGGGAGCGGTTGGTTGCGTTATCTTCGCTCGTGATCCGCAGCAATCAGGGTGCCCGCTCTCAGGCAGAAAATCCAACTATCGTCCTGTGCAGATTCCCGAGACCAGCTCTCATTGACTTCGCCGCCAGCTCGGATAACATCATGCTACCCAGAGCCGCGTTAGCAAATTCCAACAATCCGTGACGGGACCCCTTGCTCGTTCTTGCTGGCGGATTGGGGTGGAGAATCTGAAGGGGAGGAATCGTTATGCGATGTCTGGCTCGTTGCCTATTGTTGTACGTCATAACCTGTGCGTCGGCGGTAGCCGACCCTCCGAATATCCCGACGCAAATCACGATGATTCGCACCGGGTGGAATGCCGAGCAATTCGGCATCGTCACGGTGGCCCCAATTGTCAATCCAGCCGGATGTCCGACGGCGGATGGCTATGTGACCGACAGCTCCCAGCCCGGGTATCAAACCTATTACGCGGCCACATTGCTGGCCTACGCGGAACGCGCGACCGTGATCGTGGTCGTGGCGGAGCATGGATGCGTCTCGAGTCGGCCCAAGCTGATCGGCATCAACATAGTGCGCTGAGCGGCGCCTTGCGCGCGGAGGAGCCGGGATGCGTCTTGAGTCAGCCCAAGCTGATCGCCCTCAACATCGTTCGTTAGGTCGCCCGTCGCGCGCGACAGCGCTGTTGGAGCGGCGCACTATTCGCCACGCCTATCAACGCTTCATGCTCGCACTCGTGATGGCGGGGGCTGCAGTAGTGGCGACTCCCGCGTCGGCCGATACCGTGCGACACGGCCCCGCCATCGCGTTGCCATTTGGTGACATCATCATCCCCGTTCCGGCCGCGCCGTCGAACGCGGATCCAATGAATCCCGCCTCACCTGGGGATGTGGTCACGCAGCGCTATAACAACCTGCGCACGGGGGCGACGCTGCACGGCGGGCTCGATCAGCGCGCAGTCTCGGATGGACGCTTCGGATTAGTTGGGCAGTTGGACGTCGACGGCGTGGTGCTTGCGCAGCCGTTGTTCATGGCCGGCGTGGATTTCCCGCAAAAAGGGCGTCACTCGGCGGTGTTCATTGCGACCTCGACGAATCGGGTCTACGCCTTCAACGCGGACCCGCCTTTCGAGAAGATATGGGAAAAAACTCTCGGCGAGCCGTTCCGCTTCCCCAATGCCTTCACCCCAGAAAATGACAAGACTTGCAGGGGGAGCCTGATGACATCGGCGGAGCAGGACGATCGGGGCGCGAACACCACTTTAGTGCTCGGGATCGAGTCGACGCCGGTGATCGATTCCGCGCGCTCACACATCATCGTGAGCTATCGCGCGATGGACGGAATTTTCGACGGAACGCAGCGCATCGCCGCACTGGATTTGCGCACTGGGGAGTTCGTCAAAAGGGGCGGACGGACGCGATCTCAACCGGCGCGTTACGGACAACTCGCTTTGGAATCAAGTCCACCGCAATCGCGCGAGCCTGCTCTTGGACCAGGGCCGTGTCTATGTGGCCTTCTCGGGACGATGCGAGGCTCCGGGCGCGCCGTTCTTCAGCCAAAAGTCGTTCCAGGGTTGGATTTACGCCTTCAACGCCGAGACCTTTGCATTCGCGGGCCGATATCGCAGCACCCAAAATCCCGACGGCGCGCCGCTAGAACCGACCGACGATCCCGTGACGGGTGGCGGGATATGGCAAGCATCGACTGGTCTTGCAGCCGACGGCCACGGCAATCTGTTCTTCGCCACGGGTAATGAGCAGAGGTGCAACTACAAGGGTGATGCGCCCAACCGCAAATGCAGTCCACCGGACGCGTTTGGCAAGAATCTGTCGAATAGCGTCGTTCGGCTGCGCGTCGATCCCCGGCCTGGCGGGCCGCCTGGTTCGACCGCGATCTCGATGACGCCGGCCGGCTGGTTTACGCCATATCGCAAGACGTGGCTCGACGAGGTCGATCTCGACTTCTCCGCGGCGGGCGTGGTGCTGGTCCCAAACACGCGGTATCTGGTGGCGGGCGGCAAGGAGGGCATATTGTATGTGCTGGATCGCGACAACCTGGGCAAGTTCGACGGCAGCATGCCCTTCGACGCGGCGACAGCAATGTTCATCGACCCGTTCGACCCGTCGAAAGGGCCTCACACCTCGGAGGATTCCGCCGCCCTCGACGAACCGATGCGAGACCAGCTCGTACAGAAGTTTCGTGGAGGCGAGAACCAATACTGCGCGGTCGGTCCGAATGCTGGCTTCTGTCTTGGCAAAGGGCAGGATTACCCGCCATCGCCATCTCCTCACGGACGCGGCGTCACGATGAGAGACTGGATTGTTTGGCCCCATATCCATGGGACGCCGGTGTTTGGCGCGTTTCCCGACTTTCCCGACGGGCGCGCTTTCCTCTACCTGTGGGCCGAGAAGGACTTTTTGAAGTCGTTCCGCTGGTGGGGCAAGCGGTTCGAGACGACGCCGACGATCGCGACCAACGGGAAGGGCGAGGCGGTGCTCGCGCCACCGTTTCTTGGCGGCGCCGACGCCAACCAGTTTCTTGGTCCTGTCGGAATGCCCGGCGGGATGCTCGCACTGAGCATTGACCCATCGCAACAGGCCGCAGGCGTGCTATTCGCATCGGTGCAACGCTGTGCGGCGTCGGATGATGCAGAGCTGCGTGAGCTGCATGAATGCTCGGTTCAGCGGTGTCGGCTTGGGTCGAACTGCGACCAGCAAAAGTTCGGGATGTTGCGCGCCTTCGATCCGATCACCTTGCGCGAACTCTGGAACAACCAGATTGATCCGTTCGCGGGCGATCCGAAGAATAAGAGGTACTGGTT
>JBOHWF010000056.1:0-19425 GCA_050736455.1 Binataceae bacterium (SeqCode) | reverse complement strand
TCGCGTTGCTCACTACGCTCAGAATGACAAACCGGCCAGTGTGATTGAAGTTATTAATGGGACACAACACTAGCGGAGTGCGGCGAGATCGCGGAAAAAATCTGGGTAGGTCTTCGCGACGCAGCCCGGGTTCCTGATGCGCACGCCCGCGACCTTGAGGCCGACGATGGCGAACGCCATCGCGATCCGGTGATCGTCATACGTTTCGATCGTCGCCGGCTGCAACGTGGAAGGCGCAATCCCGAGCCCGTCGTCGAATTCTTCGACCGCTGCCCCGAGTCGGCGCAGTTCGGTCGCGATTGCGCGCAGGCGATCGCTCTCGTGATGACGGATGAAGCCGACGCCGCGAATCCGCGACGGCGACGACGCCAAGGGCGCAATCGCCGCCAGCGTCGGTACGACGTCCGGCATCGCGTTCATCGCGACGTCCACGCCGCGCAACTCGCCAGCACCCGTCACCTCGATCGCGTCGCCGCGCCGGGTGACACGCGCGCCCATGCGCTCCAGAATTGCGAAAAATCCGCTATCACCCTGGAGCGAGTCCCGGTCGAGTCCGCGGAGGCTCACGGAGCCGCCCGCGACTGCCGCGGCGGCGGCAAAGTAGCTGGCCGCGGTCGCGTCCGGCTCGACGCTGAATTCGCGCGGCTGATATTGCTGTCCGCCATCAACGACGATCAGGTCACCGGTCATCGTGCTATGCACGCCCCAACGAGCCATCAGGCTGGTCGTCATCGCGATGAACGGGCGGGCGGTCTCGCCGCGCACGGTGAGCCGCAAGCCGCGCCGCCAAAGCGGCGCCGGCATCAGCAGCGCCGAGACGAATTGCGACGACAGACTGGCGTCGATCGTCGCTTCGCCGCCGGCAAAGTGGGCCCCGGTCATGTCGATCACGATCGGCGGACGATCGTCGCGATGCACACTCGTGGCCGCAACGCCCAGCGCGCGCAGCGCTGCGAGCAGCGCCGCGATCGGCCGCTCGCGCATCCGCGCACTGCCGTCGAGCTGATAGCGTCCGCGCCCGAGCGTGACCAAGCCGGCGAGAAAGCGCATCGCGGTGCCGGCATTGCCCGCGTCGAGCTCGGCGGCGATCGCGGGAATTCTGCCGCCGCGTCCGGTGACGGTAATTCGGCGCCGTGCCTCGTCAGTCTCGACCGTGAATCCGAGAGCCGCCAGCGCCGCGGCCATGCGCGCAGTATCATCGCTCAGCAGCGCCCGCTCGATCACCGAGCTGCCGTCGGCCAGCGCGGCCAGAATCATCGCCCGATTCGTGATGCTCTTCGAGCCGGGCGGCGTGATCGTCGCCGCTAACGGCCCCATCACCGGGACAATTTCGAGCTCGCCCGCAGGCATGATCCTTCGACCTTATCTGCCCGCCGCGGCTACGCTCAAGCCGCGCATTCGCGACGATCGCGGTTGACAAAACAGCCGAAATGGCCGATTTGGAAAGTGGTTCAAAATTAGATCGGGAAGGGCACCGAGCCCTTGGCGGCGAGGAGAACTCCGATGGGCGCGAAAGGCACTAATGGCAAGACCGGATCGAACTCGATTCCAAACGGAACCAAATCATGGCACAGCGCTTATCCGGAACTCGGCACTGCGCCGGTGCCGATCGAGCCGTATATTTCGCCGGCGTTCTTTGAGCTCGAGCGCGAGCGGGTTTTTCGCCGCGCCTGGCTCTGCCTTGGCCGGGAAGAACAGATCGCCAAGCCCGGCGATTTCTTCATCAAGGATATTGCCATCTGCAATACCTCGATCATCGTGGCGCGCGGCCAGGATGGCAAAGTCCGGGCGTTCCACAACGTCTGCTCCCATCGCTGCAACCGGGTCGAACTACAGAGTCGCGGTTCATGCAGCACGTTCACCTGCTCATTTCACGGCTGGTGCTATGGACTCGACGGCCGGCTGATTGCCGCGCCCGACGAGAAGAGCTTTTTCGACTTGGACAAGTCGCAGCTCGGCCTGACGCCGGTCGCCGCGGATCTGTGGCAGGGCTTCATCTTCATCAATCTGAGCAGCCGCCCGGAGCAAACGCTGAAGGAGTATCTGGGCGAGTGGGGCGAACAACTCCGCGACTATCCGTACGCGGAAAACGGCGCGGTTTGTTATGAGTGGAGCACTGAGGTGCGAGCCAATTGGAAGCTCATCCGCGACGCCTTCAAGGAGGCCTATCACGTCGCCTTCCTCCACCTGCGGTCCGTGCGCGATTCGTTTACCGGGCCGCGCAATCCCTTCAGCCATGCGATCGATTTCAAGCTTTTTCCGCTCCATCAGAGTTGGTCATTGACGGCAAATCCGGACTACCAGCCGTCACCGCTGGAGGCGGTGGCATACCGCTACTCGCCATTTCTGCTCAAGACCGACTTCACTCTCAAGTCTCCACCGGGAGTGAATCGCAAGCGCGATCCGAACTGGGTACTGGATGTCAACGGCGTCTTTCCGAACCGCCTGATTGACCTCGCCGACACCGGCTACTTCAGTTACGGCCTTTGGCCAATGGCGGTCGATCGCACGCGGTGGGAGGTTCAGTATTACTTCCCGCGCCCAACGACCGCGGCGCAGCGCTTCAGTCAGGAACACAACCGCGTGACCTTTCGCGATATCCTGATGGAAGACGCCGGCACCCTCGAACGGATCCAGTCCGTGATCGGCTCCGGCGCCAAGACGCACTTCGTCTTTCAGGACGAGGAGATTCTCCTGCGCCACGACAACAAGATCCTCAACGAGTACATGGGCTTGTCCAAGCCCGCAGCTAAGAAGCGAAAGGGCTCGATCGATGCCAGACCCGCAGCGGTTGCCTGAGCAGTTCCGCGAGCTTGAACCAATGGCGCCAATTTGGGCGCTGGGAACGGAGCTGGAACGCCACCAGCGTCGGTTAACCGTCCCGATGGCAGAGTTGCAGGCTTTTTATGATGTCATGATGGCGCGAATAGACGACATCCTCGGCTATCTCAACGAATTTGCGCCGGATAAGCTCACGCCAGAGGGTCAGCAGCTTTTGTATCTGATGTTTTCACTTGCCGAGATCGGGCCGGCGGTGGAGATCTTCGGGCAGCCCGAGGTCCCGGGCGGTTACGATTCGCGTCGATTTATTCCCGCTGAAGGCCAATAAGTCTACATCACAAGCCTGAACTCTCGCTCCACGGTTCCTAGCTGCAGCGGATGATCCCATCCAGCGAGGAACAAGCCGATATGCTCGCGCCGGCCGGCGTGTTAAGTTTGGTCAGCTACTGAATGGAGGTTCATTCAGCGATGGAGCTGACCCTTCAAAACCTCGATATCATTGACCCCGACCTTTACGTCGAACGCGGCTATCCGCATCAGGAGTGGGCGTTGCTGCGCCGCGAGGCCCCGGTCTTCTGGTACGACCGGCCGCGGGTCGAGCCATTCTGGGCGATCACCAAACACGCCGACCTGATCGAAGTCTCACGTCAGCCCGAACTGTTCAGTGCGCTCGCGGCCGAACGTCAGCGACTGTTCATCGTCAAGGAAGATCCGGACCTGGAACCGCCCGACGAGCCGATAGTCGACACGCTGCTGCACATGAATCCCCCCAAGCACGGGGCCTTGCGCGCGATCACCAACCGCCGGTTCACTCCTCGTGCGATCGAGCAGTTGCGCGCGCAGATCGAGGAGGTCACCGCGGAAGTGCTCGACAGCGTGGCCGATCGCACCGAGTGCGATTTCGTCACGGAGGTCTCGGCCAAGCTGCCGCTCGCCGTGATCTCCGAGATGTTCGGCATTCCGCGCGGCGACTGGCAGCTGATGTTCCGGCTGAGCAACGAGATGATCGCGCCGACTGACCCGGAGTTCAAACTCAGCGCCGGACCGCGCGAAACGATGCTGCGCGCGCAGATGGAGTTCTTTCAGTACTTCAGCGGGCTGGTCGAGGAACGCCGCAAGGCCCCGCGCGATGACCTCGCCAATGCGCTGACTTACGGCCAGGCCAACGGTGAGCCGCTGCCAGTTTTCGAGGTGATGTCCTACTTTGCGCTGCTGATCATCGCGGGCAACGAGACCACCCGCAACGCGATCACCGGCGGCCTCGCCGCGCTGATCGATCATCGCGATCAATGGGATCGCCTGCGGCGCGAGCCCAGTCTGATGCCGTCGGCGGCGGACGAAATTATCCGCTGGACCTCGCCGGTCATCCAGTTCACGCGGCTGGCGATGCGCGACACCGTCGTGCACGGCCAGCAGATTCGCGAGGGCGAGGTGCTCGCGCTGTTCTATCCGTCCGCCAATCGCGACGAGGAGGTTTTCGCTGCGCCTTTCACGTTCGATATCACCCGCAATCCGAATCCACAGATTGCATTCGGCATCGGCGAGCATTACTGCTTGGGCGCCAACCTCGCACGGATGGAATTACAGATCATGTTTCGCCAGCTCAGCGAACGGCTTGAGGCGGTGGAGCTCACCGGCCCGATCCAGCGGATGCGCTCGAGCTTCGTCGGCGGGATCAAGCACATGCCGATCCGCTACCGGATGCGCCCGCGCGGCTGAAGCCGCGCTCGTCCGCGAGTTCAGTGCGGACGTGTTCTCTGATATTCGATTTGCATGGCCACCAGACGTGCGATCAGGATGACCGGGAAAAGCTGACCCACCAGCGCTTCCAGCACGACGAGAGAGCGGGCAAGCGGACTTAGCGGAAGGATATCCCCGAGACCGAGGGTCGTAAGTGTAGCGAAGCTGAAGTAGCCGAGCAGGGGAAGGTCAGCGCCACCCCCTTGCGCGGGCATTCTGAAAGATCCGGGGCGCAGCAGCTCTACCATCTGATACGAGACCGCCCACAGCAGGCCCAAAAGCAGGTAAACCGCGACCGACCCCTCCAGCCTGCGGGATGTGATCGGTCCGGCCCTGAGAACCTGTCGCAGAATCAGGACGACAAGAAAACCAATAAACAGTATCGAATCGAGATCATTGAACAGGTGAAGGTAGAAGTTCGGCCGCTCAACGTCCTCCCAGCCAACGAAGAGAGAGGCGAGGGCGAGCAACGTCGCCAGCACGACAATGCGAGCGTCACGCACGGTGGCGATCACGCCTGAAATAATAATAGGCGAGAGAATCCCGCGAGCCGCGAACCTGCCCCACGTGGCGAATTGAGCGAGTGGTATGACGAATATATTGACGACTAGAAGGAGCAGCAAAACCGTGAGGCTCCGATCGGTCGACCAGAAACGTATGGCCCGCCGTCGCAGCCGCGCGCGCCGATCAGGTGCCCGCTCTTCGCCGGTTATCACCTAAACATTTATTGCTGATTGCCCATTCAAATCACAGCCGTGAGGTAGTTGGCGTCGCCTGCGTACACCCATGCGTAAGCTGCTGTCTCGAGCCGTACATCCTCCGCTAGCGTGGTGTCTCGCAAGTAGCTTTCATAAGAGTGGAGGGGCTGCGCCGAGCCGGCCGCGGCCTAAGTGACCCTCACCCGCGCGGCGGCGCCGCCGCCGCTTGCCCTCTCCCTTGGACAAGGGAGAGGGATCCAGAAATGACGCAGCTCGCAGACTCGCCTGCTCGTTCCGCTTCGCTCCACTAGCGCGACTACGTTCGCGTTGCTCACTACGCTCAGATGACAAACCGGGAAGTGTGATTGAAGTTACTAATGGGACACAACACTAGCGGCTCGCGGGAACGCGGCTACCAGTGGAGATCTTCGTGCACCAGCCGACCGGTCATGAAGCGCTCGCGGCGCAGCACGTCGGTCCGGATCGCGCAGGCTCTGCCGGCCTGCGCTGGTGACGCTTCACCAGCTCCAGTTTATGGGTTTCTTCAGGTCGAGCTCGCGCTGCGCCTCGGCTTGGCGCACGAGCGAAGCGGTTTCGGCGGCGATTCGTTCCTCATCGGCCTGGGCCTTCGCGATCGCGGATTCGCGCAGCGCGAGGGCGCGCTTGATCGCCGTGTCGCGATCGGCCTCGGCTGCGGCGACGTCGGCGTCGCGCTTGATCCGAGCGATCTCAGCCCGGCCCATATTGGTGATGTACTCGTTCCTGTCGCGGACTTCCTTGAGGTTGAAGGAGGTGAGTTCAAGACCCATTTTGTTCATGTCGTCGGCGCAATTTGAGCGCAATCGGTAGGCCACCATTTCCGGCTGCTTGACCAGCTCCTCCACCGTGAGCTGGCCGACGATGCCGCGCAGATGCCCCTCCAGCACCGGGCGGATCAGGGCTTCGCGTTCGTTGGGTGGTTTGGTCAAAAACTGCTCCGACGCGATTAAGATCGACGCGGAATCGGATTTGACCTTAATCTGCGCGACCGTTTCCACCGTCACCGCAACGCCTTGGCGAGTGTAGAGGTCTTGCTGCGGCGCCGCGTCGAACGACATGAGCTCGAGCGACAGCTCACGGCAGCTCTCGACCATCGGCAGCACGATCGTGCCGTGACCCTTGATCACGCGGGTCCCGCGCAAGCCGTAGACCACCAGGGCTTCGTGTGGTCCCGCCTTGCGATAGAGCTTCGCGAATACCGCCATCGGAAACGCTATCGCGATAACCGCAGTCGCGGCGATAGCTAGCGCAGTAGTTGACAGGCTGAGCATAGGCTGCTTTCTTCACGCTCCGTCACTGCAGGATGGGGACTAGCGACTTACTCACGCCTGTGACTCACCTGCGAGGAAGCGGACCAGAGAGAAAGTAGCCAGCGTCATAGATTTGCCTTTCACCGCCATCCGATGGCCGGGTCGCGCCGTGGAGATGCGTCGACAGTCCGGCCTCAAGACTTCCGTCAGCCGCTCAGCCAGCTCTGTTGCCGCAAGAACCGCGCCGAGACGGATTAGGGATTTCCGCTATCGCGATGGCCCGAAAAATCTACCGCAAGGCCCAACGCAGCTCGGTATCGCGCCAAAAATCTCGATCAGAACGCAAGCTCGCGCGAAATAGCGTGAATTGGGCGGGGGAACTCTACCAGTGAAGTTCTTCGTACATCAGCGGACCGCTCGTGAAGCGTTCGCGTCGCAGCGCGCTCGCATCGAGCCTGCCATATGATCCCGTCGCGATGAGGTTGGCCAGCGCCTGGCCGACGGCGTAAGACTGCATCACGCCATGCGCGCTGAACGAGTGGGCCTCGAACACTCGATCGCGCGCGCGCCCGACGATCCCGCTGCGATCCGGCGTCATCTCGTAAAGCCCGGCCCATCCGTTTAAGTAACGCACGCGCTCGAAGCAACTGGCGCGCGCGTACATCCGCGGCCAGATTTCGCGCTGAAAAAACTCTTCGCCGTCGAATTTGAACGAATACCCCGCCGGCTCCTCGGGGGGCGAGTAGCCGGCCAGGATGTGCGGACCGTCGTTGTGAAAGTAAACGCCCGAGGTGTCGAAGATCATCCCGTAGGGCTCGAGGTTCGTGGCGCGGCAGTCGACCGTGCAGAGCTGGCGCCGGACGGCCCGGGTGGGACTGTCGAGGCCGACCAGCTTGAGCACATTCGGCGCCCACGCGCCGACCGTGATCGCGACCGCGTCCGCGGCGATCTCGAGTAGCCGCCCCAACGCCGGTTCGCCGGGGCCGTCCTGCGTCAGCATCCGGTCGAGCTCGACGTCGTTCAGCGCAGCATCCGAATGCCAGCAGGCCAAGCGCACCCCGGTGCCGGCGGTCTCGATTGCGTAAACGTAGGTGGCATCGATCAACTGCGCGCCGCTTTCGCGCGCCTTCTCGCGATAGTGCAGTTTGAGCAGATTGGGATTGATCAAGCCGTCGCCCGCTGAGAAGGTGGCCCCGGCGATGCCGTCGAGATGGTCGATCTCGGGCACGCGCTGTGCGACCTCAGTCGCGGTCAGGGTCTCGATCGGATGATCGAGCTCGCGCTGCACCGGAATCATTCGCAGCGCCTCCTCCCAACGCGCATCATCATAGAGAATCAGGTAGCCCTTTTGGCGGAAACCGACTTCGGCGCGAATCGATTCGTAATAGCGGATCGAAGCCCGGCAGAGCGCGATATTTACCGGCTGCCACCAGGTCGCGCGCACGCCGCCGGCATTGCGCTCGCTCGAACTCAACCGCCCACTCAGGTCGAGGTCGATTAACGCCGAGCGCAGCCCGCGCTCACCGAGCGCCATCGCCAACGCGCTGCCGATAACGCCGGCGCCGACGATCGCGACATCGTAGCGTTCCCGCAGTGGATTCATGCTTCCCCCTTGCCATCGCCGCCGGGCAGCGCCGGCCGATCCACTTCAGTCTCTCCGCCACTTGATGCTACTTGAATGCGACCCTAGAAGAACCAGCTTGATTCTGCGGACGGACCGAAGAGCGCGCCGACGAAGCGCTCGAGCTCGACATTGAATTTGACGATGATGTGATCTGAGCCGCGCGTGAGCCCGAAGCCCGGCCCGAGGTTGTACTGGATTCCACGGGGCAGCGCGCCCCACATCACCGGGAAGATGTAGTGTTGTTGCGCGCCCAACGGATTGTTGTCGTCAATCAGTCCAACCCCGCCGTAGAACTCGATCCCGGGGGAGAGATAGCGCCGCCAGCGGTAGTAGGCGCCGTTGCGATAGCCAAACTCGAAGCCCTGATCATGCCCTCGGCCGTAAAGTGGTTTCTCGAAGACCGGATTCACTATCAGCGAGAGTCGGCCGAAGTCCTTCTCGATGATCGGCTTTAGTTCGAGCTCGAGGTCCGCGTCGTCGAACTGCGGAGTCTTGTGCCATTCGAGTTCGGCGTACCAGCCAAGGTTGACGGGCAGGGTTTCCTCGTCGAACAGCCGCCCCCGCAACCGGAATTTGTCGCCGGCCCACCACAAGCCGTGCCCGCGCGGTAGCGCGAAGTTCAGGTAGGCCGCGGCCTCAATGCGATCGCTGAAGCCGTAGGTCAGTTCGTAGCCGCTGTACCACATCCCCTGACTCGGATAGCGGCCCTTGGCGGTTCCGTTGGGCGCGCTGCTATGGCCGTTGGGCACGACCGCGTTGAGCATTTCGAGTTCGAGTATCCCGCGCGATTCGGTCGCGTAGGGATAGACTTCGAACTCGAACGGATCGACTTGGGCCACAGCCTGGCGCGAACCGATCCCGAGGCTCACGATGGCCACGACGATCATTATCCAGCCCCGCCCCACGCCGATTCCTCACTGCCCTTTCACGGAATCTGACAAGCCCGCTTGCGCCGCCTCGATCCAGCGTGCGAGCACGGCGCGATCGCCCGCGCTGAGCCGCGCTTTCGGATGGATCGCGCGGTAGTACCACGGCGGCATCTGCTCGTCGTGCAGCGCCCGCGCCATCCAAGCCAGTTTGTGCCGCCGAGTGACCGCGTAGTATCCGCCCCACTCCGAAAAGTTCAATTGGCGCCGTCCGGCGGCAACGTGATGGGCCGCGATCCAGGAGACCGGGGCGAGGCGGGCGTACCAGGGCCAGCGGGTCTGATTCGAGTGACAGTCGTAGCAGGCGCGTTCGAGAATCGCTGCGACTGCCGGTGGCGCCGGAAACTCGCCAGCCGCGTCGGGGCGCGAATTGCTTCGATCAACTGAAACGAATTGCGCAAGCCCAATCGCGATCGCGAGGACGCCCAACCCCGCCTTCGCGCCGGCTTTCATTTCGCGACAATCGACCCCTCGGGCACATCCTGATGGAAGTCATCGTAAAAATCGTAACTCCCCGCGCTCAGTGCAGGCAGATGGACAATCATCGTCTCACCGGGCGATATCGCCTTCTCGCGATTGAGCTTGAAGCTCTCGAATTCGATCGTCTCGCTGCTCGAGTTGATCACCGTCACGACGAGCGGCTGGTTCGCGGTGACCACCAAATTCTGCGGCACGAAATGATGGTCGAGTAGGCGAACCTCGTAATTGGCGTCGCCGGCGTAGGCGAGACTGGCGCAAACCGCGAGCAGGCTGGCGCCTGCCACGACTGAAATTGTTCTAATCTTGATTTTGGTCATGGCGATGAAACTGAGAATGAGTCTCAGAATCTTATCCTTTCTCTCAAAAAGCCGCCCGCTCTGTCAAGCCGCGACTTGCGGCTCGATCACTTCGACTGCTCGCGCGCAAAGATAGCCGCGCAAGTTGCGCGCACGCGGGCGCGCCGCCGGGCGAGTTCGCGCAAGAGTTCGGCGGCGGCGTGGCTGCCGCCGTAGCCCATCCGGCGCGCGATGGGCGCGAGCTGCGCGGGTGCGGTTGGGATCGCGGTTGCGGCCTGGTCGCTCTCGATTCGCAGGCGATTCTCGAGACGCGAGAGAAAGCCATAGTCGTCGCCGAGATCGCGCGCCTCCAGCTCGTCCAGCAGCGCGTTCAGTGCGAGTACCCGGATGAGTTCGATCGTTCCGCGCAGACGGGCTGTCGGATGGGTTTGGCCGTAGCGCAGCGCCATCATCTGCGCGAGGAACTCGATCTCGACCAAGCCGCCGGGGCCCTGCTTGAGATTGAGCCGGGCGGCGGTCTCCGCTCCGAGTTCGCGCTCGATCTGCGCGCGCATCGCCGCAATCTCCAGCACCCCAGCCCGGTCCAATCCGCGCCCGAAGACGAATTGTTGGCGCGCGGCCTCGACTTCATCTCCGAGTGCGCGATCGCCGGCGACGACGCGCGCCCGCACCAGCGCCTGACGTTCCCACAGCGCCGAGCTATCCCGATGGTAGTCGTGAAAACCTTCGAGCGACGTCACCAATGGGCCAGCATTGCCCGAGGGGCGCAGGCGCACGTCGATTTTGTAGGCGTAGCCCTCACGCGTCGGTACTTCGAGAAAGGCGATTAGCCGTTGAGCGATCCGCGAAGCAGCCTCGAGGCCGCCGGCGGCGATTTCGCCCGGCAAGGAGTAAACGAAGATCAGATCCAGATCAGAGTTGTAGGCCATCTCGCCTGCGCCCATCCGGCCCATCGCAAGCACGCAGAGCTTAAGCTCGGGCGGAATCGGAAGGCGCGCGGCAACGTCGGCGCGCGCCCGCTCCAGCGCCTCGCGCACGACGGTCTCGGCGAGAACGGTCAGCCCGGCCTGCACCCCCGCGAGGGCCAGCTCGCCGGCCAGGTCGGCGATCGCGATCCGCAGGAACTCCTGATGGCGAAAGGTTCGCAAAGCATCAAGGCGGCTCTCCAGAGAATCGCAGGCTTCGACCAGCGCGTGCAGCTCCGCCCCCAGCTCGGACGGTGCGCGGGGCCCAGGTTGCATCTCGGAGCCGACGAGGGTGTCGATCATCTCCGGGTGACGGATGAAAAGCGTCGAGAGGTAGGCGCTCGAGGCGAACAGCCGCAGCAGCATCCGGCGGGTCGCCGAATGCTCCTGGAGCAGAGCCAGAAACGAGGTCCGCGCGCCAACTGCGGCTACGAATGACGCGAGATTCATCAAGGCCAGGTCGGGATCGGCGAGCTCGCCCAGCTCCTCGAGCAGTCGCGGCCCCAGCCGCTCGAGCGTGGCGCGCCGGGTCGCGCTCGCCGGCAGATGCGCTGGGTCGCGCGCCAGCAATTCCAGATGCTGCGCGCTCGCCTTGGGATGGGCAAAGCCCAGCTCCGCCAAGGCCGGAATTGACCATTCAGGATCCTGTGCGACACGCCACGCAGCCTGAGCCAGGGCCGGCGCCGCTCGACCGTCGCCGTGATCGCGCTCGAACATCGCGCGGAACTGCGCTGCGACCAGGCCGCGCCACGCGTCGAGCTCGCGCATGAAGCGATCCGAGGCGTCCGGCGCCTTGCCATAGCCGAGCCGCGCGGCCAGTACCGCGAGGGCGCGCGGCGCCGCCGGCAGCGTATGCGTTTGTAGTCCCGCGGCAACTTGCAACTTGTGCTCGACGTTGCGCAGGAACAGGTAGGCCGCAGCCAGTTCCCGCGCCCGCGCCGCAGCCATGTATCCCCGGGCTTCCAACCGCGCCAGCGCCTCAATTGTGCCAGGCGTGCGCACGCGCGGATCGCGACCGCCATAGATCAGCGTCAGCGCCTGCACGCTGAATTCGAGTTCGCGGATTCCGCCGTAGCCGAGCTTGACGTTGCGCCGGACCAGCTCGGGTGAGCGCAATTCATCCTCGATTTGCGCCTTCATCGCGCGCAACTGCCGGATCGTGTCGAAATCCAGATAGACCCGATAGATGAAGCGGCTCAGTTCAGCGATGAAACGCCGCCCGGCCTCGACTGCGCCCGCGACCGGACGTGCGCGCAGCAGCGCCGCGCGCTCCCACGTCTCGCCGTAAGTCTGGTAGAAGCTGAGCGCCGCCTCAGTCGAGCTCACCAATGGGGCGCTCACGCCACCGGGACGCAGGCGCAAATCGATTCTGAAGCAATGGGCTGCGAGAATCTCGTTGAGCTTCTCGCCGAGCCGTTGCGCCGCCGCGTGACGGTCGAGGTCGCCGGCGCCGTCGAACAAATAGATCAAATCGATGTCAGAGCTGAGATTGAGCTCGCTCGCACCGAGCTTACCCATCGCCAACACGCAGAAATCTGCGGCCAGCGCCTTGGCCCGCGTTGCGCGCGCAGCCAGCGCAAGCGCCGCGCGAATGCACTGGCCGGCCAGACGCGACATGGCCGCGACGGTCGCCGCCACACCGTTGCGGCCGAGCAGATCGGCGATCGCAATGCGCAGGAACTCGCGCTGCTTGAAGGCGCCGAGCTCCGCCGCCGACCCGATCGCGCCGCCGAGCGGTTCTGCCTGCGGGTCGAGCTCCGGCGCGCGGGCACGATCAAAGACCGTAAGCCAATTCGCTCCGCTGGTTGCAAGGCCGCCCGCGATCAGCTCCGACCCGCCCAGGCAAAAGATTAGATCGTCGGCGCGGTCGTCATCGCGCAAGGCCTCGCGCAGGATGGGCGCTGAGAGCTCGCCGAGCCGCAGCAGAAAAGCCAGCGCGAGTTGTTCGTCGGGCGCCCGCGCGCGGACGCGCTGTAGCGCCGTCGCCGCCAGCCCCGGCTCGTCGAGCAGTCGAGCCAGTTGCCGGGCCAGACCGTCGAGCGGCGGCGCGAAAATCGGCGCTTGCATGGTCGACCTTTACATTAGCAGACCGCGCGTTCATCTTGGTGGGGAAAAGCAGGAAATCCGCATCGGGAGGCGGCTGCAATGATCGTGCTGTACACTACCGAGCGCGACTATCCGTGGGGCACTCTGCGCTCGACCCACGCGAGCAAGACCAAGGTCGTGCTCGAAGAAAAACGGATTCCGTATCGGATCGAAAATCTGCGGCCGGGCGACCTCTGGAAGAAACCGCCCGAGATGACCGCGCGCCATCCGCTCGGCAAGGTCCCGTATATCGAGGACGGCGGGGTGACGATTTACGATTCGACCGTGATTGGCGAGTACCTCGAAGACCGCTACTCGTGGCCGCCATTGCTTCCGCGCGGTGACGCGCGCGCCCGCGCCCAGGTCAGGATGGTCGAGCAGTTCGCGGACGAGGCTCTGCTGGTCGGCAACTTGCCGCCGATCTGGATGCCCTACTGGAGCGAGCCTGACAAACGGGACAAAGCCCGGATGGAGAAGGGGCGCGAAGGACTGCGGAGCCGCGATTTGCCCTATCTCGAGTCACTGCTCGCCGCCGCGGACAATGCCTTCATCTGCGGTGAATTCTCGATGGCCGACGTGCCTATGATGGTGCTCGCGATGGTGCTGCAGGTCGATCAGATGGCGCTCGATGAGTTCCCGCACGTCGCGCAGTATCTTGAGCGTTTGCGCATCCGGCCGAGTTACCGCGCTATCAGCCCGGCGACCAAGGTCGCGGACGCGAGCTCGCTGATGAGCTCAGTCTAGGACGGCTGGTTCACGCGACCGCGTGCGACGCGGTCCGATGGCGTCCGCGCAGATGACGTGAATGTCCGTGGCGGGCGCTGCGACTGCGCTTGGCGACCCGGCGCAGGCCGCTGCGGCGCGAGGCGATACGGCGCCGGGCGCTGCGCCGCGAGGCGATGCGGTGCGGGGCAAAATCGGTCTTGACCGGCGGCGGCGCCGGCGCGTCGGCGTACTTGAGACCGGGGAAATATTGATCCTCGTACTGATGGATCTGCAGGGCGGCCAGAAACTCCGGGTAGTAATTCTTTGAGGAGAACCCAAAGCGCGAGCCCGCGTAGCTGCGGACAATCCGCTCGTAATCGCCGTGGAATTCGCTCGACGCTTCTTCCATCCCGCCGGTGCCGTAGTTATAGGCCGTGATCGCAAGCGGCCAACTGCCGAGCTCTTGGTAGTTGGAGCGCAAAAGTTTCGCCGCGGCTTCGGTCTCGCGGGTCGGGCTCAGCCGATCGTCGTGATAACGCGTGATGCGCATATACTCGCGTCCGGTGCTGCGCGTGAACTGCCAGATGCCGACAGCACCTGCGTTCGATTTCGCGCGGCTGTAGAAGCCTGACTCGACCTCCGCCAGCGTTACCAGTTCCGGCGGCAGCCCCGCCGAGCGGAAGATCCGCTCCATGGTCGGTCGATAATAGCGGCTGCGCAGCAGCCCATCCTGAAAGCGCTCGCGCAAGCCCTGCTGGACCCGCAGGTTTTGCGCGGCGAGCGCATAGGCCGCGAGCGGTTCGCCTTGGAACAGCGCCGCCACGCGGCGGTCCTCTGGAGTGGCCGGCGGCTGACCCGTCGCAAGACGGTTGAGGATATCGGCGTACTTGACCTTGAGATAATCGCTGATGGCGTCGGCTTCGCCGCGCGTGGTCAGCCCCTCACCGGGGATATGCATCACCTGGTAGATGCGCCACAGGTTGTCGCGATCGTGAATTATAAAATCGCGTTCGCCGTAGCTGCTGAAGACGTCAACCCAGAATTCAACGTTGGGCTCGATAGTCGCCGGGCGCGGGAAGGACAACTCGGCCCCGGCAAAACTGCGCCCCGCGAGACCGGCCGCGATCAGGAGCGCAGCAAATGCGATCCTTCCGATTCTTCCCCACATCCCCTGCATTTTTCCTGGTCCCGCCTCTGCAACTTCCGGTCTTCGGCCGCGCGATTGCCCCTCTTAGTAACTTGCGAGATCGGCAGGGAGCCAATCGAGCAATCCCTCTATGCAATACCCAGTCCATATTGGTAGTCAATAACTTTCTCGCCTAACGGTCATTTCCGCCAATGCCGCGGGCGCGAAAACGTTAGACTTTTTCTGAACGCAGCTCGCGGACTGCATCCGAATGCATGGCGCAGACTCCTGAGCTCGCTGCGCCGCGCTCCGCTGGCGTGATCGGCTCCACTTCGTTCCGCCTGGTCAATGGATACAGATGCCCGCAGGCTGCATCGGTGTAGGACCCGTCAGACTCAATGCAGGATCGACCTTGCCGTGCGCGGCGTTGGGGAAGAACAAAATCCCGCCGGCTGCGCCCACCGCGATCCGGCCGCTCAGATCGATCGCCAGGCCAGTCGGGTTCTTTAGTGCGTCGCTGGTGATCGTCGCGGCCCGCGACCAGCTTTCCGGACCGGTGTTGCCGAAGACCGCGATCGAGTTATCCGCGGCCTCCGCCACATAGACATTCAACAGATCGTCGACGGCGACCTGGCCCGGCGCCTGCAACCCGCCGATCACCGCGAGTGGCGCCGCGTCGCCGCTGGCGTCAGCCGCGAAGACGAGGAGGCGATTCGTCGAGCGATCGGTGACAAAGGCCCGCTGCGCGCCGTCGATGGCCAGTCCGCTCGGTGTCTTAATCCCGCTGCGCGGCCCCTCGATCACGCGGTCCACGTAGATATCGCCACTCGCCCCGCCCGAGAACCATTCGACCCGCCCATGTCCGTCGGCCGCGTCCGCGAGATAAAAACTGCCGGCCGGATTCACCGCGAGCGCCGTCGGATGCGCGATGCGGGTGTTCGGTCCTTCAAAGCTTTTGAGCAGCTCGTATTTGCCGCCGGGTCTGTGAATAAAAACGCGCACGTTACCGTTGGCGTTGGCGACAAACGCCTCACCCGCCAAATCGACTCCTACCGCGACCGGCCGGTCCGTCGCAGGTTCTTTGATGACCTCGAGCGGCGCGGCTCGTCCGCTGGCCCCGTTCTCATAGACTGCGATCGAATGGTCTGCGGGCGCCGTCACGAACAGCCGTTGCGGCGCAACCGCCTGATCAGAATGTTCGCGGGAACACCCGCCGGCCGCGAGGACGAGGACCACAAGCAACCCGGGTGAGAAAAGCCTTCGCGCGTAAGCCGCCAGCATCGAGACTCCGACAATCAGCCGCTGAATTGATCGCAGGTCAAACTTGCTTCGCCGCTCCGTCGCTCGAAGCGGGGTAGCGACGGCCGCGATCGGCTGGCTCATCGTGCCTCAAAGCATTAACAGGCGTCCAGCCACTAATTTGCTCAAGCTCGGCTGCGGACTTCAGCAGGCGGCCTTCGCGATCGCTAATTGCGGCAATTTCTTGGCATCCGTTCAAACTTTTGGCGCTTTTTGCGCAGGGGACAACTGATGCCCGGCAATCGCTAAACCGGGTCGCCACAAGGGACCCTTGTCTTATTTACGGACACTTGGCACGAGGCCTGCCTTGAGGCCGGAAGGATGGACGAGCAGCTTTAAGCTGCGACGGGCATCAAGCTTGCTCCTTGCCGCGTCGTTCGCCGCGTTCGGCGTAACCAGACCTGGCGGGCCCGTATAGTGGCGAGCTGGCAGGCTGGACGGCCGGCGGCGCGCTCAACACTTATGCCGACTCACATCATCCGAGCGTTGCTCATCGAGGACGATCCCGCCAACGCCCGCTTCGTGCGCGAGGCTCTGGCCTGCGCTGACGGCTTCGAGCTCGAGTGGCTCGATCGGCTGGCCGACGGCTTGCGGCGCCTGCGGCAACCCGGGGTCGACGTCGTGCTGCTCGATCTCGCGCTGCCGGATGGGCAAGGTCTGGAGACCCTGCGCCATCTCAATCAGACTGCCCCGCGGATCCCAATCGTGGCGCTCAGCGATCAGGACAACCGCGAGCAGGCGCGCGACGCGATCAAGTTCGGCGCCGAGGATTATCTGGTCATGGGCGCCTTAACCGCCGACCTGCTCGCCCGCGCGATGCGCTACGCGATCGAACGCCGGCAGGCGCGCGAGGAGATTGCCGAGGCCCGCGACTCCGCACTGGAATCCGCCCGCCTGCGCGGCGACTTCCTCGCCAACATGAGCCACGAAATTCGCACCCCGCTCAATGGCATCGTCGGGATGACGCGGCTGCTGATCGACACGCCGCTTAGCCACGAGCAGCGCGAGATGATCGATATTGCCCGGCAAAGCGCCGACTCGCTGCTGCGGATCGTCAACGACATCCTCGACTTCTCCAAAATTTCCGCCGGCAAGGTTGCGCTCGAAGAGACCGACTTCGATCTCGGCACTGCGACCGAGAGCGTGATCGCGCTGTTTGCCGAACAGGCCAATCGCAAAGGCGTCGAACTGGCGGCGTACGTTGACAGCGATCTGCCCGTGGCGCTGCGCGGCGATCCGGCGCGGCTGTGCCAGGTCATCACCAATCTGGTCGGCAACGCCGTGAAGTTTACTCCGCACGGCGAGGTCGCGCTGCGCGCCAGCCTGGTCAACGACGGGAGCGACGGTCTCGCTGTGCGCTTCACCATCAAGGACACCGGCATCGGGATCCCGCTCGAGGGCCAGCGCCATCTTTTTCAGGCTTTCGCGCAAGCCGACGGCTCGACCACGCGCAAATTTGGCGGCACCGGACTCGGCCTGGCGATTTGCGCGCAACTAGTCGAGCTGATGGGCGGCAATATCGGCGTCCGCAGCGAGCCCGGCGGCGGCTCGCTGTTCTGGTTCACCGCGATTTTCCGCAAGCAGCCCACTGCCAGTCTGGCCCACCAGGGTCCGGACAAGCGGTTGGCGGGGATGCGGATGCTGGTCACGGACCACAGCCCGACAGCGGCGCATATCGTGCAGCAACACGCCGTGGCCTGGGGCATCCGCTGCGCGATCGCGACCAGCGCGGCGGAAACCATGGTCGCCCTGACCGCGGCCACCGCCGGCAATCATCCCTACGACGTCGTCCTGATCGAAATGCAGAATCCCTCGATCGACGGTCTCACTTTGGCCCGCGCGATCAAGGCCGACCGCAGCCTCGCGCATACGCGGCTCCTCGGCATGTATGCGCTCGGCGCGCGTCCCGAGGACAACGCAATACGGGCCGCGGGCATCCGCGCCCTGTTGGTCAAGCCGATCAAACAAACGCAACTCTTCAACACCCTGAGTGTGACCATGGCCGCAATCGAGGAAGCCAACGGCGCCACGAGCGCCGCGCCCGTGCGCCGGCGCCGCGTCCACGAGCTCAAGAGCGCAATTCCCGAGGAGCTGCGCGCGCGCATCCGCATCCTGCTGGTCGAGGACAATGCAGTTAATCAGCAGGTCCAGCTCCGGATGCTCGAGCGGATCGGCTTTGCCGCCGACCCGGTGAACCATGGCCGCGAGGCTCTCGCCGCGCTCGAACAGGGCGACTACCCGATCATCCTGATGGATTGTCAGATGCCCGAGATGGACGGCTACAGCGCCACCCGCGAGATTCGCCGGCGTGAGGGCGAGGGCCGACGCCACGTAATCATCGGAGTCACCGCCCATGCGCTCGCCGGCGATCGCGAAGAATGCCTCGCTGCAGGCATGGACGATTACGTCTCCAAACCGATCGCGCCCGAAGACCTTGCCGCAACCCTCGACAAATGGGTCAGGTTCATCACCGCCGGCGCCGCGCCTTCGCTGCAACCTGCCAGCGGCTGCTCCGACGGGGGCGAAGTCCTCGACCCGGAGATCCTCGCCGAGCTGCGCGAGTGCCAGCGCCCCGGTGAAACGGATTTCGTGACCAATCTGCTCGGCGTTTTTATCGGCGACCTGGCCGCGCGCCTGCAGACCATCCGGGCTGCGCTCGCGCATCGCGACCTCAAGACCGTCAGCGACGCCACGCACTCCCTGAAGGGCGCTTCGAGCGAGATCGGCGCGCGCCGCCTGGCCGCGGCCTGTGAACGGCTCGAGCTCGGCGCCCGCAGCGGCGAAGAGTCCGCGATCCAGCCGTTGCTCGACGAAGTCGATCGCCAGGCGCGCAGCCTGTGCGACGCTCTCGAAGTGCAGATCACCGCCGCGTCAGCCTAGCGCCGGCAAGCACAAATCGATCGGAAGTTACTGGTGACGGCGGGATTTACTGGTTGCGGGGAGAGGATTTGAACCTCTGACCTCCGGGTTATGAGCCCGGCGAGCTACCAGACTGCTCCACCCCGCCCGCGCATAGTAACGATCGCGTCACACGCGGGTCAACAACAGTCCTGATCGTCGCGCGGAACATCGCGCAGCGCTTCGTCTCAATCCGCGAGGACGCGGATATTGCACTCGCGATGACGGCGGCCAAAATCGTTGAGCTCGCGCTCGAGCGCGTTCGCATTCGGCGGCAACTCAGTCAGCATCAGCTTGCGCGCGGCGGCAGGATCGATCCCGTCGGCCTCGACCGAGAGGTTGTGATCGTCGCACATGATGAAGGCCATTCGCTGAGAATCTCCTTTTGACGCGCCGCTTCGCTTGAACCCGGTGTCTGTGCTACTTCGATAGCAAATTCCGCGAATCCACAGGAGCTTACGGATCATGAGCCTTAAGGGAAAGGCCGCCGCGACACTAGGCGAAGCGCAGCGG
>JBOHWF010000055.1:0-3850 GCA_050736455.1 Binataceae bacterium (SeqCode) | reverse complement strand
GCCGGCAACATCGACGCGGTGAGCGCGGCCATCTCGTGCATCGCCGCGCGCGGCTCGCCGACCGACAGCCCGCCGGTGGCAAAACCGTCGCAGTCGAGCGCGGTTATCTGGCCGGCGCTGAGCCGCCGCAGGTCCGGATAGATCCCGCCCTGCACGATTCCGAACAGCGCCTGCGTTTCACTCGTCCGCGCACGCGCGCAGCGCTCGGCCCAGCGCGCGGTAAGTTCGAGCGAGGCCTTGGCACGCCGATGGTCAGCCGGAAAGGGAGTACATTCGTCGAGGGCCATCATGATGTCGGGGCCGAGCTTCTGCTGAAGCTCAATTGCGCTTTCCGGCGTGAGCATCAGTGGGGCGCCGTCGAGATGAGAGCGAAAACGGATGCCGTCTTCGCTGATCGAATTGATTTTCGCGAGACTCATCGCCTGGAAGCCGCCCGAATCGGTGAGGATCGCGCCGCGAAAGCCCATGAAGCTCGCGACCCCGCCCAGCTCATTCACGAGTTCCGCGCCCGGACGCACCGCCAGATGGTAGGCGTTAGCGAGAACCAGCCGGTAGCCCATCGACCACAATTCGTCGGGCGCCATCGCCTTGACTGCGGCGCGCGTGCCCACCGGCATAAAGGCCGGGGTCGCGAGCTCGCCGTGCAGTGTGACGAGACGGCCGAGCCGCGCGCCGTCGTCAACCGCGCGCACCGCGAAGCTGATTGGGCTGGTGGCCGGCATCACAGGATCAGCATCGCGTCGCCGTAACTGAGGAAGCGGTAGCGATGGCGAATGGCTTCGCTGTAGGCCTTCAGAATCGCCTCGCGGCCCGCCAGCGCCATCACCAGCGCGAGCACGGTGCTGCGCGGCATATGGAAGTTGGTGATCATTCCGTCCACCAGCTTGAAACGAAAGCCCGGATGGATAAACAGGCTGGTGAAGCCCTCGCCGTCGCCGGTAATCGCCCACGACTCGAGTGCTCGCGTCGTGCTGGTGCCCACGGCGATCAAGCGTCCGCCGACGCGGCGAGTCAGCTCAATCGCGCTCTGCGCCGCGGGCGGGATCGTAAACCATTCGGCTTCCATCGAATGACGCTCAAGCTGGGGTTCGCGCACGGGCGTGAAGGTGCCCGGTCCGATATGCAGCGTCAGAAAGGTCGTGCGGATGCCGGCCTTGGTGAGGTCAGCAAAAAGCGCTTCGGTAAAGTGACGGCCGGCAGTCGGCGCGGCGATCGCACCCGGCTGCTTCGCAAATATCGTTTGATACTCGATCAAATCCTCGTCAGTTGCGGCACGGCCAATGTAGTGCGGCAGCGCGAGCAGCCCGGCGGCGTGCAAGATCTCCGCGATCGCAGTTCCCGTTTCGCTCGCGACCAGCGGCCGGCCGGGCCGCTCGTACCCGATCACCGTGAGCGCGCCGCCATCCGCGAGCAAAAGCCGGACGCCCTCGCGCAATGGCCGATGGGTGCGCGCGAGCGCGATCCAGGCGCCGGGCGGGGACGCCGCCGGCCGCACCATCAGCAGCTCGACTTCGCCGCCGGTCTCCTTGCGCACGATCAAGCGCGCGGGCAGGACCCGCGTATCGTTGAGCACGAGCAGGTCGCCCTCACCCAGATGACGGGTCAGCTTGTAGAAGCGCGAGTGTTCGATCTGGCCGCTGCGCCGCTCGAGCACGAGCATCCGCGCCTGATCGCGCTCAGCGATCGGTTCATGCGCGATCAGAGCTTCGGGCAGGTCGTAATCGAGTTGGCTAAGACGCATCGATTCGGGGAGAGTTTCGCAACGATTCGGATCCGCAATTCGTTGCTGCCGACCACGACGAAAGTATCATCGCCGCCCACCATCCGCGATACGCCGCCGGAGCCGATGCTCTCGAAGTCCGACTAGCGTGTAACTACAATAGGAGCTACATTTGACGATGAGATACGACTGGGACGGGCCAAGAACCGCGGCAACTCCATCCAGCATGGTCTGCGCTTCGAGGACGCCGAACAGGTATTTTCCGGGGCCGTGCGTCACTTTCGTCGATGACCGCTTCGATTACGGCGAAGAACGCCTTGTGACTCTGGGCCTGCTCGCAGGCCGCCTGGTGGTAATAGCTCACACGCCGCGCGACGAGGGCTCGCGGATCATCTCGATGAGAAAAGGAAGCCGACGTGAGAAAGAAATCTATCAAAAGCGACTTGGCGCGCCTTGACCGCATGCCTGAGGCCGCAATCGATTACTCGGATCTGCCGCCGCTGGACCAGAGCTTCCTGAAAAAGGCGACCACCGCGTGGCCGCCGCTCAAGAAACAAGTGACTATCCGCGTCGACGCCGATGTACTCGATTGGCTACGGGCGCAAGGCAAGGGCTATCAGACCCGCATCAATCGCATTCTACGGGTGGTCATGGAAACTCAGCCATCGCGCACGGATGCTCGCTAAACGACGCCGGGAACTGCGGAGGCCGGGCCGGCCCGGTGGAGGGACGCAAGTTGGAAAAAACGCGTTCGCGAATTGAAACCCAACTGATCCACGCGGGCGAGCCCTCGCCGCTGATCGAGGGCGCCGTCAGCATGCCGGTGTTCCAGTCCTCGACCTTCGCCTCTCGCGGCGAAACGGACTATCACGCGCTGCGCTATATCCGGCTGAGCAACACGCCGAATCACGTCGCGCTCCATCAGAAGCTCGCGGCGATCGAGCATGCCGAGGCGGCGCTGGTCACGGCCAGCGGCATGGCCGCGGTGTCGACCACGCTGCTGACTCTGCTGGGCGCCGGCGATCATCTCATCGCGCAGGACTGCCTCTACGGCGGCACCCACGACCTGCTGACGGCAGAGTTTCCGCGCCTCGCAATCACGCATGATTTCGTCGACGGTGACGCGCCGGAGTCGTGGGCGACGGCGCTGAAGCCAACAACGAGGGCGATCTACATCGAGTCGATCTCAAATCCGCTCGTGCGGGTGGCCGACCTGGCGGCCGTGGTCGCCTTCGCGCGGGCGCATGGGATCGTCGCGATCATCGACAACACCTTCGCCAGCCCGATAAATTTTCGACCGATTCCGTTCGGATTTGATCTATCGATTCATAGTTGTACCAAATACCTCAACGGTCACTCCGATATCGTTGCCGGCGCGGTCATCGGGCGCACCGACCTGATCGACCGGATTAGTCGCGCTTTGGGACATCTGGGCGGATCGCTGGACCCTCACGCCTGCTTTTTGCTTCATCGCGGGATGAAAACTCTTGCAGTTCGGGTACGCTATCAGAACGAAAGCGCGGCGAAGATCGCGCGGTTTCTGCAGGCTCATCCCAAGGTTGCCACGGTCAATTATCCCGGACTCGAGGGCCATCCCGATCATGCTCGGGCGCGTCAATTTTTCGACGGTTTCGGCGGCACCCTCAGTTTTGAGCTAAAAGGCGGGGTAGAGGCTGCTGAAGCATTCATAGCCCAGGCTAAGTTGCCGATCTCGGCGCCGAGTTTGGGTGGGGTCGAGACGCTGATCACGCGGCCGGCGACGACCTCGCATTCCGGGATGTCGCGGGCTGAGCGCGCGCGGGCTGGAATTCCGGAAGGGTTGATACGTCTGTCCGTGGGTTTGGAGGCAACGGAGGATTTGATTGAGGACTTCGAGCAGGCATTGGGGCGGTCCTAAATCGGGACAGGTTTACCTGCTGACGGCAACGCCCCGCGCAATTGTCGATTTTGCGACCACCTGTCCGCAATCGGCATAATTGTTGCTCAGTTTGCTAAGCTAGGGCTCATGGTCTGTTCGACAATTACACATTGAATGGCAACAGAGCGAAACCTCAACGTGGGTAAGTTGAACTCGCCAAACTGCGCGGAGCCTCAACCTCCCTCTGCCCCCCAGGATCCAGCATCGGGAAA
>JBOHWF010000054.1:0-2285 GCA_050736455.1 Binataceae bacterium (SeqCode) | reverse complement strand
GTCCGGCGTCCAAGACGGCAATGTTGTTGGCGATCGTCGGATCCCCGGGGGCGAGGAACCAGGCCCGTTGTAGGAGCCGCCTTGCCCTCCGGATGTCGCCTCTTAGAAGGAAGGAATAGCCCCGGTTGTTGAGAATAATATAGTTTTCCCCTTCCAGCCGGATGGCGTGCCGGTAGGCCTGATCCGCCAAGTCGAAACGCCCCAGCCGGTCGTACGCCGCCGCAAGACCGATCCAGGCCGAGCCGTTCTGGCGCGTAGCCTCGACTGCGCGGCGGTAATATCGCTCGGCTAGGCCGTAGTCTCCACTCGCGAGATGGGCCCAGCCGAGCCTTGTGTCCTCATCGCCCAGGTAGAAGCGTGGGTCAAATCCAAACTCGATGTAGACCAGGGGCGCTTGCTGCGCCATCGCCGTGAAGCCTGGGCAGCTGGTCAGCAGACCGATGACCACGCCAAACGGAACGAAGCGGCCGAATTTAAATCCGATTTGCAAATTATTCTCCTGCCCGTTTTTCGATAACGCTCGCCGCTCCGATGCGGGCCAGTTTTGGGACCTCGATCGATATCGCGGGAAAGACGAATAGGCCGAGCCTCGCCCTCAAACTAAGCCAACGGCCGTTCGGCCTCGCTATCCTTACGGCCCGGGCGCCGCGCCAGCGCCATACCCTTGCCCAGGCGGCGGCCCGGGCGCCGCGCCAGCCCCCGTTCCTGGCCCAGCCGCCGCGCCAGCACCCGCCGCCGAGCCGCGGCCGATATTGGCCTTATCCAAGTCCCATCGCTGGAACTCCATGTCCGCTTTGTAGCTTTTAATGGCCCCAGCCATTTTTTCCCCATCGAAGGCGATATTCGGGTTGTTCGAACCGCGCGGCCAAGGAGTGGGAATTTGGACCGCCGAATTCGCAGCAACCGAATCGCCAGCGCTGGAGGTGACCGCGTCTCTGCGCACCAGGTAACGCTCCTCCGCGTACCGGTCGCAGGCGGCAAGCGTCAGGGCGGCCGTTGCAAGCAAGACAATACGAAGCGAACTCACTGCCCACCTCCATGCGCTGGGGGATCGATGAAATAGCCGGTCGCCGGGTCATAACGCAGAGCGCCGTCTCCAGGCGGCGCGGGCGCGACGGCGGACGCCACGAGGACGGGCGCCACGGGGAGGGCCGCCACGGGCGGGACGCCTGGCGCGCCCGGCGCGCCCGGCGCGATGGCGCCAGCGAGGTTTTGGAACTGCCCTAGCCCGTTGACAAAGGCCGGCGGCGTCTTCGCCACCTCCGGCCGGCCATTCAAGAAGAAGTCGAGATCGTTCCCGGCGAGCGACGTGTCGAGCGGTGTCTTGAGCTGTTTGCCGGGCGGCAGGGGCTTGATCAGATAGGGCGTCACGAGGACGACCAATTCCGTCTCGTTCTGCTGAAATTGCGTGCTGCGAAACAAGGCACCGAGAACGGGAATCGTCCCTAGCCAGGGAAGTTGATCCAGGGTACGGGTCGAGTCGGCTTGCAGCAGGCCGGCGATGGCGAAGCTTTGGCCGTCGCGCAGCTCCACCGTGGTTTGCGCCTTCCGGATTGACAGGCCAGGTATTGACAAGCCACTGATCGTCACCGAGTTGGCCGGATCGAGATTGCTGACTTCGGGAGCGAGTTTCAAGCTGATGACGCCGCGCGCCAAAACCGTCGGCGTGAAATTGAGCTTCACGCCGAATTCCTGGTATGTGACGGTGACCGTGGGCGTGCCGCCGGCCCCCGAGGAAATCACCGGAACAGGGTATGAGCCGCCTGCGAGGAAACTGGCGGACTCGCCCGACAAGGCAATGAGGTTCGGCTCGGCCAGCTGCCGGATTACTTGCTGCTCCTCGAGCGCGCTTAGCACGGCATCGAGACTGCCGAACTTAGAGTTGACGATCTGGGTGATGATGGTCGCGAAGGGGCTGCCCGCGCCTCCGGCTCCCCCCACGACGTCGAAGACCGACGAAGGGGTGGTTGACGTGGTAGTCGTGGTGCCGGCCGTCGTGGTGGTTGTCACCCCGCCCAAACTCGTGCTCGCCGGGAACAACGAGCTGTTAAAAAGATTGGTAGACTTCTGGGTTCCGACGACGCCGGCCAAGTTGCCGTTTTGTTTGAAGAATGCCCAGCGGATGCCGAGATTGCGCGCCGCCTCGCGATCGGCCTCGACGAAGCGGACCTTCAGCATGACCTGCTGCGGGGCCGCGACCTTCAGCGCGTTGACGACGCCGCCTGGCGCGAGACCGGCCGCGACGCCCATCGCCCGCTCGACCGTCTGGGAATCCCCTCCATTGC
>JBOHWF010000053.1:0-20539 GCA_050736455.1 Binataceae bacterium (SeqCode) | reverse complement strand
GGGCGCTACCACGATGAACTCGATCGGCTGGGCGACAAGTTCGCCGCCTGCTCGGCCACCACCGACTTCATGCTGCCGCCCGGCTTCCTGTCGATTATGGCCGACATCAGCGGCATCGTTTTTATCTCCTTCGGCGGCATCCCGGTCCTCCAGCATATCGCTTTGGCCGGAACGGTCTGGCTCGCCGGCAGTCTCACGATGGTCTTTATCTTCCAGCCCATCCTGATGAGCTATCTGCCGATCCCGGAAATCAAACACAAACGAGTGAGAAGCGCCGGCGAGCACGGCTTGGGCGCGACCGTGAGCGGCTGGCTCGACTGGCTGGTCCACGTCCCGACCCGCCCGGGGACCATGCGGGTAGTGCTGTTGGGCGCGTCTGCGTTGTTTCTGGCCTATGGTGTTTTCGCAGGCCTCAAAAGCAAAATTGGCTACTCGACCGCAGGAACCCCGCTCTACCAGCCCTACTCGAAAGTCAATCGCGATATCGGCGAAGTCGGCAAGAACTTCCCCCTCGAAGAAGGTTGGGTCATCCTCACCACGCCGGCCTATCCCAATAACATCTCGGTGCTGAGTCCGCCGGTCCTCAGGGCGGTGGACGATTTGCGCTCGTACCTGTTCGCCAAGGACCCGAAAGTTGCCCAGGTGGTATCTTTCACCTCGGCCATTTCGAAGCCGTTCGACGAGCGGTTCCATTATGCCTATCCAAAATTCCTGCAGATTCCCGACTCGATGGAGATGTCGGGAAATCTCTGGTTTCTCTATCTAAATGGGTCGGCCCCAGGCGAACTTGAACGCTTCATCTCGAACCGCCTCAGTGACGACACCTGTATTCGCGTGCTGCTCAAGGACCACACCTACGACACGCTTAACAATGTCCGCGACGAAATTACCCAGTTCGTCAACGAGCGGATCAAGACCGATCCGGTCCTGAATCCTGCGGATCCCAAGCAGCCGCGGGTCCACGTCAAATACCTGGCGGGGATCGCCGGGCTTTATCTGGCGGCGAATGACGTCCTCAAAACCCTCGACTTCCTCAACATCACTTTCGTGCTGGGGGTGGTCTGGCTCTTCTGCGTCGGCGCCTTCCGCTCCTTCGTCGCGGGAGTTATGTTCCTGCTCGCCTGCGTGCTCGCCAATTTTGGCGCGTTTATTTACATGAATCTGCGCGGCATCGGCCTCACTATCGACACGATTCCGGTCATCTCGCTCGGCATCGGCCTCGGCGTCGATTACGGCATCTACACGGTCTCGCGCATCCGCGACGAAGTGATGGGTGGGATGGAGGTTGACGACGCCATCGTGCTCGCGCTCAGCACCACCGGCGTCGCCGTCTTCAACACTTTCCTGGTCATGATCGGCGGCATTTTTCCGTGGATCTTCTCCCCGCTGCTGTTCCACAGCCAGATGAGCACCCTGCTCATCTTCCTGATGGGTACGAATATGATCGCCGGATGCATCGTGCTGCCCTGCTATCTGTCGTGGGCGCGGCCGAAATTCGTCTTTGGCGGCAAGGCCATGATCCGGGAAAGAGAGTTGAAAGCTGCGGTCTCCTGATTAGTCATCAGCATGGCTGAATGACGGCGGACGCGACGTTTCGCGCCCGCCGTCGTACTTTTGCTCGCGGGAGCTGCTGGCCCGGGAACCGGATTCTTGCGGTAGCGGTTGAGCTTAATAATGGCTAGCCTATAGCCAAGTCGGTGCAATTCGGCGATGGCCGACGACGCGGAAATCCCATCCATGAGCTTAAGCATGTCAAAACTGAACCAACCGGAAATGAAGTCGGCGACGCTTCGGGCCGTGGCGATCATCGTTGCTTGCGGCTTTTCGCTGGGGCTAATCAGCGGATGTCAACGCAGCAGCGCTCACTACAATCCAGCCCTCGCCGGGACCTTTTTTCCCCTGGCCCCGGATTCAACCTGGACCTACCGCATCCAGAGCAAGAGCCAGAAATCCACCTATGTGATCACCGACAAAGTGCTCGGCGTCAAATACGTGCCGTCGCTCAACGTCACCGGTCAAGTGGTCGAGGAGTTCTACAACCTTGATCGCGGCGGCTCACGCCCCATCGTCTACGTGAGCAAGGACGGTTACCTCTCGCGGCTTTCCGGCCTCGAATACGCCAAGGACGATATCCAGACGCCGGCGTGGGGCCGTTCCGAAGAGGGTGAGTTCATGCCGGCGCGGATGGTCCCCGACGTTTCCTGGAACAGCACGATTTTCCCCTTCGGCCATATCGGTGGCGCCTTCGTCATCAAGCAAGCTCATCACACCGCCTTCGAGCCCAGCGACGTCACGGTTCCCGCCGGCAAGTTCACCGGATGTATGCGGATTGACACGATCGCCAACTACGAGGGCGGCTCGTTCGCGAAGAGCAAGAAAGCGTCGAAACTGCTCTATCGCGACTGGTACGCGCCCAATGTTGGTCTGGTCAAAACCGAGGTCCTCGAAGGCGGCGAGCACGGCTCACGGATGGAGCTGGTCGAGTTAATGCGGTTCGTCAATCCGGCCGTCACGCCGCCGCCGGTCACGAACAACTAATCCGGCGACCCGGCTGAGCCCTCCGCCAGCCAAGCGGCTGCGAATGCCGAGGCGCGGCCGCGCCGTCAACCGTTCGGACGTGATCGGAGCGCTGGATCGGGCGCCGCCGATTGCCTGCCCGCCGCGATCGTGTAGTTAATCGCGATGCCCTCGAGATAATACCCATTGTGGCCGGCCTCGCCGATCCGCCGGGTGTGCTCGGCCTCTTTGATGTACTCGCCCTGTCCGGCATAAACATTCTGCTGCGTGGTCTCGGTTAAGGTTTCGTTGGGACTGGCCTGATAGAGGAAATGCTTGATGTCCTGATGCTGGCTGGTAATCACCACCAGCGCGTCGGCGCCGGTCTCGCAGGCTTTGCGCCTCAGCGCCGGCAGCACGTCGGCTTGATCGTCCTGAAGGTCCGCCCAGCCTTCAACAATCGCGACCTCCTTGAAGGTCGTCAGCGGCATGGTGCTTAACACCGGCATCGTGCAGTCAGGCGGCAGCGCGGCGTTGGTGTAGGGGCCGAGTTGCGTGATGTTGACCTGCATCGGGACCTTGCCCGGCGTCGAGCAGCCGCCAAGCGCGGCGATCGCGAGCAGGCCAGCGCCAACGCCGCGCCGGAACCTGGAGCGATAATGACGCGCAACTTCCATGACCAATCCCCGTCCGCGCTACGTCCGAGTCGCTCCGCACAATAGCACAAATGAAGTCTCCCGCCCTGCGCAACGTCGAAGATAGTGGAGTGTTTGGTCCTTCTTGCTTGTGGCGCTACAGGAGTATCATTGTCGCATGCGACGGGCGCGCACCGCGCTGGGAGTCTGCTTGGTGGTCGCCATGACTCTGGCCCAGGCCTGCGTCACAACGCAGGGCGCCCCGCCATATCCCGGTGCGCCATCGACTCCGCTGACGACGAGCGATCCGCCGACCTCTCCGAATGCGAGCAACTCGAGCGCCCAGGCTACGAGCGGTGCGAGCGCACATGTCGATACCGCCGGCTACAGCAAGGACCAACCCGCCAGTCAGGCGCTGACCGATTACCTTACCCAGCACAGGCTGCCGTTGGTCGGGGCGCAGGTTCTGCGCGGGCCCGGCAGCGGGCGCGCGGTGGTGCTCTATGGCTTCACCGGCTCGGACTTCGGCAAGAGCGACGCCGTCGACAAGACGCGCAAATACCTCAACGATTCGGCGATCGCCGTCGACAACCGCATCAAGGTGAACCCGGATCTGCTCACGGCCGGCAACGTCGGCGCGAGCCCGGGCGCCGGTGGCGCCGCGGTCGCCGACAACTCGCCCGATCCGGCCGATAACATGCCCGGCGCCGAGAGCTACACCCAGCATCAGAACGACGTGCAACAATACGCGCAGTCGCAAAGCAACGGCGCCGCGATGAGCTCGATTAGCCCGCTGCTGATGATGGGGTTGATTGGCTTGGCGATCGCGTCGGGCGGGATGCTGTCGCTGGGTTCGGGCTCGGCGGGACCGCCGGGCTTCTCGAATTTCGGCGGCGCGCCTTATAACCCCTATCCGGGTTATCCCTCAGGCGTCCCCGGCTCAAACCCCTACGGCCCGTGACGCCACCGCCTTTCTGGTCAGTGTATTACCTACTGTGATACGCGGGCGTCATGAGCGCGCTTAACGTCAGAGTGACCTCTGAGACGGCGGCTTTTCTCGAACGGGTCGCCCGTCAAACCGGCCGCACAAAGTCCGAGGTCGTCCGCCAAGCCTTGGAGGCGCTGCGCAGAAAAGCCACGGGAACTTCAACCACGCCGCCTGCGAAAGCGCTCGCCCATCTGATTGGGTGCTGGGACAGCGGCGGGTTGCGCCTGTCTGAACGCACGGGCTCTCAATTCGCCCGAATCCTCCGGGAAAAACGACAAAATGCCGACGCCCAACGTGTTGGTCGACGCCGGCCCGCTCGTCGCACTGATTGACCGCAGCGATCCCTATCATCAAGCCTGCCGCGCAGCGCTGGCGGTGATTGCGGATCCGCTTGGTACCGTCTGGCCCGTCTTTAGCGAAGCGATGTACTTGCTAAGGTCCTCGGCCAGCGCCCAGCGGGCATTGTGGGATATGCTCGGCGTGGACGGCGTGCGCCTGATGGAGTTGGGAGGGGCGGATTGCCCACGGATGCGCGAGCTGATGCGGAAGTATCGGGATCTGCCAATGGACCTGGCGGACGCCGCGCTGGTGCGCATCGCCGAACGCGAGCATATCAGACGGGTCTTTACGGTCGATCGTCACGACTTCGAGCTGTATCGGCCGCACCGGCTCCGCCGCTTCGAGATCATGCCTTAGCAGCGAATTGGAACGCCGAGGGAAAAGTGCTGTGGTCGCCTGCAGCCAGCGATCTACTTCCCTTTGCGGGCCTTCCAGACTTCCTCGCACGGCCACTGACGGGCCCACTCGCGGGTGACGTAAGGATAGCGCGTCGTTGCTTTCGCTGGTGGGCGGAGTTCGAGCAGCTCCTCGACCTCGAAGCCGCAGCGGCGCAGCAGCCGGATCCAGTCGCCGTGCGAAAGATGAAACTCGACGCTCTCGTCCGTGCCCCATTCCAGCCGCTTCATTCCGAACGCCGGCCGCAGCAGCCGATCCGTCGCTGCCACGCCATCTTCCGCCGGCGCGCACAAGGTCAGCAGGAACGCGTTCGTTAGAAAGACTAACTGACCGCCGGCGCGGAGGATGCGCGCAGCCTCCGGAACCCATCGCTCCGGATCTGCCCACAGGCACGCGCCATACTCCGAGATGGCGAAATCGAAACTCGCGTCGGGATAAGGCACGCTCTCGGCGTTGCCATGTATCAGCGGGAAGTCGAGGCCGTGATCCCGTTGCAGGCGGCGTGCAGTCGCGAGCTGTGCCTGCGAGTTGTCGACTCCGACCACGCGCGCGCCGCGCCGATACATCCAGGCTGAGATGTATGCGGTGCCGCAGCCGAGCTCGATCGCATCCTTACCGGCGAGATCGCCGGGCAACATCCCGACCTCCGACTCTGGAATCTGCCAGATGCCCCACGCCGGAGTGCTCTGCGCCCAGGATCGCTCACCCGGCGCCACGTATTCGCGCGCCAGCGCATCCCAATGCGCCCGATTCCTGCGGACGTGTTCTGGGAGATTGCTAATCTTGAGATCCTCGAGTCGGCGTTACCCGACGAGCGGGATCAATCGATAACGGACCGAGTGGCAGTAGTCATCGTAACCAGAAAGGTCGGCCGAGAGTGCGCGCTCTTCGTCGATGATTCGCGCGATTAGAACTGGAAGCGCGATCGCCGCGGCAAGCAGCCCCCACCAGGAACCCAGCGCAACGGGCATCGCGAAGAGCAACAGCGCCCCGCCGGCGTACATCGGGTGGCGCACGCGCGCATAGGGTCCCGTGGATATTACGCGTTGTCCGGGCTCGACGTTGATCGTCGATGCTGCGAACGAGTTCTCGCGGAGCACGAGGATGAAAAAGCCAAACGCCGCAAGTATGAGCAAATTCGCAACAACCACAATCGCGGCCGGCACCCGCGACCACCCGAACCGATGGTCCAGTCCGGGCACGATCGCAAGCGTCAGGAACATCAGCAGAATGATGGCGATGATGATCTTCTGGCGTGGGCGCGATTCAGCCTGCGGTCCGGCTCGCATGCGGCGCTCGAGCAGCGCCGGGTCGCAATGCTTAAGATAAAGCCCAATCAAAATCGCCGATCCCCAAAACGACAGCCAGAAAAGCCAGCCCGGCCAGAAGTGAAGCGTGCCGGCGGCCACAAAAGTGAGGGCGACCGGAATCAGTCCGGCGGTTTGGGTGAGCGCTTTACTCGTGAACGAGTTCATCACGCAACGCTGTGGCTGGGATCGAGAGCTGCGCGGCTATCTCAACCCACTGAAAAAGGCGCGGATGTCGTCGGCGAGCAGTTTAGGCTCTTCCATCGCGGCGAAATGACCGCCGCGCGGCATCACCGTCCAGCGCTGGATATTGAAGGCGGCCTCGGCCCAGTGGCGCGGCGGCTTGAGAATTTCACCGGGAAAAAGCGCCGCTGCGGTCGGCGTCTCGATCCGCTTGGCCGGGTCGGGCCGCCACGGATGATGCCGCGATTCGTAGTAGAGGCGGGTCGAGGAATTTATTGTCTGCGTGATCCAGTAGATCATCACGTTGGTCAAGAGCTGATCCTTGGTGAAGCGGCGCTCGAGGTCGCCGCCGCAATCGCTCCAGGTGCGGAACTTCTCGACGATCCACGCGGCCAGCCCGGCGGGCGAATCGTTGAGCCCGTAGGCCAGCGTCTGCGGCTTGGTCCCCTGAATCTGCTGATAGCCGGTCTCCTCGCGGCGGAAATGATCGAGATCGGCGAGAAACACCTTCTCTTCGTTACTGAGCTCGCCCTCGCGTTTGGTGCGGCCGCCGACAAACAGCAGATTGACGTGGATGCCGTAGAGTGCGTCGCGATGCACTTCGCCGAGCCGCGAGGTGATGGCCGAGCCCCAGTCGCCGCCTTGCGCGCAGTAGCGCGAGTAGCCGAGCGCCGCGGTCATCAGCCGATGGAACAGCTCGGCGATGGCCTGAATATTCGTCGCGCGGACTTGCGGATGACCGCTGAAGCCGTAGCCGGGTAATGACGGCGCGACGACGTCGAAGGATTGCGCCGGGTCGGCGCCGTGCGCGCCCGGATCGGTGAGCATCGGGATGATCTCCATGAACTCGTAAATCGTCCCGGGCCATCCGTGAGAGAGCAGCAGCGGCTTGGGATTCGGGCCACGCCCCTTCGCGTGGATGAAGTGGAGGTCGAGGCCGTCGAGATTCGTCTTGAAATGATCGAAGCGGTTGAGCGCGGCCTCCTGGCGCCGCCAGTCATACTTGGTGCGCCAGTACTCGACGAGCTCCCTCATGTAGGCGAGGTTGGTCCCGTATTCCCATCCGGTGTCAGGCACCTCGTCGGGAAAGCGCGTGCGCTCGAGCCGTTCGCGCAGGTCTTCGAGCAGGGCCTCCGAGACTTCGATTTTGAACGGGCGGATGTCGGCCATCGATGCTCCAATTATCTTGGCGCGAGTGCCTGCTTGACGAGGTCGCTCGCGATTTTGCCGTCGAGGCTGGCTCCGAACTGCTCGCGCAGCGCCTTCATCAGCGGGCCGATCTGGTTGACGCCGGCGGCTAACTGCGCGGCGATCGCCGCCTGGATTTCGGCGGGCGCGAGCGCGGCCGGCAGATAATCCTCAAGGATCTTCGCTTCAGCCTCATTCTGCGCGACGAGGTCGGCGCGATTCCCTTTGCGTGCGAACTCGAGCGCCTCGTCCCGCCGCGCGCGCTCGCGCTTCACAATTTGCACGATTTCGGCGTCGTTGGCCTCGCGGCGCACGTCCTTTTCGAGCCGGGTGATTTCACTCAGAACCCCGCGAATCGTCATCAAACGGGGCTTGTCCCCAGCCTTCATCGCGGCCTTGAGGTCGTTCTGCAGTCTCGTCTTCACTTTTTCACTTTTTTTACCGCGATTTCGAGCCGAGCGTCGCGGCCCGATCTGACACGGTTACCTTACAAGGCTCGTCGACCGCTCGAAAGCGATCACCAATTCATCGGCGTCGCCGTGATTAGGTGTGACCATACGAACGCCTCACAGACTTGATTCGCTAGTTTTTACTCATATGATCACAATTAAACGACGTGAGGCCTAAAATGTCCGATTCTGGGACAACCTCTATTGCCTCGTACTTAACAGCCTGTTACGCATAATAATCAAGGACGTATTATCTCTTGACATGTCGTGTTAGGCATATTCAGCGACGGAAAGGGGAAAATGGCCAAGGTCAAAATCGTCAAGAATGAGCTTGAGGTCAGGCTGCGTACGGTCGAGCAGCAGCTCGAGGACATCTTCGGTCGCATCGGTCTGCTCGACGAGCAGGCGCGGCAGGCCGGTTATCATGCCTATCTGGCGATGGTGCAGATGAACCAGGTGAGGCAGACGCCGCCATCATCGAATGAATGTGGCGCCACAGACGACGAGTGTGACCGACAAGAAGCGCTCGGCGCGACCCGATTCGATCAGCGCGTTGGGAAGACCACAAGCAGGCGATCGGCGCATTCGTCGCGCTAAGGAAGAAAGCTCTACTGCTCCTCACCAGCCGAACAAACGGCTGAGAATGAAGGCGGCGACCAGCACCAGCCCGAACTCGAATTGCAGTTGTCCGGAACGCGCCATCGCGCGGTTGTAGGCGGTGGCGTCCGCGCCGCCCGCGACCAGCCGTATCTGATCGATCGCGCGAGGGAGCGTGATCATCACCGCGAGGCAGAGCCACGGGATGCGGTGCGTGAGCACGCTCGCGATGACGATCAGGAAGGCGAGCGCGTCGCAGGTAATCAGCTCGACGATCGCGGCTCGCCGTCCGACCAGCGCGGCGACCGTCCATTTGCTGTGCTTGCGATCGTTTTCGATGTCGCGGAGATTGTTGGCCTGCAGGAGACTCGAGCAGAGCAAGCCCATCGAGCACCCGGTCCACAGTGCGCCAGATGAGAAGGCGCCCATCTGGACGAAATAGGCGCCGAGCACGTAGCCGGGACCCATCAGGGCAAAGACCATGAAATCGCCGAGCCCGCGATAGGCGAGGCTCAACGGTGCGGCGGTATAGAAATACGCGCCGAGAGCGCCGACGAGGCCGAGGATCAGGATCGGCCAGCCGCAGACCCAGGCCAGTCCCAGGCCCAGGATCGAGCCGACGGCGAAACTGACAAGGCCGCCGACCCGGATCTGCTCCGCCGTCAGCAAGCCCTGCTGAATCACGAGCCCCGGCCCGAAGGCGTCGGGCGATTCCCAGTTATCGAGGTCGGTGCCCTTGATGAAGTCGTAGTAATCGTTGATCAGATTGGCGCCGGCCTGGAGCAGCATCGCGGCGACGGCGGCCACCAGATAGCGGATCAGCGAAAACGGCGCATCGCGGTACAGCGCCAGGAAGGTGCCGACAGTCACGCTCGTAAAAGGCATCCCGAGCGTAAAGGCGCGGCTCGCCTGCAGCCAGACCTTCAGGGTTCCCGGATGCGCTACCGGCGCCGGAGAAATCGTTCCCGCCTGATCCATCGCGCCTACCTATCCTCCGACCTTTTCATCGCGCGGGCGCGATTGTAGCGCGAGCTGTCCGTTCACACCAAGCTCCGGCCCGTTGGCCGGAATTCCAACGCAGCGAGCTGCCGTGGAATCGAAACGATCGGGGAACCAATCCGTCTCCGCAGGCGTTATACCCAAGTGAGTACTCACGATGATCGTTTAGCAATACGAGACCCTGAGAGGAGGAAAATCGAAGTAGTCAATTTTCAGACGGTCTGAGTAGTAGCAAAAGCTCGCCAAGCAACCTGGCGCCACCTGTGGGAGCTTCGCGGTGTCTAAAGACTGCCCGCACCGACTGTTGCACAAGCTCGGCAAGGGCCTCGCTAAAGGAAGAAAACATGTTGAAGTGTTTGAGCCGATTGATGGCGATCGGGCTCGTGGTAGCCTTGTTGCCTTCGCTGGGATGGTCGCAATCGACCGACCGCAGCGAGATGGATGCGTGGGTGAAAGCTTCTGCGAATCAGCCCGTAATTCCGCTCGGGACCAAGATCACGATGGCCAACTGGCAGCAGTACAAGTATGCGATGCCGCTCGGCATGGATGAGCTGTTCGAGGGCAAGTACTACTGGAAGATGCCGCAAAACGTCGAGCTTGACGTCGGCCCGGTAATTCACGACTTTTTGCCCAAATCGTGGACCGATGCGACCGAGAAGTACGGCGGACAGACCTCGGTCGAGGTGTTGCCCAACGGCCATTATGTGATGCACAACTATCACGGTGGTACGCCCTTCCCGAACGCGCAGGAACCGAACAAGGGCTGGAAACTGCTGGCGAACACCTTTTGGTCCTTCGTGCCGGCGATCTACGTTAACGCGATCGGCGACAACTATGGCTCGGTGTGGTCGCTGGACCGATACGGCAACGTCAATCAGACCTTGCTCGATGTGGTGTACCGCTGGTCTGACTTCAATACCGATCCGAATTTCCCGACGACTTTGAATTATGCGCCGGGCACCTGGTACACCGAGTGGCTGATGGAAGAATCGCCCGAGCAGGCACGCTACACGGCGTCGCTCAATCTGTTCTACAACGATCAGGAAGCCCATCCGTTCCCGGACACCTACGTGTTCGTGCCGGCGCTGCGCCGTTCGCTGCGCCTGGCCAGCACCGCGCGCTGCTCGCCGGTGTTCGGTTTCGACTGGAGCTATGATGACGCCAAAACCAATGGCTTCAACGGCAGCACCTCGATCTATACCGGCAACTTTCTGGGTGATCGCAAGCTCCTGACTCTGGCCCACTTCGATACCGAAAGCGGCAACTTCCCCGAAGGCTATCTGATGCCGCTGGGCTTCCCGAAGCCGAGCTGGGGCAAGTGGGAGCAGCGCGACATGTCGATCGACGACGTCAAGCGCATCCCGAGTGAGGCGGCCGGCTATTGCTACTCGAGCCGTATCATCTATGCGGACAAGGAGCACTGGAATTCGGATTGGGTTGACCTCTACGACTCGAACCACAAGCTGTGGAAATCGATCACGTTCTACAACAAGTCGGTCGACGTTCCGCACTATGGCCATGAGTGGGGCGGGGTTTCCTCGATGCCCATCGACTTCCAGAACGAGCATGAGACCATCTATTCCCCGAATACCGGTAATCGTGCGACGGCCTATTTGGGGATTAACGCGCCGAAGGAATACTTGGACGGCGTCAAGTACGGCAGCGCATCCGGTCTGCAGATGATCCTGCGTTAACCACCGACCGAACGTCGCCTCGGCAACGAGGTCGATAAGCATGGGGCGGGCCGATTGAGGCCCGCCCCTTCACTTTGTACGTGGACCCAGCGCGGGAACCGATCGGCTCGGCGACGAGTTAAGCGATCATGGGGTAATCCGACGCCCGTGGCCGCCGGAGGGGTTTGAGTGGGCGCCGAAAGGAGGAAAAACCGCGACATTGACAGCGGATTTTTTTTGTTCGTATAACCACCTCCGGGGGCGGCTAAACGCCGTTTTGCTCAAGGTTAGCTCGTGGGGACCGGAAACCGCCTTGCCGCGATCTTTGTGACAGCTCGCCGAGGCCTCAACCGACAGGGGAGAGAGAACATGATGAAGTGTTTGGGCCGCTTAATGGCAATCGGGCTGGTTATTGCCCTATTGCCCGCGCTGGGTTGGTCGCAGTCGTCGACCGACCGCAGCGAAATGGACGCTTGGATCAAGGCGTCCGAGAGTCAGCCGGAGATTCCGATCGGCACCAAGATTACTGCCGCCAACTGGCAGCAGTTCCAGTACGCGATGCCGCTCGGCATGGATAAGCTGTGGGAAGGCAAGTATTTTTGGAAGATGCCTGCCGATACCGAGATTGACGTTACGACGCCGAAGTATAACGCTCTGCCGAAGAGCTGGCTGGATGCGACCGAAAAGTATGGGGCGCAAACCACTGTGGAAGTCCTGCCCAATGGCCATTACGTGATTCACAACTATCACGGAGGTACGCCTTTCCCGAATCCGCAAGAGCCGAACAAGGGCTGGAAAGTCTTGGCCAACACCTTCTGGGGTTACCAGCCGGCGGTTTACGTGAACGCAGTCGGCGACAATAACGGCTCCGTGTGGGCGCTGGATCGCTACGGCAACGTCAATCAGACCAAACTTGACGTCGTGTATCGCTGGACCGACTTCATCACCGATCCGAATTTCCCGACGACGCTGAAGTATGCGCCGGGCACCTGGTACACCGAATGGCTGATGGAGGAATCGCCGGAGCAGGCGCGTTACACGGCGTCGCTCAACCTGTTCTACAACGATCAGGAAGCCCATCCGTTCCCGGATACCTACGTGTTCGTACCGGCGCTGCGCCGTTCGCTGCGTCTGGCCAGCACTGCCCGCTGCTCGCCGGTGTTCGGTTTCGACTGGACCTACGACGATGCCAAGACCAATGGTTTCAACGGCAGCACCTCGATCTATACCGGCAAATTCCTGGGCGACCGCAAAATCCTGACCCTGGCGCACTTCAATCAGGACGGCTCCAACTTCCCCACCGGTTATTTCATGCCGCTCGGATTCCCGAAGCCGAGCTGGGGCGGATGGGAACAGCGTCCGCACGCGATCGCCGACGTGACCCGCATCCCGAGCGAAGCGGCGGGCTACTGCTACTCGAGCCGCATACTCTACGCCGATCGGGAGCACTGGAATGGCAACTGGGTCGATCTGTACGACTCGAACCACAAGCTGTGGAAGGCGATTGCCTACTACAATGATGCGGCGGACAACGTCCCGACGCTCGGGCATAGCTGGGACGGCGTCTCCTCGATGGCGATGGATTTCCAGAACGAGCATGAGACGGTTTGGTCGGGCTTCGGCAACGACAAGAAGGAGAAGCCTTACCTTGGGATGAATGCTCCGAAGGAATACCTCGACGGCGTGAAGTACGGCAGCCCGTCGGGTCTCCAGATGATCATGCGTTAACCACGGACTAGAGTGCGGCCCGCGGCAATGCGGGCTGGTAACCAAGGGGCGGGTCCATCAGGATCCGCCCCTTGCATTTGTGGCGTGACTTTACTTCAGATGCGCGGCTCGCAGACTCGCTCGCTCGGCTCGCAAGCTCGCCGAGTGTGAGGCGCGCGCCATCTATTTCAGCGCCCGGAGCAGTTCGGGAACCGATCCGAATGCGAGCGAGTTAGAGAGTCGCGGATCGATCTGTTGATCTGACGTCACTGGCCGCCGCAGGGGGTTCGCGATGGCGCCGAAAGGGGGAATGTCGGGATTGACAGTTGATTTTTTTTATCCGTATAACTGTCCGGAGCGTGAGAAAGACTAGAGTTGCATGAGGCGATTTCCGCGCGTGACTGCAGACCGCCTTGCCGGGACTTTACGAGAGTTCGCCAAGGCCTCAACCGACAAAAGGGAGGAGACACATGTTTAAGTGTCTGGGCCGGTTAATGGCAATCGGGCTGATAATATCCTTATTGCCCGCGCTGGGATGGTCGCAGTCGACCGACCGCAGCGAAATCGATCAGTGGATCAAGGCTTCTGCGAATCAGGGCGATCTGCCGATCGGAACCAAGATCACGATGGCCAACTGGCAGCAGTACAAGCAGTTTATGCCCGTCGGCATGCAGAAGCTGTGGGAGGGCAAATATTACTGGAAGCTGCCATCCGACGCCGAAATGGACGTCGGACCAACCCACTACGGCTACGTGACCAAAGGCTGGGCGAATGCGACCGAGAAGTACAGCGGGCAGAATCAGGTCGAGGTGCTGCCCAACGGCCACTTTGTGCTCAAGAACTATCATGGCGGGGTGCCGTTTCCCAATGCACAGGAGCCGTACAAGGGTTGGAAAATCCTGGCCAATGTGTTCTTCGCATATGCCCCGTCCATGTACGTCAAAACGCCAGATAACGACGGAACCATCTGGGCGCTCGATCACTACGGCACGATCAATGCGACCGCGCTCGACGTCGTGTATCGGTGGAGTTCATACAACACCGATCCGGGTTTCCCCGAGACTGCGACCTATGCGCCAGGCACCTGGTTCACTGAATATTTGATGGAGGAGTCGCCCGAGCAGGCGCGCTATACGGCCTCGCTCAACCTGTTCTACATCGATCAGGAAGCGCATCCCTACCCGGATACGTTCGTGTTCGTGCCCGCCCTTCGCCGCTCGTTGCGTCTTGCCAGCACGGCGCGCTGTTCGCCGGTGTTCGGTTGGGACTGGACCTATGACGACGCGAAGTTCAACGGTTTTAATGGCAGCACGTCAATCTACACTGGCGACTTCCTCGGCGATCGTAAGATTCTGACCATGGTCACCGGCGATTTCGCACAAAGCGCCGATTTCCCCGGCAACTACTTCATGACGGCAGCCTTCCCCAAGCCGTCGTGGGGCAAATGGGAAGCCCGTAACATGGCGATCGATGACGTCCATCGCATTCCGAGCGAGGCGTCCGGATACTGCTACTCCAGCCGCATCGTGTACGCCGACCGGGAGCTGTGGGGAGCGGAGTGGGTCGACCTGTTCGACTCGAATAAGAAGCTGTGGAAGTCGATCTCCTATTACAACACGGTCGGCGAGGTCCCTGGTCTGGGCAAAAGCTGGAACGAAATCCCGTCTTCGCAGGCGATCGATTTTCAGAACCAGCACATGACGATCTGGTCGTCATATGGGAACCCGCACAAGAGGGCAGCGTACATCAATCAACAGGCGCCAAAAGAGTTCATGGACGGCGTGAGGTATGGCAGCCCGTCGGGTCTCCAGATGATCATGCGTTAACGACCGGCTAGAGTGCGGCCCGCGGCGACGCGGGTTGGTAACCAAGGGGCGGGTCCATCAGGATCCGCCCCTTGCATTTGTGGCGCGACTTTACTTCAAATGCGCGGCTCGCAGACTCGCTCGCTCGGCTGCGCTACGCTCCGCCTGGGTGGCGGGCGCGCCCCACCCGGCTGGCCTCCGACGGGACCTGGCGGGGAACCAATTCTGACCGCAGCGAGTTAACGAAATATAAGCAAATGTGGTAAAGTTTATAAGTAAATCTGGCGCCTGAGACGATCGCCGGAGGATTTGATCGAGCGTCAAAAGGAGAAGAAGCGAAAACTGACGGCCAGGTTCTTAGGCCGTGTAAACTCCTCCGGAGCCGACTAAAGGTCGGCGTGATTGGTTTGACGGATGAGGGAGTTTCGCGGGGACCGAAGATCGTCTCTGCCACGAACCTTTGGGAGTTCGGCAGGGCCTCAACCAGTTGGGGAGAGCAGATTATGTTGAAATCTCTCGGCCGGTTAATGGCGATGGGGCTGATAATCGCTCTGTTGCCTTCGCTCGGATGGTCGCAGTTTTCCACCGATCGCAGCGCAGTCGACGCATGGTTGAAAGATTCGGCCAACCAGGGCGCGCCGCCGGTTGGCGCGAAGATTACCATGGCTAACTGGCAGCAATACAGGCAGTTCATGCCGCTGGGCATGATCGCGCTGTTCGAGGGCAAATACTTCTGGAAGATGCCGGCGGATGTCGAGATCGATGTGGGGCCGGCGGTGCATGACTTCCTGCTGAAGAGCTGGGTTGACGCCACGGAGAAGTATGGCGGGCAGACCTCGGTCGAGCTGCTGCCCAACGGCCATTATGTGCTGCACAACTATCATGGCGGTACCCCGTTTCCGAACCCGGCGGAGCCGTACAAAGGCTGGAAGGTCCTGGCAAACGTCTTCTGGCCGAGCGGCCCGCAGATGTATGTGAACAGCCCGGACAACTATGGCTCGGTGTGGGCCAATGATCGTTACGGCAACGTCAATCGAACCACGCTCGATGTTGTCTATCGCTGGAGCGACTATGTTACGGACCCCGGTATCCCGCCCGAGAGCCTGAAGTACGCACCGGGTACCTGGTACACCGAATGGCTGATGGAGGAGTCGCCCGAGCAGGCGCGCTATACTGCGTCACTCGAACTTTTCTACAACGATCAGGAAAAAAATCCGTTTCCCGACACCTACGTCTTCGTGCCGGCGTTACGCCGTTCACTACGCCTCGCCAGCACCGCCCGCTGCTCGCCGGTCTTCGGCTACGATTGGTCCTACGACGACGCCAAGGCCAACGGGTTCAACGGCAGCACCTCGATCTACACCGGCGATTTTCTCGGCGATCGCAAAATCCTGACGCTCTCGCACTTCAACCAGGACGGCGCGAATTTCCCCGACCACTACTTCATGCCGCTGGGTTTTCCGATGCCGTCATGGGGCAAGTGGGAAGTCCGCGACCATGCGATCGACGACGTCCATCGGATTCCGAGCGAGGCCGCTGGCTACTGCTACTCGAGTCGGATCATCTACGCGGATCGCGAGCACTGGCTCGGCAACTGGGTTGATTTGTTCGACTCGAATCACAAGCTGTGGAAGGCGATCGCCTACTACAACGACGCAGGCGACGTGCCGGGCATGGGTCGCATGTGGGACGGGGTCTCCTCGATGGCGATGGATTTTCAAAACGGGCATGAAACGCTGTGGTCCGGCTTTGGCAATCCCTGGAAGCGCAAGCCCTATATCGATGTAAATACGCCGAAAGAATATTTCGATGGGGTCAAGTACGGCAGTCCAGGCGGTCTGGCGCAAATCATGCGGTGACTGTGGATCAACGTCGGCCGCTGCCGAGGTCGATCGGGTCGGCAACTATGGGGCGCGCCTATACGAGGCCGCCCCACGCTTTTATTCTGTGGAAGGCTTAGCTCAGCAGCGATTTCGCCACGGTCTCGCGATGGATGGGGGCGTTGCCGAGATTGGCCTCGCCGGCGAGCGCGCGCCGATGATAGAGGTGCATGTCATGCTCCCAGGTGAAGCCGATACCGCCATGGACCTGAATTGCTTCGGACGTGACGTTTTTCGCCATGTCGGAGGCGTAAGCCTTCGCCATCGGGACGGCAGTAGCCGCTTCGGGGACGCGCTCATCGACCGTCCAGGCGGCGTAGTAGGCCAACGAGCGGGCGTTCTCGACCGCGACCATCATATCGACGCACTTGTGCTTGATCGCCTGGAACGACCCGATCGGCTTGCCGAACTGGACGCGGGTCTTGGCGTACTCGACCGCGATGTCGAGCGCCTTTTGCGCCGTCCCGACCATCTCGGTTGAAAGCGCGGCGGTGGCGACGTCGAGCACTCGCCCGAGCACCGTCCAGCCCTCATTTTCCTTCCCAATCACGATGTCAGTCTGGACGTTGTCGAACTTCACATGGCATACGCGCCGCGTCATATCGACGGTCTTGAGTTGCGTGACGGTGACGCCTTTTTCCATGGTCGGGACGCAGAGCAGCGTGATCCCATCCGGACCTGCGCCGGCGCCGGTGCGCGCGGCAACCACGATCGCGTCGGCGACGTGGGCGTCGGGGACGAAAAATTTCTCGCCGGTCAGTGTATAGCCCGCGCCTTTCTTCGCCGCCTTGAGCTCGATCCCACCGGCGTCGAAGCGGCCCGCGGCCTCGGCGATCGCGACGGTGGCGATAAACTTGCCCTCGGCCATTTTGGGCAGGAACTCTTTTTTCAGGGCGTCGGAACCACCCTCGATAAAGGCCGGCGCGCCGAGCATCGCGGCGGCGAAAAATGGCCCAGGAATCAGCGCCTTGCCGAGCTCCTCCACGATCACGGTCATATCCAGGAAAGTACCGTCGGTCCCGCCGTATTGCGCGGGAATCAGCAGCCCGGGCCAGCCCTGGCCCACGAGTTTGCTCCAGAAGGCGGCGTCATGGGCGGTCGGATCAGCCATCATCTGGCGGACAAATTTGGTCGAACAATTGTCGGCGAGGAACCGCTTGGCCGCGTCGCGCAACATCTCTTGTTCTTCGGAAAAGCCAAAATCCAAGGTCGCTCGCCTCCGTTTTCGTCCGGCTCGGATTCGGGTTATGCCGGCGCGATGATCGGGGATCAGCTAACCACTATCACGCGCGCGACTGCAAGGGACGCGCGCTTCGGTTTGCAGTACCGGCTCCACGCTCCACTAACCAAGAATTTTGACGCGGCTCGCAGACTCGCTCGCTCGTTCCGCTTCGCGCTCCACTAGCCAAGAATTTTGACGCAGCTCGCAGACTCGCCTGCTCGTTCCGCTTCGCGCTCCACTGGCGGCTCCGCTCTAGTATTCCTTGGCTGAAATCAGCGCGAGCACGCCACTGTACTGGAGCAGTCCGGCGGCGCCGGCGAGCGGGCCGATCTCGAAGCCGGTAAAAAGCCCGGCGATGGGGAGATCGCCGAAGTGCTGGCCGATATAGGCGGAATCGTGATCCGGGAGGCTATAGAGTCCGGAACCGCGTGAGACGCAGTTGAAGTAAAGGCCAAACGCCGGCGTCGGCCGGCCCGGCGCGCTCAGCGTTTCGAGCATGGCCTTGAGTTCGCCGCGCGAGCGTTCCGCGTCACGCAGGACGAAGCCGACCCGATCGCCGGGCGCGGGACGATGCGCAACCGCGATCGCGCCGTGCTCGGCGCTCGCGCCGGTGATGTTGCGCACATAGAAGCCGCCGCGCTCCAGCCGCTCCGCGGTGCGCGCCACCGGCACCCCGAGAAACACGAACGCCGCGGCCCGCTGCAGATCGCTCATCAACGGACCGGCCGCCTCTGCGAAGACGTCGTAGGCCCGCCGATCGTCGAGTTCGAGGATGATATTGTCGCGTGCCTTGGTCACGCGATGGATCGGCCCAATCGGCGCGCAGGCCAGCGCGGCGCCGACGCTGGCGTGGAACTCGCCCGCCAGGAGCATCGCGGAGACCGAATTCGAGCTGACCACGTCGCCGCAGAACTGAAAGGTCTCGCCGATCGCGCCATCCTCGCTGGCGCCGCCGCCAACCAGCGTGACGCCCGGCAGCTCGGCCGCCAGCGTCGCGATAAACGCCTCGGGCTCGAGGTTGTAGGTGTCGGCGAACAGGCAGAGCAGATTGTTGGCGCCGAGTCGCGGGCGGACCGCGGCGGCCAGCTCGAGTGCGGCCTCACGCGAACGCCGGCGCAGCTGGGGAACGAAAAACCGCGACACCGCGATCTCCTCGGCGCCGAAGGCCAGCACCGCGACGCCGGGACCCGACTCGATCTCGCGGCCGCCGGCAATCACGCCGACGCTGCCGCATCCAGCGACCTCGGCGGCGCCGGCGACCTCACCTACGGTGCGCACCAGCAGCGGGAAAGCGGCCCCGTGTTTGCTGCTGGCAAAACAGATAACGGCGTCGGCGGTGCGCAGGCCCGCCTGGCGCAGCGCTGCCTGCGTCGCCTCGACGGCCGCCGTCCGTGGATTAGGTGCGACCGAATAACCTGCGCCCGCGCGTATCATTGTGAATCTCCCGGCGAATCGCCCCGGCTGCTGCGAGTCTTCGCGGCCAACTCGCCCCTCAGAAGCTTTACAGAATCGAGCAGGTGCGAGAAGGGTCTCTCAAGATGGCGCTGGTTCGGTTTTGTCGCGAGAGCAAGCTACGCGCAGAAATATGCAAGTGCGGCGCGGATCGCGATGAACCAGACCGCGAGGGTGGAGAGCAGATACAGGTAGAACCGCAGCATCACGAGATTGAACGTGCAGTGAACCGCGCTGTGCAACACACGAAAAACCACGAAGAGCCATGCCGCATCGACGTATACCGTGTCCACTTGCTTGGTGATGAAGAGGTAAAGCGCAAGGGCATAGAAAATCACCGGAATCTCGAACAGGTTCTTTAGATTGTCCGACGGATTGGCGACAGCCGGTGGGGAGAGCTGAGCGAGCGCGCCGGACACGGCGAGATCCTTCGAACTGATCTTTTTGCGCGTGATGAAACTGATGCGTCTAACGTACATGTAAACCCAGACCACAAGCGTCAGAAACACCGTCGCGAAAAAGGGACCGAAGATCGCGTTCTGTGTCATGCCGTCCTCGCCGTTCTATAATCGTTAGTGATGGTTTTGCTACGGTTCAAACTGAACCAGCGCCGCCGAACCCCTTAACGTTGACAGCTCGACGCTCTGCCCAATAACATCAGTAATTTCGAGGGGATAAAAGCAAGCTGTAGCAGCTTCCTTGCGCGACCTGAGACATCACCGCAAGCTTGAGGGGCAATCGCACTGGGCGGTCGCCAAGCTGGTAAGGCACCAGGCTTTGGACCTGGCATTCGAAGGTTCGAGTCCTTCCCGCCCAGCCATAACGCTAGGCGGAGTCGTATTCGACTGCGCCTCGCAGACTCCGCCGCCCCATGGAGCGGCGCCGAGCAGGCGAGCGCCAGTGGAGCGAAGCGGAACGAGCAAATGAGTCTGCGAAGTGCGTTCCAAATGAGACTCGGCGGATTGACTTGCGCCGCGCCTTCGGTGGGTGGCCGAGTCCGCGAGGCTCAGCCGGAGATGAGACTGGGCCGCGGACTGGAGCTGCGTTAAGAATTTTAGCGAATCGGAGGGAGGCCGATGCCCGAGCGAACCAAGGATGAACTCGAGATTTTCACGGGGAACTCGAATCCCGCGCTGGCCCGTGAAGTCGCCGGGCATCTGGAGGTGAAGCTCGGCCAGGCCGAGGTCAGCCGCTTCCCTGACGGCGAAGTGCTGGTCGAAGTC
>JBOHWF010000052.1:0-7685 GCA_050736455.1 Binataceae bacterium (SeqCode) | reverse complement strand
CTTTTGCAGGAGCCGGTGAAGCGATGAGCAAGTATGGCGATGTGACCGTCGAGATCGGCAGCGATTACGTGGCGACCGTCGAGATTCACCGGCCGCCGCACAACTTTTTCGATGACGCCCTGATTCGTAACATCGCGGACGCCTTCGAGGCGCTCGACCAGGAGTCCGCCTGCCGGGGAATCCTGCTGGCCGCCGAAGGCAAGTCGTTCTGCGCCGGCGCGAATTTCCAGAGCCGGCCCGAGAGCAACCCGCTCAATCAGAGCCAGACGCCGACCGGCAGCAACCCGCTCTACCTCGAAGCGGTGCGGCTCTTTCGCTGCAAGAAGCCGGTGGTGGCCGCGATCCAGGGCGCGGCTATCGGGGGCGGGCTTGGGCTGGCGCTGGTGGCGGATTTTCGCGTCGCCGCGCCCGAGGCGCGCTTTGCCGCGAATTTCGTCAAGATCGGCATCCATCCGGGTTTCGGCTTGACCTACACCCTGCCGCGGCTGATCGGGACGCAGCGGGCGTCGCTGCTGTTTTTGTCGGGGCGCCGGATCGACGGCGAGACTGCGGTAACGTGGGGACTGGCCGATCAGCTCGCGCCGCTCGAGCGCCTGCGCGCCGACGCGCACGCGCTGGCGGCCGAGATCGCCGAGAGCGCGCCGCTCGCGATTATCTCGACGCGCGCGACGATGCGCGACAAGCTGGCGGATACGGTCGAGGCGCAGACCCGCCACGAGCTGCGCGAGCAGTCCTGGCTGATGAAGACCGCAGATCACAAAGAAGGGGTCAAAGCCGTCGCCGAGCGGCGTCCCGGCAACTTCATCGGCAAGTGACCGGCCGCGATCACGCCCCGCTCGAGGACGAGGTAATTCGGCGGCCCGACGCCTGCTCCCGCGCAGACTCCCACCCGATCCAGATGAGCAGGACCAGCGCCGGAATCGTCGCCACGGTCGCGAGCAGAAAAAACCGCACCCAGCCCAGGTGATCGGCTAGTAATCCGCCGGAGGACGCGATCACGGTTCGTCCGACCGCCGCCAGCGAGGAGAGCAGAGCGTACTGTGTCGCGGTAAAGGCGGGCGAGCAGAGGCTTGAGAGATAAGCGACGAGGGCGGCGCCCGCCATCGCGCTGGTCAGGTTCTCGACGGCCACGCACAGCGCGAGATAGTCGAGCCGATGGCCCTCCAGGGCCTGCAGTACGTAGAACAGATTGCCGGCCGACTGGAGCAATCCGCAGACCAGCAACGCCCGGATCAAGCCGAGCCGCGTGCAGATGATCCCGCCGACGAGCAAGCCGACGAGCGTCGCCACGAAGCCGACCAACTTCGAGACTGCGGCGATCTCAGACAGCGAGAAGCCGAGCGCGATATAGAGCGGGGTCGCCATCACGCCGGCCAGCGCCTCGCCGATCTTGAAACCGATCACAAACAGCAGGATCACGCCCCAGCGCGGCTGCAGCGTAAAGTCGACGAACGGCGCGACGACCGCGCTCGCCAGCCATCGGCGGGCGGCGATCCAGCCACTGGCGCTTTCCTGGCTGCGCACTGCGAGCGGCGGTGACGGTTCGGGGCCGAACAAAAACACCATCAACCCGACGACCAGGAGTGCGGCCATGGTCGCATAGGCCGCGAACCAGCCCGCACGATCCGCGATCAGGAGCGCGCCGGCGCCCGAGACCAGCATCGCGATCCGATACCCGGCCTGAATCATGCCCGCGCCCGGACCTTGCTCCTCCAGCGGCAGTATCTCGACCCGCCAGGCGTCGATGACAATGTCCTGACTGGCCGAGAGAAACGCCACGGCCAGCGCCAGCATCGCGGTCGCCGTGAGGTGCCGGCGGGGATCGGATCGCCCGAGCGCGATCACCGCGGCGATGAGCGCGAGCTGGATGGTGACGCCCCATCCGCGCCGCCGTCCGAGCGGAATCGGCGGCGGCAAGCGATCCAGCAATGGCGACCAGACGAATTTGAATGCGTAGGGCGTGCCGATGAGTGCGAAGGCGCCGATCGCGGTGCGGCTGACGCCGACCGTCGCCAGCCAGGCGGAGAGGGTCGAGAAAGTTAGCAGCAGGGGCAGGCCGCTGGCAAAGCCGAGCGGCAGGACGAGCGCAACGCGCGGCTTCCCGTACGGTCCGAGCCATCGTCGCCAACTACTCATGGGACGCGGCTTTCGCGATCATCACTGCTTGATGCATGAATCGCCGTTCGCCGCGGCCGTCATGCCATGGGCCTGCATGTGCGCGGGGCTTTTTCCTCGGAAACGCGATCGGGCTATCATCCGCATCAGGCCGCAGAAATTGCATAGCCGAGGTAGTACATTGAGGTCGAGCCATCGCCAATCGGTGCTGACGAGCGTTCTCGCCGGTGCGCTGCTGGTCGCCAGCCGTTCGTTCGCAGCACCACTGCCGACGATCGCTTCCGACCCGTACTTTCTCGTCGCCACTCCTGACCTGCCTGACCCGATCTTCCAGCAGTCCGTCATCCTCATACTGCCGTCGGCGTCGCAAATCCCGCTGATTGCAGGCTTCATCGTCAACAAGCCCACGCCGGTCACCGTCGGTGACGTGTTTCGCGAAGTGGATGGGCTCCAGCATCCGAGTGAAAAGGCCTACTTTGGCGGACCGGTGGATTATACCGAGCCGATCCTGCTAATGCGCGGCGACCATCCCGCGGGTGGCGCGACCCGCCTGGCAAACCATCTGTATGCGGCGGCGGGTATGGGTGCGATCGCGGGGCTGCTGACCAAGCCCTTCGCGCCAGCCGATAAGCGGCTCTTCCTCGGGCGTGCGCAGTGGTCGCGTGATCAACTACGCAGCGAGATCAAGCAGGGCGCGTGGGAAATCCTGCCGGTCGATGTCGATCTGGTCTTCAGCCCCGAGCCGGCAAAACTCTGGCCGAAACTCGTGCAACAGTCGCACCTGCGTCAGGTCGGCATGTTCACACTATCGGAAGAATCGTCAATTCAGGTCGGAGGGTTCTTCTCAGAACCATGAATTATCGGGGGGTTGCGTGAATAAATGCGGCTATCAAACTGCGTTTCCCGCAACCTCCAGGGAACGTTCCGGATAATGAGTTCGTAACCTTGACGCAAAGGGACGCGGAAAGGTAAGAGTCAACCGGTTCGAACGAGAGCTCTGCCTTGCGCCCGGGGGAATCCGAGGTGGAAACACTCGTCGAAACCGAGGAGTACGGATGATCAGGGGATATTGTCGGATTTTCGAGGGCGCGCCTGCGGGCTGGATCGTGGCGCTGTGCGCGGCCATATGGCTGGGGTTTTCACCCCGGGTGAGCCGCGCGGAAGGCGTCCCGGCCAACGCAACTTCGGGACGCGATCGCACTTGGGAAAACTACTTTGGCGTCGCCATCCTGCCCTCCGAACGCGCGGTGATCGTCGGCGACAAGGGTCTGGTGATGACCTCGGACGATCACGGCCGCACCTGGACGCGGGTTCAATTGAGCAAAGGCCCTAAATTCTACGACCTGTACAGCGTAGCCTTCGCGCCAGATGGGGCGAACGGCTGGGCCGTCGGCGACGGCGGGGTGATTTTTCATTCGGACGATCGCGGATCCACCTGGAAGCTGGAGGAGTCAAAGCAGAACTCGGCGCTGTTAAAGATTGCTGCGGTGAATGGGCAAAAGGCCTGTGCCGCGGGTGAACACGGCGTCGTCCTCTGTACCACCGACGGCGGCGCGACGTGGAATGCGTACAAGTTCGATCAGGACATCATCTTTTTCGATCTGGCTTTCACCGATCCAAATAATGGCTGGGTGGTCGGCGAATTTTCCACCACCCTGCGCACCACCGACGGCGGCAAGAGCTGGAGCTTGCAGACCGGCGGCAAGCGTGATTTGTCCTCTGATCCGTTTTTCGCGATCGCCTTCGAGAATGCCTCCAACGGCCTCATTCTCGGCCTTAATGGCGAGGATATGACCACCGCGGACGGCGGCAAGACCTGGAAAGCCGGCGCCCTCGCCGGGCAGCACCACTCGTTTTACGCCGCCACCGCGCGGCCGGCCGGTGACTCGCGCGAACTCTACATCGGCGGTCAAGACGGGATTGCCGCGCGCCTCGTGCGCGGTGAGGTTCTGCCAGCGCAAAGCGCGACCTCAAACGCGATTACTGGATTGGCCTTTTCACCCCATCTGGGGCTGGCGGTGGGCATGTCAGGCACGATTATGCGAAGCGAAGATGGCGGCCAGCACTGGAGTGCCTGGAACGTCCGCAACACGGCCCCAGTGCGGGCGAATTGAACAGTGATAATGGAACACTCATCTTTTAATGTTGGCAAAATCATCCTGCGTTTTCGCGCACCGATCGGGTTGCTGCTCGCGCTGGTGACCGTTTTCATGGTCTATGCGTCGTCGCGGGTTCAGGTCGGTACGCGCTTCGTCGATTTCTTTCCCAGCTATCACAAGTACATTCTGCTCAATGAGAAATATCAGCGTTCCTTCGGCGGCGCTGAGACCCTGGCGATCATGTTGCGCGTCCGCGATGGCGACATTTTCAACGAGACGACGCTGAAAAAGCTGCAGAGTCTTACCCAGGCGATGGACAGTCTGCCGGGCGTCAATCACGAAGAAGTGTTTTCGCTCGCGTCGTTCCGCGTCAATTACGTCGAAGCCGAGTCCGGCGCGCTGATCAGCAAGCCGTACATGTTTCCCGACGTCCCGAAAACCGCCGATGGGGTCGCCCAGCTCAAGAACAAAGTGATCGTGCATCAGGACTCGCTGCGGCAACTGGTGAGCAGCGATTTCAAGAGCGCCATCGTGACGGCCTCCTTCAACGACGCCGAGATCAACTACGCGGAGTTTTTCAAGGACGTTCAGAAAATCATCAATGATAATCAGGATGCGAACAACCGCATCTTCGTCGCCGGCGAACCGATCGTGCGCGGCTGGGGCTATCACTATTTGCCGCGCTTGCTCGCGATTATCATCCTCTCGCTGGTGGTCATCGTCCTGGTGCATTACTACGGTATCCGCGGCATCGCCCGCTGGTGGGCGCCGTTGATGACCGGAACCTGCTCCGCGCTGTGGGGCATGGGCTTCACCGGCATCATCGGCTTCCAGCTCGATCCGGTGATGCTGGTCATTCCGTTCATTCTCACGGCGCGCGACGTCAGTCACGGTATCCAGTGGCAACGCCGCTTCTATAGTGAGATCGAGAAGACCGCAGGCGACGTCCATACCGCCGTGGTTAACACGACCAACCTGATGCTGCCGCCGGGCCTGGTCTCGATCCTCGCCGACATCTTCGGCATCATCTTCGTCTCGTTCAGCGGTATCCCGGTACTTCATCATATCGCGCTGACCGGCGCGGTCTGGGTCGCCTCGAGTCTGCTGATGGTCTTCGTGTTCCAGCCGATCGTGATGAGCTATCTGCCGCCGCCCGCACTGGAGGGCAAGATCGACGAGCATCTGGCGGGCGGCCTCGAAGGGTTGATGGATCGCTTCCTGCGCAACTTCATTACCTTCCCGGTGCATCCGGGCGCGGCGCGCACGATCCTCTTGTGGGGCGCCGCGGCCTTCCTCGTCTTCGGACTGGTCTCCGGACAGCGCGCCGAGATTGGCTATCGGACCGTCGGGACGCCGCTCTACCGGCCCGATTCGAAGGTCAACCGCGATATCCAGCAGATCGCCCAATCGTTCCCGGTCGATGAGGGCTGGGTGGTGCTACAAACCCCGGGCTATCCCGATCCGCAGTCGTCGCTGGGTCCGGATCCGCTGCGCCTGGCCGACGATTTGCGCTACTACCTGCGCGAGCGCGATCCCAACGTCCTGCAAGTGATTTCATTCGCGTCGGACATCGAGAAGCCGTTCAACCAGATGTTCCACTACGCGAATCCGAAATTTCTGCGCGTGCCGGATACCGTCCAGCTCTCGGGCAATCTCTGGTATCTGTACCTCTCAGGCACCGCCCCAGGTGAGATGGAGCGTTTTATTCCCACCTCGCTGGCGACGGCGAGCTGCGTGCGCGTGCTCTTGCGCGATCACACGTACGACACCTTGAATCGTGTGCTCAACGAGATTGATGATTTTACCAAGACTCACGTCGCGACCGATCCGACCGTGAACCACGTGGATGTCGCGTACCTGGGCGGAATTGCCGGGCTCTACGCCGCGGCGAACCAGGTGCTCAAACGGACCGATTTCTTCAATCTGACCCTGACCTTGATCGCCGTCGGCATCTGTTGCGCGATCGAATTCCGCTCGCCGTCCGCCGGCCTGCTTTTCATCGCGGCGAGCGTGCTCGGAAACTTCGGCGCATTTATCTATATGGATGCCCGCAACCTCACACTGACTATCGACACCATCCCGGTTGTGTCACTGGGTATCGGACTGGGTATCGATTACGGCATCTACACGATGGCCGCCATCCGCGACGAAGCGATCGGCGGCAAGGAGATCACCAACGCGATCACGACTGCGATGCGCGGTACCGGCCAGGCCGTGCTCAATACGCTGTTTGTGATGATCGGCGGCCTCTCGATCTGGACCTTCTCTCCCGTTGATTTCCATGTGCGCATGGCCGAACTGCTGATCTTCCTGATGTGCACCAATGCGATCACCGGCGTGATTATTCTGCCGAGTTTCGTCTCCGCTTTTCGGCCGCGCTTCATCACCCGCTACGTACAGACTGAGGAGGTCGGCGAGCCGCCCAAAGTCGCGTCATCGAGCTGAGTCCACGCAGCTCAGCATCGACAAACTGATCGAGCGGCAGCGGCCGGGTATCGAGCTCGGCCGCTGCTTTGTTTTCGCAAGAAGATCGCTGATCATTAAGCCAGAGCGCTCCTGAGATGGCTTCATCCACGACACCGAGTACGCTCGAGCTCAAGGGCATCGATGTCCCCGGCAAGCCGGCGACGCACAAATGGCTGATCGCGGTCGCCGTGATGCTCGGGGCGACGCTCGAAGTGCTCGATACCTCGATCGTCAACGTCTCGCTACCCCATATGCAAGGGAGTTTTTCGGCCAGCCGCGACGAGGTCACCTGGATCCTCACCAGCTATCTCGTCGCCAACGGCATCATGATCCCGCTGACCGGCTGGATTTCCGCGCGCTTCGGGCGCAAACGCTATTTTGTCCTGTCGGTGATCGCCTTTGTCGTAACGTCTGGGTTGTGCGGCGCCGCGACCTCGCTGGTCGAGATGGTAATTTTCCGCCTGCTGCAGGGCGCGGCCGGCGCCGCGATGATTCCCTCCTCGCAAGCCATCATGATGGAAACCTTCCCGCCCGAAGAGCAGGGGCTGGCGATGGCGGTGTGGGGTATGGGGCTGCTGACCTCGCCGATGATCGGGCCGACGCTCGGCGGCTGGATCACTTACAACTGGACCTGGCGCTGGAATTTTTATATCAACCTGCCGATCGGGATTTTCGCCGCGATCATGGTGATCGTTTTCGTGCACGACCCCGAGCATATTCGCAAGTCGCAGGCGGCTGCGCGCCGTATCGATTATCCCGGCATCATCTATCTGGCGCTCGGCCTGGGGCTGTTGCAGATCGTGCTCGACCGCGGGCAGCGCTCGGACTGGTTTGCGGCCACCTGGGTCTGGGCTTTTATCGGTATCGCGGTGCTGGCGCTGGTCCTCCTCGCGATTCGCGAGCTGAGTTTCCCCGAACCGATTATCGACTTGCGGATTCTTGCGATTCCGCTGTTCGATGTCTCGGTCACGATGATCCTGATCATGATGCTGGTGGTGTTCGGCC
>JBOHWF010000051.1:0-3525 GCA_050736455.1 Binataceae bacterium (SeqCode) | reverse complement strand
CTGGAAGCCGACTATGCGCACTGCGCGGAAGTGACGCGGCTGTCCTCGTCGAACTTTTATTACGCATTTATGCTGCTGCCGGCAGAACGCCGCCGCGCCCTCTACGCGGTGTATGCCTTCTGCCGCTTCGTTGACGATATTGCCGATAACGGCGGGGCCGCGGCGCCGGCGCTGCTGCTTGAGCGCTGGCGCGACGAGTTGCAGCGGGTTTACGCGGGCGCCGCCGAGCGGCCGGTGTCGCGCGCGCTGGCCGCCAACGTGTATCGCTTCAACATACCGCAACGGTACTTCGAGGAAGTGATCGACGGCGTCGAAATGGACCTCACGCGCCAGCGCTACGCCAGTTTCGAGGAACTGCGCCTCTATTGCCGGCGGGTCGCGTCTGCGGTTGGACTTATTTGCATCGAGATCTTCGGTTATCGCAATCCCGCCACCCGCACTTACGCCGAGCGGCTGGGACTCGCCTTTCAGTTGACTAACATCCTCCGCGACGTGCGTGAAGACGCGGCGCGCGGCCGGATCTATATCCCTCGGGAAGACCTTGAACGTTTCGATGTTAGCGAGGACGAAATTCTGCAATCCGCGTATACGCCCGGGTTTAATCAACTGATGGAGTTCGAGGCGGGGCGCGCTCGCGCATTTTATCGTGAAGCCGGCGCGGCGCTGGCCCCCGAGGACCGTCCTGCGATGATCGCTGCGGAGGGGATGCGGCTGATCTATTCAGCGCTGCTCGAACGCATCGTGAGGTCCGGGTACCGCGTCTTCGACCGGCGACTGAGCGTGTCGACGCCGCGCAAACTCTATTTGGTTGGCCGTGCGTGGGCGGGCGCGCGATTCGCGCGGGCAGGCTGAAGCATTGGCGGTCGAAGCCAAAGACGTTGCGATTGTCGGTGGGGGCTTTGCCGGACTGAGCGCCGGCGTCGCGCTGGCGGAGCGGGGGTTTCGCGTCGCGCTACTCGAAAGCAAGCCGGCGCTGGGCGGCCGCGCATATTCGTTCATTGATTCTGACAGTGGCGATTTCGTCGATAACGGCCAGCACGTTCTGATGGGCTGCTATCACGAGACGCTGGCGCTTCTGGGCAAAATTGGCACGCGGGATCGGCTGGTGGCGCAGCGCGATCTCGAAATCGAGATGCTGACCGGCCCGGCACAACGCGCGGTTCTGCGCACGGCGCGCTTGCCGGGACCATTCCACATGAGCAGCGCGATTTTGCGCTACGGCCACCTGAACCTTGGCGAGCGGCTGCGCGTAATGACCGCCGGGCTGCGCCTGATGAATCTGCGGCGCTTTGCGCGCCGCCGTCTCGCATGCATGACGGTGGCCGAATTCATGGAGATGAGTGGGCAGGGCGAGCGCGCGCGCCGCGCGTTCTGGTATCCGCTCGCGATCGCGACGCTCAACGAAGATCCGATGCTGGCCTCGGCGGCTTTGCTGGCCGAGGTGCTGAAGCGGGCTTTTTTCGCGCGGCGCAGTGACTCGGCGTTTCTCTACTCGACCGTCGGACTGAGCGAGCTTTACTGCGACGCGGCTCGCGATTTTATCGAACGGCACCACGGCGTGGTCGCGTGCCGCGCGATCGTCGAGCGTTTCGGCTTCGACGATCGCGGCGCGATCGCAACACTGCATTTGCGCGACGGCCGCGCGCTCGGCGCCGCGAATTTTATCGCCGCGGTCACCCCTGAGCGGCTCCTGAAGCTGCTGCCGGAAGGAGCGGCCAGCGATCCATCTTTCAGCGGCATCGCGGCCCTCAAGAGTTCGCCGATTATTTGCGTGCACGTGTGGCTCGATCGCATGGTCACGCACTCCGCGTTCGTCGGCTTTATCGGGACCGAGACGCAGTGGCTGTTCAACAAGGGGCGGATTTTCGATCGGCGCGACGAGCTCCATCCGGGGTATTTGAGCTTCGTGATCAGCGGCGCGCGGAATCTCGTCGAGCGCTCCAACGACGACCTGCTCGAGCTCGTGATGCGCGATCTGCGCGCGATGATTCCCGCGGCGCGCGAGGCGCAAGTGCTCAGGGCGCTGGTGCTCAAAGAGAAGCAGGCGACGATCGCACCCGATCCCGTCTCGGACGCCAATCGGCCGTCGGTGAATACTTCGGTCCCGAATCTGTTTCTGGCGGGCGATTGGATTCAGACCGGATTGCCGGCGACGATCGAGAGCGCCGTAATGGCCGGCAACGCCGCGGCGCGGGCGGTGATCGCGCGCGTCGGTGCCGCGGCCTGACGCGCGATGGCTGCGCGCATCGCACTCGTGACCGGTGCTAACGGCTTCGTCGGCTGCCACGTGGCTCGCGCACTGGCTGCTGACGGGGTTCACGTCCGCGCTTTCATTCGGCCGAAGGCTGACCGGCGCGCGCTCGAAGGGGTCGAGCACGAAGCGGTGTTTGGCGATCTGCGCGACGCCGAAACCGTCGCCGCCGCAGCGCGCGGCTGCGACGAAATCTATCACGTCGCGGCGGACTATCGGCTCTGGGTGGTCGATGAGGCGCCGATGTACGCCGCCAACGTCACTGGCACGCGCAATGTGATCGCGGCTGCGCGCGCGGCCGGCGTCCGGCGTCTGGTGCACACCAGCACGGTGGGCGCGCTCGGGATCGGCGCAGATGGAATAGGACGCGAGGAGACGGCGGTCAGACTCGAAGACATGGTCGGCCCCTACAAACGCTCGAAATTTCTTGCCGAACAGGAAGCTCTGCGAGCGGCGCACGAGGGACTTCCGGTCGTGATCGTGAATCCCTCGACACCGATTGGCGCGGACGATTACAAGCCGACGCCAACCGGCCGCATCATCGTCGATTTTCTCAATCGGCGGATGCCCGCATATATGGAAACCGGCTTGAACCTCGCCTGCGTCGAGGACGTCGCGCGCGGCCATATTCTGGCCGCGCAGTGCGGCCGGATCGGCGAGAAGTACATTTTGGGCGGCGAAAACCTGACGCTCGCCGAAATGCTGGCTCGGCTGTCGCGGGTCTCGGGGATGCCCGCGCCGCGGCTCAAAATTCCCTATGCCGTCGCCTGGAGCTTCGCGCTGCTTGCCGAAGCCGTGGCGCGAACCGCGACGCATCGCGCGCCGCGCGCCAGCCTGACCGAGGTCCGGATGGCGCGCAAGAAGATGTTCTTCGATTCTTCCAAAGCGCGCGCGGAACTCGGCTACACGACCGGCGCGATCGACGACGGCCTGGCCCGTGCAATCGAGTTTTTCCGCCGAACCGGGATGGCGCGGGCCGGGTGATGACGATGGCGCTGCTGTTTTCAACGATCGCGCTGCGCCCGTACGTATTCATCTTTCTCGCCGCCTTCCTGTTCATCGCGATCATCAATTTCGGGGTGCGAACGACGCTGCTGTTCATGCTTCTGACTTATGCCGTCGCAATGGTGTGCGAATGGAGTTCGGTTCACAACGGCTTCCCGTTCGGCCTTTATCACTACGTCGAGGTCACGCGCGGCCGCGAGATTTGGGTCGCCGGCGTGCCGCTGTTTGATTCACTGTCGTTCACTTTTCTCGGTTTCGCCAGCTACACC
>JBOHWF010000050.1:0-1901 GCA_050736455.1 Binataceae bacterium (SeqCode) | reverse complement strand
CGAGATAGGTGGAATAGCTCAGCGTGACGCCGGGATCGATTACCAGCGGCTTCGCGCGATCGTACGACGCCACCTCGAAGCTCACGCGCCGGTGCAAGCTCTTCGACTCGGCGAGTGCGTAGCGGCCCGCGATGACGCGCCGCTGGTTGCCCTCTTGCTGGTAGATCACCGGCTTCAAGAGCTTGAGTCCGCCAATCGTCAGGTGGCCGTCGTGATCGACCGCCACCTTTGCGGGATCCTCGACCGTCAACTCGATCGCCCTGGGATCAGCTTTGGGCGCAACGATGAAGTCGCTCTCGAGCTGATTCTGATTGCCGTACCAGGCCACATCGATGCCCGGCCAGACGCCATGCTCGACCACCCGCCCGTACGTCGGGATATTCGTGCGCCACTTCGTCTGATCCTTGCCGATGAAATAGTTCACGCGACCAGTCATCGGTTGTGAGGCGTCGAATGAACGAGCCGTCCCAGCGAGCTTGAGCCGGACTACTTCGCGCTTGAAGCTCGTGGCTGCGAGACGATCGCGAAGCGCAATCTTTCGCAGGCGCGCATCGCGTGACGCCGGCTGCGCTTTGGGATCAGCCTTATCAATCGCGACGACCAATTCGTTCCTGGTGAGGAACAGACTGTAGCCGGGGCCGTGCGCGAGATATTTTACCTGCGCCGCGGTCTGGCCTTGATTCGGCTCGAAGGCGAGTGGCCGCGCGAGGCTCATCACATGCTGCATCGGCGCCGGCGCAGTCGCCCGCGCCACCTGCTCCGGGTGACTGGCTGACGTATGCCGCAGTCCCTGCACAATCGGAAAGCCCAGAGCCACCGCAACACCCACGATGAGAATAGTTCGAGAAGTTTTCATCGCCGCCCCTTTCCCTGCTTCTCGCAGAATCACCGTCGTTTGGCTACACGCGGACCGCCCCACGCCGTCCGCGACTACGCGAGCGCGTGATAGGTCGCACTTCTTGAAAATAATGTCAAGGACTGGAAAACCCGGAGCTCTTTATTGGGCGCTTGGACGCGAAGAGGTCTTACGGCTTTCCGCTCAGTGCAGAGCTCGCCGGCTTCTCAATCTGCACCCACACCAGGCGCTTGCTTGAAGCCGGGCTGTTGGGGTCGGGGACCTCGCTCACTTGCAGCGCCTTGACCTTAACCCCCTCGGGCAGGACGCCAATCACGTCGCCCTTGAGAGTTGCTCCTTGCGGAGGACTCTCGCGAAGATAGGTATCCGTGGAAACCGCGTAGGTCTCGCCGATCGCGATCGGACCGGCGACCTTGAGATTCGGCTTGTCGGTCCAGTGACCGCCCGTAGTGGCGCCACAGAAGATCCAGCCCACCGAGGTCAGCGACGGGCTGACTTGAGCAAGCGTGCGGAGCGCCTGAAGTTTGAGCGCCTGCTTCACCGCGGTGAGGGTGGGCGTCGGATCTTTCGGTTTGTCCGGTAGCGCAGCTTCGGTGATGGATTGCTGGATGTCGCGGGCCTGGGCCTCGAGGCTTAGCGGACCCGCATTCACCTTGGTGATGTGATTGATGAAATCCGCGACTTGAGAACGGTAGGTGAGCGCGAAGATGATAAAAATCAGCGGCCAGATGAGACTCTTGGCAAAGTCGAGCCATACCGCCAAGGTGCTGTTGTCATCTGCAGGCACGTTTCCCCCGATTTCGCCGCGCCGCCCAGATTCCGGGGTCACACCCTCGTGTCGGCGGTCTCTCGCGGCGCGGCTAGCTTGAGCGGCGCGCCATCACCGCGACCCGGATCGCCGGGGCGATCGCGCTGAGCGGCGTGCCGGTGGGAAAGACGCCGGCCGCGCCGGTTTTTTCGAGCGGAGCGACATCGTTGGGCGGGATGGTGCCGCCGACGAAGACCGCGACCTCGTCGGCGCGGCCGGCCTCGCGCAGTCCGGCGA
>JBOHWF010000049.1:0-24717 GCA_050736455.1 Binataceae bacterium (SeqCode) | reverse complement strand
GGGATGAACGAATCGGACATGACCGCAGGCGAGCCGATCGGCCGCTTCGGCAAGCCCGAAGAGATCGGCGAGGGCGTGGTGTGGCTGCTGTCGGATGCGGCCTCGTTTGTCACCGGGCACTCGCTGGTGATCGACGGCGGCTGGATCGCGCGTTAGGAGCACCATCGTCGTTTTTTCCAACTCCCCTTCCCTTTTTTGAAGATCCCTCTCCCTTGTCCAAGGGAGAGGGATTAAGGGTGAGGGTTGCAGCCCTTATGGCGTTCTGCGCGAAATGCGGAAATCAGCTGAGCGAAGAGGCGGCGTTCTGCACGAAGTGCGGTGCGGCGCGCAGTACTCAAGCGCCGGCAGCGGCGAATCCGCGGATACGGAGCTTCGCAAAATGGATGTGGATCGGGATTGCCGCTTCCTTAGCTGGCGCGATCACGATTGCGACGTTTGCTCCGAACGACGCGAACCAGCAAGCAGCGACCAGCAATGCAAAATCTGATAGCGCTGGAAATTCAAATGCAGCTAGGCCTGCGGGGGATTCGGCCGACGCCGAGTATGCAGCGGCTATTGCACGGCAGACAGCCATCATATCGCAGAGCTTAAAGAGAGTGGCCAAGCTAGGTAAGGACCCAAACTACTCTGACGAGTCGTGGCGATTCGACTTCCTAGCAGAGCTCGCCGTTTGGCAAGTTACGTATGACTCAGCGCGCAAGCTCAATCCGCCTGCAAAATGGCGCAAAGTACAGACGAGATACGTGTTGGCATTGGTGCAGCTCAACTCTGCGGCCGAAGACTTCGCTCGCGGCCTTAATCCCAATGACGACGAAGGTCTGATCAATCAGGCTTGGGGTGAAATGAAATCGTATGGATCGCAGATGGAGAAGTTCAAGCCCGAGTTCCAAGCGGTTGCTTCTTCGGCATCGCGACCGACGCCCTGACTTTTCGTCTGCTAACCCTCACCCTTGATCCCTCTCCCTTGGACAAGGGAGAGGGGCCAGAAGCGAAACGCTTGAAATTGAGTGCGGCTTTGAGCCGCGTCGAGCACCTCAATCTCGTTCGAGCAGCACGAGCGCGGCGGCGGCCATGCCGTCGCCGCGGCCAAGCGCGCCGAGCCCCTCCGGATTCGAGGCCTTGACGTTGATCGCGTCCTCCGGCGCGGCGAGCGCGCCCGCGAGCCGCGCGCGCATCGCGGGCAGGTGCGGCGCGAGCTTCGGAGCCTGCGCGAAGATCGTGACGTCGGCGTTGCCGAGCCGCCAGCCGGCGGCGGCGGCATCCTGCCAGACCGTCGCGAGCAAGCCGATACTGTCGGCGTCGCGGTAGCGCGGATCGTCATCGGGAAAGCGGCGGCCGAGATCGCCGCCGCCGATCGCGCCCAGGATCGCGTTGGCGAGCGCGTGCGCCGCGACGTCAGCGTCGGAGTGACCGCGCAGCCCGTGCGCATGCGGAATCGTCACGCCGCCCAGGACTAACCGGCGACCCGCTTCGAGCGGATGGAAGTCGAAGCCCTGCCCTACTCTAAAGCGCATGGCGAGTGTCGTGCCTCGAGAGCCGCAGCAACGAAGAAGCTCCTTTTGTCATTCTGAGCGCAGCGAAGAATCCCGGGGTCCGTCGCGTAACAGGCCGGCGCAAGCGCTGTTTCCGGGATTCTTCGCTGCGCTCAGAATGACAAACTCGTTACTAACTCTTGTGGGAGACGATGCTTGCGGCAAGGCCCGCCGTTGACAAGGTGATGGCGGCGTTTCAAGCTCAAGCGGTATGACTGCATTCTGGAAACTGCCGAAGTTCTGGATCGGATTCATCCTCGTTCTCTGGATCGCGTACATCGTGTACGAGAACTTCCAACTGCCGCCGGTCGAACTTCGCCTCATTCCCTTTGTCGCGACCCTGCAGTTGAAGATTTCAGCGATCATCATCGCCTCTGCGATCGCAGGCTGCGTGGCGACGCTGGCGATTCAATTCCTCTGGCGCAGGCGGAGCGCCTCGAAAGCAGGCGTGCAATCGAGTGCTGCGGCGGCGTCGAGCAGCAAGACCGTCGCCTGATCGCCGGCCTTTAGAACAGTCAGTTCCGCCGGCCCGATCAGCAGGGCATCAGCACGTGAGAGTGAGCTCAAGACTCCGGAACTTTGATTACCCGTCGGTGTGGCGAAAAGCCCGTCCTCACGCCGCTCGAGCGTGACTCGCACGAACTCGGTGAGCCCGCTGGCGATTCGGATCTCGGTGGCGCATGTGACCGCGACGCGCGGCAAGCCGAGGTCGATTCGGCCGCCCATCTTGCGCAGCGCCGGCCGTACGTAAAGATAAAAGCAGACCATCGTCGAGACCGGATTACCGGGCAGGCCGAAAACCGGCTTGCCGCCGGACTTATCGCCAATGGTGCCGAATTTGAGCGGTCGGCCGGGTTTTTGCGCGACGCCGTGGAAAAGCTGATGCAGCCCCAAGCCGTCGAGCTCCTGCTTTACATGGTCGAATTGACCGACGGAGACGCCGCCGGTCGAGAGCACGGCGTCGAACGCGAGCGCCTCGGCAAGGCGTTCGCGGATCTCCTCGGGATGGTCGCGCGCGACCTTGAGGATGGTCGCTTCGGCGCCGGCTTCGGTGATCGCCGCGGCGAGCGCGTAGGCGCTCGAGTTGACGACCTGCGCGCCGGTCGGAAGCTGATCGACGTCGACCAGTTCGTCGCCGGTCGCGACGATCGCAACGCGTGGACGGCGATAGACGTCCACCATCGCGCGATTGAGCGACGCCAGCATCCCAAGGTCCGCGGCTGACAGCGCCTTGCCTGCCGGAATCACCAATTCGTCGCGCTTTAAGTCCTCGCCGCGCGGCCGGACGAAAGCGCCGGCCGCCGCCGCAGCGAGGATCTCGACCGTATCGCCCTGGCTGCGGGTGCGCTCGACCGGCACGATCGCGTCAGCGCCGGCCGCGATCGGGGCCCCGGTCATCGTGCGGACGGTCTCGCCCGCGCCGACGCGGCTGACCGGCATCGCGCCCGCGCCCACCGTCTCGACCACCGAGAGCCGCGCCGGACGGTCCTCACGAGCGCCGGCAACGTCCGCGGCACGCACCGCGTAACCGTCCATCGCGGAGTTGGCGAAGCCCGGAATATCGCGCGGCGAGCGGATCTCCTCGGCAATTACCCGAGCGAGCGCCTCGCGAATCGAGACCCGCTCGACGGCCAGGCGCGCGACGTTTTCGATGACCATCTGCAGGGCGGCGTCGGCGGTAATCATCGGGATTCCAGCATACGCGGCTCGAGCGCTAATAAAAATCCGCAACGTCTCGGAGCGGTCGAATGTCTTTGAAAGCGACGCACATCTCCCAAGTTCTCCGGACAGGTGTGGAGCACTTTGTCCGACCGCAAAAGGGGCGCGATGCTGATCTTTCCCCGGGGCATCGCATCGCTTCCTCTCTCAATTTCCTTGAATTTATTCGGCAAACCACACTAGGGTGACACTTCGACGTACACGATTTTTCTTAGACAAGGCTGAGGAAGAATCCATGGATTTGGGAATCGCGGGAAAAAATGCTCTGGTGCTCGGTGGCAGCAAAGGCCTCGGACGTGGAGTCGCCCATGCGCTGGCGGCCGAGGGCGTCGCCGTAGCGGTGCTGGCGCGGGGCCAGGAGGCGATCGACAAGACCGTCGCCGAGATCAATAGCCGTGGCGGACGCGCGGTCGGGACCGCCGCGGACCTCGCCGATTGGCCGGCGGTTGAGCGCGCGTTCAAGACCGCGCGTCAGCAGCTCGGGCCGATCGACATTCTCCTCAATAACTCGGGCGGACCGCCGCCCTCGCCGGTAATCGGAGTGGCGCCGGAGGTCTGGGAGGCGCAATTCCGCCAGATGGTGTTGGTCTTGTTCCGCCTGACCGACCTCGTGCTACCCGAGATGCGGGCGCGGAAATGGGGCCGCGTCATCAACGTTGCATCCGAGTCCGTGATCCAGCCAATCGCCGCCATCGGCATCTCGAACACGCTGCGCGCCTCGGTGGTTGGCTGGGCGAAGACGCTCTCCGGCGAGGTCGCCCGCGACGGCATCACGGTCAATACGATGCTCCCGGGGCCGTTCGCCACCGATCGCGTGGCGCAGATCTCAAGGATGATGGCGGAGCGGCAGAACATCTCTGTCGAAGAAGTGCAGAAGCGCCTGGCCAGTCAGGTACCGGTCGGGCGCATCGGCGACGCGGCGGAATTCGGCGCGATCGCCGCCTTCCTCGCGAGCCAGCATGCCGGTTATATCACGGGATCGACGATCCGGGTCGAGGGCGGCACCATCAAGTCAGTCTAGGCGGTCGGACGCGCGTGGCGCGGAGAGGGCTATAGTTCGGCTGAGACGAGAGCTGCTGTCGCTCCAGTCGCGGGCACGCGTACCGGGTAGACGGTCGCAGTCGGCGGGACCAGATTACGGACCAATGCCGGGTTGAGAGAGCGCAGAGCAGCGACCGACATGTGCCGACGTTCAGCCACGGACGTGAGCGGCGTACCGCCTTTCACTGCGACGATCTGATAGGGCGAAGAAGTGGCATAGCGCGCCGGCTCGAGGCCATAGGCCTCGCGATGACGAGCAATCAGCGCTACCGCCATAAAACGATTCAGCAACGCTCGGGTGCGGCGCGGCAGATGTTGCATCAGGCGCTCGTAAGAAGCGTTGCGCAGATGTAGATAGCGATAGCACCCAGCCTCGCCGTTGTTCCAAGCCACCAGGGTCATCCGCCAATCCGAGCCCGTCTCGTCATACAGGGTCGTCAGGTAATCGGCCGCCGCGCGCGTCGATTTGATCGGATCGCGCCGCTCGTCGACCCAGCGGTTGATCGTCAGTCCGAAGCGGCGGGCGGTACCGCGGTTGAGTTGCCATGGACCCGCGCCGGTGCGGGAGAAGCCGCTTTCCGCCACCGTCAGATAGACCAAATCCGGCGGTAATCCGCGATCCCGCAGCACCGAGTCCATCTCGGCCACGTAGGGGCTGAGCCGCCGAAGTGATTGTTTTAGACTCGCTGGCTGGTTTACGTAGCCATCCACGTAGTTTTGCACGGTTCGATTCAGCACAATCGGGAAGGGCGGGACGGTCTCCGGCCGGCTGCGCACGAAAGGCAGGCTGGCAACCGCATCCTGGCCAGCCGCAGGACCTGCTGGCTGCGGACTCTGGGCGACGCTCGCTGACGGGCTTGCAACCCGGTCGCTGGTGATCGAGAGGCCCGCCTGCTCCGACGAAGAATCGAGCGCTGGCGAGCAGCCGAATAGCGGCGTAAGCAGTAACAATAACGCCAGAAGCTTTCCGAGTTTTCCCGCCATCAGTCCCCCGAAACGAGCCTTACCCTACCCCTCAGCCTAACCTCGAGCAACCCGTTCGGCATCAAAAAATCTAATGTTATGAACAACCAAATCTGCTACGCTACATTGCGCTAAGCCGAGATTTGTCGTCCCAAACAGTGTTTCTTCCAGATAACCAAGACACTGTGGTGGAAGCTTGTTAGTTCTTCGGCCGCTTTATGCTACCTTTGCAAAACCGCGATGGATCTGTGGCGCGAGATAGTCGAGAGCCTCCCGCAGGCGGTACTGGTGCTGTCGCGTTCGGGTGATCCGATCGCGGTCAACCCAGCCGCCGAAACCCTTCTGGGAGTCTCGCCGATAGTGCGCTTTCGCGTCGAGCGTCTGCTCGAGCTCAACGGCTGGCTCGATGACATGGTCAAGAGCTGCCTCAGGACGGTTCGGAGCCTCGACAATCCGGTGGGCGAACTGGTCCTGGAGAAGCGACGCGTCAATGTGCACGCCGGGGTCTTCCCGTTGCTCGGGCCGAAGGGCGAAGCGGAAAGCGCAATCGTCCTGCTGCATGATCTCTCGCACCTGAGAGGAATCGAGCGGGCTGGCGAGTGGGATCGGCAGGCGCTGCGGCTCTCACCTGCCGGTCTGGCTCACGAGGTCAAGAATCCGCTGACCGGGATCAAGGGCGCCGCCGAGTTATTGGCCGCGATCTTCCCGGCGGACGACCGCGCCCGGCAATACTGCGGGCTGATCCTGCAGGGAGTCGATCGAATCGCGGCGCTGGTCGAGCAGGTCCTTGCGGTCTCAGGACCGGCGCGACTCAAACGGCAGCCAGTCAATATCCATCAGGTGCTCCATCAGGCCTTGCGGATGGCTGGACTGTTCGAGCCGACCGCTCACGGCGTCATGGTCGAGCAGGCGTTCGATCCAAGCCTGCCGGAGATCAATGGGGACGCGGAGGCGCTCGAACGGGCCTTTTTGAACCTTTTGCGCAACGCGCTCGAGGCAATCGAGGAGAGTGGGGAAGCGAACGCTCACCGGATAAGCATTCGGACCGCGATGGAAAGCCAGTTCCGGATTTCCTCCCACGGCCGGCGGGGTCAATTCCTGAGAGTCGAAATTCGCGACACTGGCAAGGGCATGACGGGGGAAGAAATAGAACAGCTTTTCACGCCATTTTTCACGACCAAGGCCAATGGTACGGGTCTCGGTTTGGTGCTGAGCCAGCGCACCATCGCGCTGCACGGCGGAAAGCTTTGGGCTGAGAGTGGCGGCCTCGAAAGTCCGGCCGACGGCGACTCGGCGAAGGGTTCCTCGCGATCGGCCGGCATGACCTTCTGCGTGCTGCTGCCCTTCGATTCGGACTGATCTCGACCGACATCCCGCACGCCGGCCCCGCCTCGATGGGCATCCCGTAGCGGAACCGCATCCCTGTTGCACGATCGTCACGCCGAATTCCGCAAGCCCGAACATCGTCCATTCACTGACGGGAAAGCTTCATTGCCCACGATAGGAACGATGATCGCGCTCGGTTTGATAGCGCTTATTAACTTACCGAGCGTTTGCCATCCCTCGCCGTGTCTTGCTGCTTACCGTTCGATGCGGGGATCCCCTTGCGGTCTTGCCTGGGGGCAAAATTAAATCGAAACGGCCCGAGATTGTCCTTACACGGATCGGAGTAGAGCGGCGGGCATCGCGCTTGCTCCGGGCGACTCAACCGTGACCTTGCGCGAATCTCTCGAGACCGCGACATTCCATTGAACCATGGAAAAAGCTGAAACTTACTTCGAATCCTGGATGGGCCCGTGGGCGCGCGCGAACGCTTTTCGCGACTTGGACGAGGCCGATGTCTGGATGACTCAGACGGTGCGGATCGCGATCGCGTGCACGGTGCCGCTGCAGCTCAGCCATCTGGCGATAATCCTGGTCCGCTTTCCCTGGTTCGCGCGCTCCGTCGCACCGATTTTGCTCTGCGACCTCGCCCTGACTCTCCTTGTGCTGGGTTGGACCTGGACCCGATCTTTTCACGAGGGTTGGCGGGAAACCGTCTTCGCGTGGAGTTCGGCGCTGGTCTTGAGCGCAGCGATGGTCGGGATGACGACCCATCAGATGACCGCCTTCTTTCTCGCCCTCGTGATGATGCTGTTCGGGACGGCGGCCTTCGCGCCGTGGGGCGCGCTCTGGCAATCCTCATTCTCGCTGGTTTGTCTGGGGACTGCGGTCACTGTGGCGCGGATGGCGCCGCAGGCCGCCGACAGCTTTCAACCTTATCGCCTGCTGGAATTGGCGACCGCCGCGGTAATCTCGCTGTTTCTCGCGAGTCTGACGGAGCGTTATCGCAGCAGCGTGAAGCAGCGGCTTGAGGGGCTGGCGCAAACTATCGACGGACTGCGGGCGGCGGAGCGGGAGATCGCCGCGGCGCGGGAGGCGGCCGAAGCGGCGTCGCGCGCCAAGAGCGAGTTTCTCTCATGCATGTCGCACGAAATTCGCACGCCGATGAATGCGATCCTCGGCATGGCCGAGGTCCTGGCCGCCGGCGAACTCAACGCCGAACAGCGCAAGTACCTCTCGATCATGATGAACAACGGCGGCGCGCTGCTCGACCTGATCAACGCCATCCTCGATCTCGCGCGGATCGAGAGCGGCCGGCTGCAGCTCGAACAGACAGGCTTCGACCTGTACGAGCTGACGCAAAGCGTCGCAGAAACTCTGGCGCTGCGCGCCCATCAGAAGGGACTCGAGTTGGCCGTCGAGATTGCCCCGCCAACCCCGCAGCTTTTAGTCGGCGACCCGCTGCGGGTGCGCCAAGTGCTGGTGAATCTGCTCGGCAACGCGATCAAATTCACGGCGCGCGGAAAGGTCGCGCTCGAAATCAGGCCTGAGGATGAGCACGGGAAGATCCGTTTCACGATCCGCGACAGCGGCATCGGAATTTCGCCGGAGCGGCTCGAGCAGATCTTTACCAGCTATGCTCAGGCCGAATCCTCGACCGCGCGCAGATATGGCGGCAGCGGGCTCGGCCTCGCGATCGTCAAGCAACTGGCCGAGCTGATGGATGGGCGGGTCACCGTCGAAAGCGAACTTAATCGCGGCAGCGCGTTTCACTTCGTTGCGCAATTCGGTCTGGCGGCCGAGCCAGCCGCGGCGCCCGCGGTGGCCCTGACTCCCGGCGCGGCGCCGCGCGTCGAAGCTGGGCCGCGTGAGACGGCAGCGCGCTCTTCTTGCTCGCCAGTGACGTCCACGTTCGGTCGACAGCTCCGCGTCCTGGTTGCTGACGACTCGCAGGATAATCGCTTACTGCTCGAAGCGTTCCTCAACAAGACCGGATGTCGCCTCGACCAGGCCGAGGATGGCGCGGTGGCGGCCCGGAAATTCATGGAGAATCGCTACGACATCGTCCTGATGGACATCCATATGCCGGAGATGGACGGCTACACTGCGGTGAGCCGGATCCGCGAGTGGGAGAAACTGCAAGGCCTCGCGCGGACGCCGATAATCGCGCTGACCGCCTCAGTGCTGGACGAGGCGGTGGGCCGGACCCTCGCGGTCGGTTGCGACACGCATATCAGCAAGCCAGTCCGCCGCGAAACGCTGATTGCCGCGATCCGCGAATTGGTTACGGCCGCCGCAGGTGCGACCGAGCGAACGATCCGCAGCGATATTTTTGCAGCCCGCCTCTGAGGGTTTTGCAAGATCGCGAGCCGGAGAACCGGCGGATTAGGCCCGCGCGTGAAGCTCGTCGCGCGACCAGCGCCCGGTGCCTGCATGGCGCGATTTGGCCCGGCGCGACAGTTCCATGAGATCGTCCAGCGCTGCGACTTGCTCGTCCTCGATTCCCGCCGACCGCTCGAGGAATCTTCGGCGTATCGCAGTGAACCACTTTTTTACCATTTGAGACCGCTCACCCTTCACTCCGACGGAATGGGTGATACTATACCGGACCGTTGAATTTCGCGACTTTTCACTTCCCGTCGCGCGAGGGCAGGCGGACGACGCCGGTGGCGAGGACGGAGAGCTCGCCGTCCTGATTGGTCGCCTTCTGCGCGATCTCCGCGTAGTGCGCGCCGCCCTCCTCGAAGGTGCGGGTCACCTCGCCGTTGATATAGAGCGTATCGCCGACCGGATTGTGGCGGCGGATTCTCACTTCGATTCGCCGCAAGAAACCCGCGTCGCCCATCCAGTTGGTTAGATGATGGGTCATCCAGGAGCATCGCTCCGGACCATAGTCGTAGGCCGCGGGCGTGCCGACGAGGGTCGCGAGGTCGTCCTCCCAATGGACGCGCTCGGGCACGTCGGGAATGCCGAACTTGTTCGCGATGCCCAGCCCCGGATGCTTCTGCAACTGCCTCCAGGCGAGCTTGTTGGCGCGGATATAGAGGCCGCCCCAGCCCTGCGCGAAAGCGATGAAGCCGGTGACCGTCATGGGGCCTTTGACCATGGTCGTCAGCTTGTCCCCCGCCTTCACCTCCTCGATGTAACGGGGCTTGGCGCCGCGGACTTCTTCGGCGGCGTAATGCTCGAAAATCTTCGCCAGATCGTCGCGCGAGTAATGCACCGGGGCCTTCTTCTTGACCTCGGCGTACTTGGTGCCGCGTTCACGCGCGGTGTCGCGCTCGGTACGGAAGCACCAGCTATCGCCTTCCGCGACGAGAGTCCCGTCGTGATTGAGGCCGCGCCTCGCGGACTCGGCCGCCTCCTGACGATAGAATTCGCATCGATAGACCTGCTGGATCGAGCGGCCGGCGAAACGCGTCTCATGCTCGACCAGTTCCTTGAGCCAGACCTTGGTCGTGTAGGCGTCGCCGAGCGTCAGCGGCTGATGCCACGTCACGTCGATGCCGGCGAACATCGCGTGGACCCCGGCCATCCCGCCGACGTATCCGCTGAAGGAACGATTGAGGGTGAAAATGAAGGAGGGCGGCGCCTGAAGGCAGTGATGCGCAGTCTGCGCGGCATAGGCCGGGTCGCACCAGAGCGGATTGTCGTCGCCGATCCCGTGCGCCCAATGGCGGATATTGTCGCGGCTGGCTTCGTAGCACCACGGTTCGAGCGAGTCTTCGATCGGAACATTGATCAGCTTGCGCAGCTCGCTCAGGCTGCGGTCGGTGATAACTGAAAAGCGCTGCTCGGACTTACCTGAAAAACGCTGGTCGCTTTCGGCCATATTCGCTGCTCCTTCGTCAATCCTGAGGCCGGGCTTTCGCGCGTACCCCGGCAATTCCCAATTGCGCGAAACTTGTCATAGAATCAGGCGCACACGCAACGCGACGATCTTCGAGCGCTTCTGAGCGCCGGCTCGCGCAGACGCGGGAATGCTTTTCGTCGAGGACCAGAGATGCAGGATGAAACCGTCAGCGTCGATGAAAAAAATCAGTGGCGACTGGAAACCCCCGGCCATCAGGGCTGGCGGCGCACCGTGCGGCCCGACGATCGGGGTCGTCATCTGATGATCTCGGCGGATTGCCATTGCAACGAGCCGGGCAATCTCTGGTGGTCGCGGATCGACAAGAAATTTCAACCGCGCCTGCCGCACGTGGAGGTCGATGACAAGGGCGAGAAGTGGATCGTGGTCGAGGGCTACCAGAAATCCCGCCTGCGCGCGCGCAACGTCGCCGACGCGCCCAAGGGCGGCGAGGATCGCCTGCGTGGCGACGCTGGCCGCGAACCGCTCGAGCGCATCCGCGATCACGCCCGCGACGGGATCGACGCCGAGATCATCTTCCCCAACAAAGGGCTCTCGATGTGGGCGACGCAGGACGTCGAGTTCGGCGCGGCGCAATGCCGGGTCTGGAACGACTGGGCCTGGGAGACCTTCGGCCCTTACTACGACTTCATGTCGCCGTTGGCGGCGATCATGGCGGCCGACGTTGAAGTCGCGATCGCGGAGATCAAGCGCGCGGCAAAGCTCGGCTTTCGCGGCGTCAACCTGCCGAGCAAACCGATATGGGGCGCGCACGACGCACGTCATCCGAACTACAATCTGCCGCTCTACGATCCGATGTGGGCGGTAATCCAGGATTGCGATATCCCGGTCACCTTCCATATCTCGACCGGGATGGACCCGCGCGCGGCGCGCAAGGACGGCGGCGCGGTGATCAACTACGTCACGCACGCCTGCCCGACCGTCATCGAGCCGATGGCCTGCCTCTGCTCGTCGGGTGTGCTCGAGCGCTTTCCGAAGCTGCGCTTCGCGCTGATCGAGTGCGGGATCGGCTGGGTGCCGTGGGCGCTCGACGCGATGGACGAGGCCTACCGCAAGCATCACCTGTGGGCCTATCCGAAGCTCAAGCAGATGCCGAGTGAGTATTTTCGCCAGCACGGCGCCGCGTCGTTTCAGGAAGACCTCGCCGGGCTGCGGCTCGCGGAGTCGTTCAAGCTGGTCGATAACTTCATGTGGGCCAATGACTATCCGCACGCGGAAGGGACGTGGCCGCATTCGGCGGAAGCGATCGAGCGGCAGATGCAGCATCTGAGCGAGGAGAATCGCGCGAAGATCCTCGGCGGCAATATCGCGAGGCTGTTCAAGTTCGACTCCGCGAAACTGATCGCGCGCCGCGCGCCGCAGCCGGCGACGCTGGTGCACTGAGGCGGGTTTGCGGCGTCGAGCGGACGGCGGTAGGTTTCATCTGATGATAATGCGAGAGGAGTAAGAGCGTGGAATATCGGGCATTCGGCAGTACGGGCGTCCAGATCTCCGCGATGGGCTTCGGCTGCTGGGAGATCGGCGGCGGCTACGGGAGTATCGAGGAGGCCGACTTTATCAAGGCGATCAACCGCGCGCTCGACCTCGGCGTCAACAGCTTCGACACCGCGGAAGCCTACGGCTTCGGCACCTCGGAAAAATCCCTGGCCAAGGCGCTTGGCACGCGGCGCAAGGAGGCGGTCATCACGACCAAGTTCGGCGTCGGCTATCCCGAGGCGAAGGACAGGAATTTCCGCGACAGCAGCCTCAAACGGGTGACCGAATCGATCGAGAAAAGCCTCAAGGCGCTCGAAACCGACTACGTCGATGTTTACCTGATCCACTGGCCGGACCGCTCCATCCCCTTCGACGAGCCGATGCGCGCGCTCGACGACCTGGTCAAGCAGGGCAAGGTGCGCGCGGTGGGGCTGTCGAACTTCAAGCTCAGTGAAATCCAGACCTGCATGAGTGTCCGGCGCGTTGACGTGGTCCAGTATTGCTGGAACATGTTCGACCGGCGGATGCAGACCGAGATTTTCCCCTACTGCCGCGAGCAGAAGATCGGCGTGATGGCCTACGGCTCGCTGGCCTACGGGATGCTCACCGGCACCTTCAGCGAGGAGATGGCCTTCGATAAAAGCGACTGGCGCTCCAAGCGCGGCCAGCTCATGAATATCAATCTGTTTCAGCATCTGTTCGACAGCGATCATTTTCTGAAAAATTTGCGCGCGGTCGAGGAACTCAAGGCGATGGCGAAGCGCTACGGCAAGAGCCTGCCGCAATTCGCGCTGCGCTGGACGACCTCGAATCCGATCGTCAGCACGGCGCTGGTCGGATGCCGCAATCCGGGCGAGGTCGATGACAACGTCGGCGCGCTGGGATGGTCGATTTCGGAAGCTGACATGAGGGAAATCGACGCGATTTTTGCCCGTCACGGCGCGGTCACGATGCCGCAGGTGTGGCTGGAAACGATATGAGGACGCTCGCTAAGGACAGAGCTCTCCCGATTTGTCATTCCCGCGCGTCTGCTTTGTCTGGCGCGCGAGGAATCCCGGATTCCGGGACCCTTCGCGCGGCAGCCACGCGCGAGGGTGACAGAAAACAAGAGTGTCGTTCATAAGGGACGGTCGAACTGACCACGACTAGGAAATTCGAGGTGTAAAATGCCGGTTCAGAAATTCCCACCAATGAGCAAAGACTTCCCGACTTTCGATTGCGACGCGCACGTCACCGAACCGCCGTGGCTCTGGGAGCGCGCCAAGGACTGGCTAACCAAGGACGAGTACGAAGCCCTCAAAAATACGATCTGGTTTGACCCCGAGAGCGATCAGTTGATCATCAATGGCAAAGCCGGCGCCGGCATCGGGTCGCAAAAAATTCACGGCACGCCCGGCATGGTCAACGTGCTGTCACTCGCCGGACCCGGCCTCAAGCACGATATTCAGCGTGCGCTGAACGTGCGCAATCTCAAGCGCGAAACCGCGCTGACCGCGGAACAGGTCGAGTATATCGATCACAAAGGCTCGTACCTGCCCAAGCCGCGCCTGCAGGATATGGACGCCCAGGGGATCGATCAGGTGATGATCATTCCGTCGGATATCGATACCTATCCGTGGCTGCAGAACGCGCTCGGCGCCAAGGCGATGTGCAAGGCCTACAACGACTGGGCGTACGAATACTGCCAGGAGAATCCGAATCGGTTGTTCTTTGGCGCGATGTTGCCGATGCAGGATCCCAAGTTTGCCGAGCAGGAGGTTTACCGCGTCGCCGCCAAAGGCTGCCGCGTCGGTCTGATCCGCCCGATCGATGCGATGGGAAATTACCCGCTCCAGCCCAAGTACGAACGCGTCTGGAATGCGATGGAAGAGACTGGCGTGGTCTACGGGATGCATCCGTTCCCGGCCTTCGGCTCACTCAAGCCGCCCGGTTATACCGAGCAGCATTCGGCCGCGGAGCTGATCGGGCTTTCGGCATTTAGCTCGGGTCTGCCGCACAACTTTCTGGTCAACGTACAGGATTTTCAGGCGGAAGCGTCGCTGTGGGTTGCGATGGTGCTGATGACCGGCTTCTTCGAGCGCTACCCCACACTGCGCGCCGCGGTCTTCGAGGCCTCGTCCACCTGGCTGAGCTTCGTGCTCGACGAGTGCGACAAGCACTATCGGCTCTATCGTAATGAGCGGCAATTGCCGCCGCTCAAGCGTATCCCCAGCGAAACCTTCTTCGAGCACTGCGTGACCGGTTTCGAAGGCGACGAAGCGCCACCCTCGCGACTGCCCGAGTTCTACGAGAACATCCTCGCCTGGTCGTCCGACGTCTATCATCATGACGGCGACGACGCTTGGCGCGCGATCGAAACGATGCGCAAGTGCGAGCTGCCGGAGAAGTATCAGGCGCAGTTCCTCGGCCAAAATGCGCGCAAACTGTATAAAATCGACACGCCGAAGACCTTTATTCGTGATCGCGTGACGGAGATCGAACGGCCCGCTTGGTGGCCCAGTGAAGAGGAGGTGAAGGCGGCGCTCGAACCGGAAGCCGCCCTCGTGCGCCAACGCACTGGCGGGTATTCCACTGGAATCGGCGGCAGCGGACGTTAGGCCGCGGAGGACGCGCGTCATGGCCAACAAGCGCTTCGCCGTCTTCGACGCCGATTCTCACGTCGTCGAGCCCGCGGAACTCTGGACCAAATACCTCGAGCCTGAATATCGCATCCTGGGGAAACATGCCCTCTGGCGCGAGGAAGGCAAGCTCGGTTCCTATCTGAAAGTTAATGGCAAGATGTTTCGAGATACGATGAACTCGAATATCCCGCGCCACGCGATCTGGCGGCCGGGGATGACCTGGGACAAGGTCGGCGAGCTCGATGCGAACCAGCGTCATCCGATGACCGCGGGCGCGTCAGAGCCCAAGGCGCGGCTGCGGGACATGGACGCGATGGGTATCGACCAGACCATGCTCTACCCAACCTGGTTTGCCGAGGGCTTTCATCTCGTCGAAGATCCTGACGTCGCCTACGCGCTCGCGCGGGCATACAACGACTGGATCGCGGAGTTCTGCCGGGCCGCGCCGAACCGGCTATTTGCCGCCGCGATGGTCCCGTTGCAAAGCATGGATTATACGGTCGAGGAGTTGCGCCGGATCGCAAAGATTCCGTGCTTCCGTGGCGCATTCATCCGCCCGATGTTCCTCGAAGGGCACTACTTCACGCATCCCTTTTACAATCCACTCTGGGCAGAGCTTGAGAGCCTGGGAATTACTGCAGCGATTCATCCCGCCGCCGGACTGTGGAATCCCGAATGGACTTCCCACGCTCAATTTTTCGAGAAGGTGAAGGGCCGCTTCAATCAACGCTTCGCCATCGCGGACCTCGGCGGAGGACCGCACGCGGGCGGCGGCGGCGGGCAGGGCTTCACCTTCGTTGCAACCCCGTCGCTCGGCCATCCGATTGCGCCGATCCTTTCACCGTGGCTCGACAATCACATGTTCGTCGCATCGACCCTGATCGGTTTCACCGTGATGCAACGCTATCCGAAGATGAAAGTCGTAGTCGCGCACGGCAAGGCCTCGTGGATGGAAGAGGTGCTCGAAAAAATGGAGGCCTCGACCCGCACCTTCCCGCTGCTGCACTTCTATCCCGTCCGCACCGACACTGAGGAACTCTGGGAAGAAGGCAACGTGATGCTCGGGTTCGACGCCGAGGAACGGCTCATCCAGAAACTGCCCGATGATTTCGCTGCGAAAGTTGTGTGGGGTTCGCGTTATCCCCATCACGACACCACCAGCGCGTTCGACGCGCTTGATCAGATGATCCGCGCGCGGGTCGACGAGCCCACGCTGGCGCGGATGTTCGGCGCCAACGCGGCGGCGCAGTTCGGCGTGACGCTCGCGCGCGCCGACAGTCAATGATTCCGGCGAAGCAACTCCTCAATGAAATCGCAGCTTCGCTGCGCGGCGTGATCGCGCCTGCGCTCGCCGAACCTTATCCCAAAACTCAGGCGTACATGGCCGCGGTGATCCTCGAATTCGTCGCGCGACAGGTCGACGAGCGGGTCGATATCGCCGACGGCAAGCAGGCGGCGATCGCGGCTCTGCGCGGCGACCTTGCACGCCTCGACGGCAAGCGCTTGGCCGCCGCCGACGCTGAATTAAGCGAGGCCGGGCTTTGCCAGTTGATCGAGCGGCTCTATGCCGAGCGCGAACGGCTGGGCGAGGCGACCTTCAATTCCGCCAACCGGCTGGTGCGCGAGACACTGCGCAAGTTGCTCGATCAGGAACTCACGGTTGCGGGCAGAGCGCAGGATTGAAAGATGGCCACCGCGGCGCCGATCCAGGAAAAAATCGCCAGCTACCTCAAGACGAAGCTGCCCGCGGCGCGTGATCTCACCCTTTCCGATTGGGTCCAAACCGCGGTTGGTTGGTCGCACGAAATCTTTATCTTCTACGCGAACTGGCGCGAGGAGGGCCGCAAGATGCGCCGCGGCTACTGCCTGCGCAAGGATCCAGGCACCGGACTGCTGCGCGAGCTCTCCAGTCTCGAAGAGCAATTTCGAGTGATCAAGGCGCTCGAAGCAACCGCCGCGCCCACCCCCGAGGTCTATTGGTACGAAGCCGAACCGTCACTGATCGGAGGCCCGTTCCTGGTAATGGAAAAGGTCGAAGGCGAAGCCACCAATCCGTGGTCGCGCGCGGGCAAGCAGTACTATGCGGAGGCGGCCGAGCGCGGGGTGCTGCCGCGCAGCTTCGTTGAGGCGCTGGCCTCGCTGCACAACCTCGATTGGCGCGCGGCGGGCCTCGACTTTCTCGGCGTGCCGGGGCCGGGCAAGGATTTCGCGCTGCGCGAAATCGCCAAGTGGGAAAGCTTGATTAGCCAGTCCCTGCGCAAACCCGAGCCGGTCCTGACCGAGGTCCTGATGTGGCTCAAGGCCAACGCGCCCGACGCGCCGCGGCTCGCGTTTGTGCACGGCGCTTATCGCACCGGCAATCTGATTATCAAGGATGATGCGATCGTCGCGATCATCGACTGGGAATTGCAGGTCATCGGCGATCCGATGTACGACGTCGCCTACGTGCTGTCAGACTTGAATCGTGAAGGATCGCCCCTGCTGTCGTGCGTGGTCGAGCGCAACTTCTTCGTCGATTACTACCAGCAACTCACCGGACTGACTATCGATTTCGAGGCCTGCCGCTACTATCAAGTGCTCTACATGATGCGCACTGCGGCGTTCTGGTTGAGCGCTTCGGGACTGTTCGCTGAGGGCCGCAGCAAGGATCTGCGCCTTGCGCGCACTACCTATTCGGTCCCGGTGGTGCTCGATATGGCAGCCAAAGCCCTCGGTTTTTGAAGCACGCCATTGTCCATCGCGGCTGCTCGAGGGAGCAACATACCAAGACTGTGAAAAACGCGGTGAAAGGGAAAAAATGCTAAGTGCGTTCGACGAAATGATGTGCCATCAGTTGCCGGCGACGATGGACCAGATTCATACCGACAATCCCGAATGGACTGAACGCATCTATGTGAGTATCTACAATGTCCGCGACCAGGATATAAGTATCGGCTTCGGCGTCGGGCAGTATCCCAACAAAAATGTCCAGGACGGCTTCGCCACGGTGTGGCATCAGGGTAAGCAGTACAATTTTCGCGCCTCGCGGACGCTGCGGCCGCGAATCGACGAAATCAAGATCGGCCCGTTGGCGGTCGAGACGCTCGAGGGCTTGCGCCGCTTCCGCATGATTCTCGGCGACAACCCCTCGAGCCTGCGGCTCGACCTCGAATGGATCGCTTCGATGAATCCGCACGAGGAGGAGCATGATCGCCGTGAGAGCGGCGGCAAGGTCGTGCAGGATATCACGCGCTTCGATCAGGCCGGGCGGGTGCGCGGCGTCCTCGAATTCGCCGGCAAGACGATCCGGCTCAGCGAGGACGCCTGGTGGGGCCATCGCGATCGCTCGTGGGGGACGCGCCGGCCGCTGCGCACCGACGCTTCCGGCGCCGCCAAGCGCACGACCTTCGCGCCGTTTCTCTTCAGTTGGTCGGTCGCGCAATTTCCCAACTACGCGCTGCATTGGCGCTTCGTCGAGCGCGGCCCCGGCAAGTACAGCTATCTGAGCGGCGAGAAAGTCGCGGCGGTCGGTCAACCGCTCGAGCCGGGCTGGGCCCTCGAACGCACCGAGCAGGAATTCCGCTGGGACGCCTCGGGACCGATCCAGACGCTCACGGGCGGCGACCTCCAGCTATTCTTCAAGAACGGCCAGCGTCGCGAAGTCTCGTTCACGACGCGCGCCCCGCGATGGCATCTAAAGGGTGGCGGCTACGGCGGCTATCGCGGTTGGTATCACGGCGATCATAAGGGTGAATACCACTGCGAGCACGAGGTCTGGGACTTGCGCGATCCCGCAGTGCTCGCCGAAGCCAGCACGCTCAGCGATCACTTTATCGAGTGGCGCTCCGGCGACGACCTCGGCTACGGCATCATGGAGTACGGCGTCGGCCCCGGCTATCACAAGTACAAAGAGATCCAGCACCTGCCAACGTTTTGAGAACGCCGGCTGCTTGATCCAGCGTTAGGGCGTTTTCGGCAGGCTGCGGCCGGCGATCATCTCGTCGATCAGGCCGTACTCGACCGCCTGCGTCGCGCTCAGGAAGTTGTCGCGGTCGGTGTCCTTCTCGATTTTTTTGATCGGCTGGCCGGTATGCTGCGAGAGGATCTGGTTGAGCAGCTCGCGCAGCCGCAGCGCCTCGCGCGCCTGGATATCGATGTCCGCGGCCTGCCCTTCGAAGCCGCCGGAGAGCTGATGAATCATAATGCGTGCGTGCGGCAAGGAGTAGCGCCGCCCCTTGGCCCCAGCCGCGAGCAGCACCGCGCCCATGCTAGCGGCCTGCCCGACGCAGAGCGTCGAGACGGGTGGCTTGACGAACTGCATCGTGTCGTACATCGCGAGGCCGGCCGTGACCGAGCCGCCCGGCGAGTTGATATACATGTTGATCTCTTTCTCGGGGTCCTCCGATTCGAGGAACAAGAGCTGCGCCGTCACCAGATTCGAGACCTCGTCGGTGATCTGGCCGCCGACAAAAACGATGCGATCCTTGAGCAGGCGTGAAAAGATGTCGTAGGAGCGCTCGCCCCGCCCGGTTTGTTCGACCACGAATGGCACCAAGATACTCATGTGATCGAGGATACTCCCGCCCTCGTACAGGCGCCAACGCTAATTAAGATTCTTGACGCAGCTCCAGGGGGCGGCCGAGTCCGCGAGGCGCGGTAAGTATCAGGACTCGCCTGCTCGCTCCGACGCGCAACGCGCCTTCACTAGTGCTATCCGGCGCGGCGAACGACGTGAGGCTGCTCGGCCGGCGGATATCCGGCCGCGCCGAAGGTCTCGCGGATCAACCGGTTGGTGTCGAAGTAGACCTGCCAGTAGTGCTGGTTGTTGCAGTAAGGACGCACCGCGAGCATCGGTCCGGCCGGGTTGAACTCGAGAATCTCGACGTCGGGCACCGGCTTGCTCAGCACGTTGGGGATTTTCGCCAGCGCCTCCTTCAACCGGCGGATCGCGTCATTATGATCAACCGCGTGCGCCAACTGCGCCGTCAGTTCGACTCGGCGGAACGGATTGGTCGAGAAGTTCTGGATATTGTCGCCCAGTACCTTGTTGTTGGCGACGATATTGCGCACGTTGTCGGGCGCATTGATCGTCGTCACAAAGAGGCCGACTTCCTCGACCGTTCCGGTGACGCCGCCGGCCGCAATAAAGTCGCCAGCCTTGAAGGGTCGAAAGATCACGAGAAACACTCCCGCAGCAAAGTTTGCCAGCAGTCCGCTCCACGCCGCCCCAATCGCGATGCCAGCGGCGGCCAGAATCGCCGCGAAGCTTGTGGTCTGAACTCCAAAGAATCCCAGGATGGCAATGATCAGGAGGATGTCGAGCGTGACCGAAACGATCGAACAGGCGTAGCGGACCAGGGTCGCGTCCGTATGCTCGCGATTCAGGACGCGTGCGACGAGCCGGACCGCAATACGGATCAGCCAGCGGCCAATGATCCACATCGCGATCGCGCCGATGACCTGCAGCGCGAGCCAGGTGCCGGTCGCGATTACCGTTTGCGCCGCAACATTCATATTCATATGCAATCCCCTCGATGGAATCCGCAGAGGCTAGCGTGCTCGCGGCTGAGATTGCAATTCCGCCGTGACCCCTGGTCGGTTAAGATAAGTCTTTGATTTTTCGTCACATCTGCATTCGAGGAGAAGATCAAGATGGCGCTCAGTGCTCGTAATCATCTCAAGGGCGAGATCACGGATGTCCTGCTCGGAACCGTGACGGCGCTAATCACGGTCAAGGTCGGCGACAATCTGGTCGAGTCGGTGATCACCAAGCGCAGCGCCGAGGAGATGAACCTCAAAAGGGGTGATAAGATCACCGCCGTGATCAAAGCGACGGAAGTGATGATTCAAAAGGACTGATGGTGGGCTTGCGCCGGGTATTTCGCGCGCGGTTAGCACTCGCGCGATCTTCCCTCGCCGTCGCGACTCTCGCCGCAATCGTGATCGTTCTCGCGCCGCCGGCGCGCGGCGGGCAAAGTCCGACCTCGGCCGACGCCAGCCTGCACATCACTGGGCGCGTCGGGCATCCGTTAACGCTATATCTCGCCGACCTCGAACAGCTGCCGCAGAAAATCACCGCGGTTAACGACGAAAAGGGCGCCGCCGTGACCTACGAGGGCGTGGCCGTCGCCGAGCTTCTGCGTCAAGCCGGCGCGCCACTCGGCCCGCAATTGCGCGGACCGCAGATGAGACTGTATGTCGTCGTCAAAGCGTCTGACGGTTATCAGCCGGTCTTTGCCCTGCCCGAGTTTGATCCTGCTTTCACCGATCGCGTGATCATCCTGGCGTACCGGCGCGACGGCCACGCGATGGCGCTGCCCGAAGGCCCATTGCGCCTAATCGTCCCGGGCGAAAAGCGTCACGCTCGCTGGGTAAGAGAAGTGACCGCGCTGGAAGTCGAGGCGGCGCAGTAACGCAGGAAAACCTGCCAATTCGGGTGAGAACGAGTTCGAACGGCGCGACCCGAAAACGCCTGTCCTATATCATGCCGATAGTATTCGGTGTGACCTTCGCGCCGGCCTGCGACGGCTCAAGGCGCGGCGAACGCACTCTGGGTTGACGCCGCATCCTGCGATGTGTAGCTCTGCCAGCCGGCAAAGTTTGTTATGCCGGTCGGCAGCGCGTAGGGGTCAGGATTATTAGGCGAATACCAGTCGTTGAAGTTTGAAGTAAGAGACGACAGGAAGGCCGCCCAATCGCTACTAGCCATCGCGTCGCCCCATAAATATCCGCCCGGATAGGAAACCTGCGTCCCGATTTGATCATGGGTGAGCGTCCAAGCTGTGTTCATAACGCTCTCGCTCGCCCCGGTGACGTAGTCGTTGAATGTCCGAGGCCCGTTCGAAGATGGTTGAATCTGAGCCTTCCCATTGCCGTAGATCGTGGTGTTCGTAACGGTCAGGCCTTGACAACTGCCCGTGGTCAGGCCGTTGCCGCCGTTGTATGCGATGACCGAGTCTTTGATGCTTATTGGGCCTTGGGTCGCCTCGCAGTTGAAGCCGTTCGTCAGGTTGTTTTCGCTGACCAGATTGTTGACCGTGATGTTCTCATTGTCGGTGTCAAACCAGATGCCGCCGGTCAGGTTTCCCGTAACCGTGAGGTTGGTTAGGGTTCCGCCGTGAATGCGCAGGAGTTTTTCTCCGTCAGCATCCCAGCCGGTATACCCATTAGCATAGCCCACGAGGTTATTGCCGACTAACGTGATTCCGGTCTCAACAAGATTTTGGACCCGATAGATCTCCAACGCGTTTTCACCGTTGGCCGATCCGGTGAAGTTCGTGACTGAGACATTGACCCAGTCGCCGATGACCAAGCCGACCCAGCCATTATTCAAAAACGAACAGTTTTTGACCGTTAGCCCAGTGCCGCCTTGCTCCAAAGAGACCGCACTGCTGCCTAGGTAATCGTCCACATTGTCTTGAAACGTGAGGCCCGAGAGCGTCAGCCCATTCATCGGAGCCGTCTGCGATATGATGCCGTGATTGCCGCTGATGAGTACCGAGCCTTGTCCTACTAGGGACAAGTTGTTGATCGCCGGTAGGGAAATTGGTCCGGTATATTGGCCGCCTAGAATCTTGATGGTGGTTTTGGGGACTGCGACGCTAAGCGCGTGTTGGATGGTTGCGAAAGGCAACGCCGGGGATCCCGGATTAGAATCGCTACCGTTAGGCCCCACATGCAGAGTCAATTTTGTCCTTGTCCTTATCCTTTTACCGGCGAATGCGCGAACGCCGCTACCGGTCACCACTAGGCTGGCAAGCACAATTCCACACCACATTTTTCCGATCAATTTCAACCGCTTTGTCTTCGTTACCGCCACTTTTTCGCCACCATCCTTTCGTAGTAAGTCGCCATTTTTGCAACATTCCCGGGCCGGATGTTTGCGCCAGCGGGACGCTCTCGCCGGGAAGACTGTTTAGCCACCGTGGAATCGAATAGGTGGTCGCAATTGACGTGCCACCTTGCCTGCGAGAACGGGCGCACACTCGCTAACAGCAGCTCAAAAGCAAGACGAGACCATCTCGTTGGCAACGAGCAAACACTGGTTCGGCGACGCGTTCTGCGACGGACAGCGTAGCGGAGATTGTTTTGAATGGAGCGTCTTGCTGGCTTGGATTGCTGTCACTGCCGATTTTCGCATCGACGTAAGATACGCCGACGGGAAATTTTGGTTTCATCTATTGCGGTGCCCGAGCCTCCGCTGACCGGACCGGTGGGCAAGGATGCTCCCGCGAGCTCGAGCGCGAACGCAATTGCTATCGGGTTGGCGGTGACGGGCCAAGTCAATGCTTCGACGAGGACTGCTCGCCGATGCTGAGTGGACCTGCAAGGCCGACGTAAGTCGATCCTTCAAGCAGGCCGTCGCCGTTTTACGGTTCTGAGCGAAGGATCGGATCGCAACACCAGCCCCTGCCGGTCGAAGATCGCAGCAAACATGTTGAGGTCGCCGATAGTTCCAGCCGGCGCACTCGACGACGGACAGATGCCTGGCGGCGGAAAGATGATCTGGGAGATCGCCGTGCGGAATCGGCCGCGACGCCTACGGCCTGGTCGATCGGAAAGAAACGATCAACTCAGGCGAAATCGTAGAGCGTGGCGAATAAAGGTGTTCGGCGTGTGTCGCGCGCCGCTCCAGCTCAATGCGCGCGGATGCGCGGACGCCGCTGCCGCGGGCGGGCACCGCGGTCGCCGCTACGGTCGATATAAAAACCAGTGCCACGCACGCGGCGGCAGCACCTAGACCATCGCGGCCAGACTGTCCGAAAAGCGGCGGATGGGTTGCGCGATGACCCCTGACCGCAGGTTACAATCGCGCAGCTTCATCCGCCGCCAGTTCCCGAGCCAGTCCTACGAATATCTAAACCAACCCTCCTCGGCGTTTTGATCCGCCGACCTTCCAGTTACGGCGTGAGATTGCCGTTTAGCGCGCAAGTCGCGTTCGAACCCGCGAGGTTGGTTGCATTACCCACCGCGGTGTTGGTGGTCAAGTTGCTCGGACAGAGAACGTTGATCCCGGCCGAGGTGTTGTTGTCAGCCGTGTTGGCTACCAACGTGTTGCCCGACTGGATGTTGGCGTCAATACCGTCAGTGTTGTTGAAATTGGCGGTGTTCTCATCCAGGTTGTTGCCGGTTCCTCCCACTTGGATTCCTTGGCCGCAACTTGAGACGCTGTTCTGGACCACCACACACGAGGAGCCAAAGGCGAGACAAGTTCCCGAAACGCCGCTGATGACGTTTTCCTTGAGCAGGCAACTGCTGCCGGTCGAGACCCCGTTGCCGAAGTCGACATTGTGCACGATGTTGTCGATGAGCTTGCAGGAGGCGCCGGTCAGCACCCCGTTGCCGTTGAACTCTTCCGTCGTTTCCAGGATTTTGGCGTCGGTCGTTGAGCTGAGATCGATCGCAGTCCCGAACAGAGTGATTTCACCCGGGCCGAGGATCGTGATCGCGGTCTGCGGTCCGACGCTCTTGATTCCGGCGCCGACGACCTGTTCGCCGCCACCAGTGATCGAAAATCCGGATAGTTGGATTGTGACAAAGCTCGCTTTGACATCAAGGCAATCGCCACTTGCGGTGCTCAAGTTCTTTGTCAGCGTATAAACGCCGGGAGCGGAGATTGTCGTACAGGCAGGTACCGGGCCGTCCTTGCTGCCGTGGCCCGCCTGAGCAATGCCTGAGAGCGGCACAAGGAAAAGAAGCAAAGCAATTGACAGTGCAGCTATGGAACAATTGTAGGTTTTGGGGTTCATTTTCACTCTTACCTCCGATTCGAAAGCCTCATACAAAAGTGGCGCGCTTCTCTGGCGCGAAGGCGGCCCTTGTCCGGCGCCGCGTTGTGGCGCCCCGCTGCGAGCCGACGTCCTCGGTTCCTCGGGCGCCTCCGCCTGTAACATCGCGGGACTTAACGGTGGCGACCGCTCGTTCATATATATCGACGAGCAGTGGATAGTTTTTCGCGGCAGTATACTGATTGTCATATACATGACGTGCATTCTCCGACATTGTTCTCATGTCATCAGGATGACTGAATGCCCAGTCCATTTTGGCAGCCAAACCGTCAGCGTCCCCCGGCGCGTACCGCAGTCCTGTGACGCGGTCCTGGACGAGTTCCGCGGTCGCGCCGATCCCGGTGGCGATTACCGGGACCCCGCAGGCAAACGCTTCGACGATCGAAAGCCCGAAGGTCTCGTAC
>JBOHWF010000048.1:0-2019 GCA_050736455.1 Binataceae bacterium (SeqCode) | reverse complement strand
GATTGGTAGTCGCCGTCGAGGGTGCACGCGGTGGATTTCGGGTCGCGCGCGCGCCCGCGTTGATCACGGTCGTCGAGGTAATCGACGCGATCGACGGCGCGAAACCCCTCTTCGACTGTCGCGAGATCCGCGGTCGCTGCGCGGTTTTCGCCGGGCGCCCGCCACTCGCTGCGACTGAGGGCGTCTGCTCGATCCACGCGATCATGCTCGAGGCTGAGGCGCGAATGCGCGCGGTCCTGGCCTCGCATAACCTCGCGGAGATTGCGGATACGATCGCGGCCAAAACCCCGCCTGACCTTAGCGACCAAATCGCCCAATGGCTCGACAACCGCGCCTCGGCGCGCCCGCCAAAGCCGCCGCGGCACTCTACCAGACCCTTATCTCCGCCTTCGCTCACACGACGCCGTAGACCCCCCAAGCCCTCACCGCCTCCACGGAGAGGCGGTGAGCGCAAAGCGCGGTCTAGGTGACGCCCTTTCGTTTCAATTAACGCCACCCGCGGGCGAAAAGCTCTGGCCGGAAACTCGCATTTGATGCAGCCCCGTGCAAGCTCTAGATTCTAACCGCAGAAACCGATGCTTCGTCATCTGATAAATTTCGTCTATCCGCCGCGATGCGCCGCCTGCGAGCGGCGCCTTCCGCTCGAAATCGCGCGACGAGTTTGCGCGGATTGTCTCGCGAGCATCGAGCGCCTGAGCGAGCCCCTCTGCGCGGTGTGCGGGGTTCCGATGGATTTACCGATCGAAACCGCCGCACACGAATGGTGCCGCGTCTGTACCAAATCGCCGCCGCACTTCACGGCGGCGCGCGCGGTCACGCGTTATCGGGCGGGCGATGAGGAGCAAGCGCCGGTTCCCTCGATCATCCGTCGGCACAAGTATGGCCGCGATCAGTCACTCAGCCATGCCCTAGCCGAATGCATCGGGGAGCCGATGCCGCTCGCCGAAAACGATTACGATCTCGTCATCCCGGTGCCGCTGCATCCACGGCGCTTGCGCTGGCGCGGCTTTAATCAAGCCGTGCTGATCGGCGCGGCCGTCGCGCGACGGCTCGGCCGGCCGCTCGACGTGCGCACCTTGATCCGGACGCGGGCGACGCCGTCCCAAACCGCGCAGGATCGCCGCGCGCGGCTGCGCAACGTTCACGGCGCCTTCGCCGTTCGGCGCCCAGCGCGCATCGCCAATCGGCGCGTGCTGCTGGTCGATGACGTCATGACCACCGGCGCGACCGTCGACGAGTGCGCGCGAACGCTGCTGGCCGCAGGCGCCCGGCGGGTGGACGTTCTCGCGCTCGCGCGAGTCTTATGAATCGCCATCAGTACGCGAAGTGGGAAGCGCATCACCGGGACTCGCCCGTACCCGGTGCGCCGGAGCCTTCACTGATCGAGTTCATGCCTGTTCTGCCGCCCGGTCTCGTGCTCGATGTCGCCGCCGGGACCGGCCGCAATGCCCTCCCGATCGCGCGCAGCGGACGGCGCGTCGTCGCCGCCGATTTTTCCGCAACCGCGATGCGCTTTATGCGTGAAGCAGCGGACGCGGAACGGCTGCCAATTTTCCCAGTCGTCGTTGACCTCGAGACCGCCCTACCCTTTGCGCCCGCCAGTTTCGACGCGGTGGTCAACGTCAATTTTCTTGAGCGCGCGCTGGTCCCGGTGCTGATAAGTCTTTTGCCCGTCGGCGGAGTACTGTTCTTCGATACGTTCCTGATCGACCAGGCCGCGACCGGTCATCCGCGCAATCCGAGCTATACGCTGGGGCACTATGAATTACGCGGGCTTCTGTCCGACATGGAAGTAATTCGCTACCGCGAGGGCTTGAGCGTCTATCCCGGCGAAAAATCGGCGTGGCGCGCGACCGCGCTCGCGCGGCGCATAAGCTGAGAAAGATGGCACGCCTCACTTACAAAACCGCCGGCGTGGATATCGAGTTGAAGCAGCGGCTGGTTGCGCGGTTTCGCCAGTTGGCGCGCCCGACGCTCGGCGCGCACGTGCTCGGGGGCGTCGGCGGCTTCGGTGCGATC
>JBOHWF010000047.1:0-2690 GCA_050736455.1 Binataceae bacterium (SeqCode) | reverse complement strand
GGATAGCGAGGGCCGCAGTTCGCCGCAGCCCGGCGAAGATATTCTGCGTCTCACGACGGAGTTCGTGAGACGCTTCACTAGGCAAAGAGCTTCAAAATTCTCGTCAACGCGGTGGTAGCGTCGCGATTTTGGTTGGAATTGAGTTTAGCGATCTCCGGCGTGACGAGGTTATCCGATCATGCGGCGAGGTCAATAATTTGGCCGGATGGCATTTCTCCAAGGCTTTGCCAGCCATCGACTTTGCGCATGGTGATCTGGCCTGAAGCGAGCAATGCCCAGAACTACATCGCCGCGGTTTCCGCGCTGGGCAGCACGGTCTGGGTTTTGATCCGGCGTTTGAACTCTTCGTGCAGACGTTCAATTGCATTCGATGTCCGGATTGATTTCCATTGGCTCTTCGGAAAGCGAGTGAAAGTGAAAAGTTTGTCGCCTGCTTCCTCAAGGCTGGCGGCGACGGCGTGGCATTTCAGCCGCCATTTGCGGATGAAGGCTTTGCGGTTCGCCGCGGTCTCCTGCTTCGTTCCGGCATGGATCATGTCCGTGTAATCGGCGGAGATTTCGTCGTGCAGCCGGTCGGGCGCATGCGCAAGAAGATTGCGATGCTTGTGCACCGTGCAGCGCTGCACCAGCGCCTCGGACCAGAGGGCGGCGAGGGCTTTGTCGAGACCCGGCGCGCCATCGACGATGATCAATTCCGGCGTCTTCAAGCCGCGTTTGACGAGATCGTCGAGGAGCGTCCGCCAAGCGGCCTCGCTTCTGAGCTTGTCGAAGAACCCCGCCCATGTTCTTGACGGCCAAAAGAACCTTCTGCCCGTCTTGCCGGACGCCCATCGCGACGAGCAAGGAAATCGAGGTCGATTTCTTGTCGAGCCGGACGCGCACGACCGTCCCGTCGAGGATCAAACGGATGATCGGCTCGTCGGCGAGGGAACGGCCGTTCCAGGCGTCCCAGTCGTCTTTCACCTGGCGCCAGGTCCGGCTAACCACATCCTTGCCCATGGCGCCTTTGAAAACGGCCGAAAGTGCGCGGCACACCCGGCGCGTGTTGGTCCCAGAGAGCTAGGCACCGGCGATCAATGCGTCGGCGGCCTTGGTGCGCCGCTGATAGGCCCGCGGCGATTCGCTCTTCCACTCGTTGGTCTTGCCATCCTCGCCCTTGATCCGGGCGCGCGGCACGGCGATCTGGACCGGCCCGAATGTGCCGGTCAGAGACCGCATCCGATGCCCATGCCGATGACCGGCAACTGGCGCGGCCGTCTTGTCCTCCGCCGGCCCAGGCCGGCGTCCATGGCGCGGACGCGACAGCGCCGTCTCCAGTTCCTCTTCGATCATCGTCTCGATGAAGCCGCGTACCTTCGTCCGAAGATCCGTCTCGATCGGATCGAACCAGTCGTCGCAAAGCATTTCTTCGGTCGCATCCACCGCTGGCTTCGTGGTATCTCTCTTCATGGCGTAATCTCCAACGGCGTTGGCGCGCCGATTCGGTTCTAGTGAACAAACTGGAGATTACGTCACATTCAAATTCCAACCACTTTCGCGACAGCGCCAACGCGGAGTGGTCGAGCGGACGTTCGCTTGGGATCCGCTTGGCCTGACCGCTGTCGCAGACTTGCCGACGATCTCGAAACTTGACCCGAATCGCCTTGGCGATCCTGCACCTCGCTCGATCCGTCTCATGTCGCGAAATCTATAATCATGAACATAAACTTTTCGGACCGACCCTTACCGGTTGCCACGGCAGTAGTCCTTATGATAGACTAAAAAAAATGGCATGTCTTGATATTGGGGAAGCATGTGGACGCTCGTTTACTGGTCATCAAGATTGGTGAAACGCTCAGAGATGAAGGCGTCAAAGGGACGCTGGAACGAGTCTTCAGACTTCTTCACAACGAGAAACCGGCTGACGCCTTCGACGTCAAATACGGGACAAACACAGCCGGCACAATCCCACTTTGGCGACTGGACGTGAAATCCAAGAACGCCCGGTTTGGACGCAGCTACCAGCCGATAACGGCAGAGTTGTTCCGGTCGTGCATTTGCCGTATCGAAGTCGATCCTTCTTCTTGCGCCTTCGTCGATCTGGGGTGCGGAAAAGGGCGTACCTTGATCATTGCCGCGGAGCTCGGGTTTGCACAGGTGATAGGTGTTGAATTCGCGCGAGAGTTAGCCGATGTGGCGAAGCGCAATCTTCAAAAGCTGAATATTGGGAATGCAACAATCATCCACGGTGACGCGGCGGAGTACCAGTTCCCCGACAGTAACCTGGTACTTTACATGTACAATCCCTTCGCTGCCGATGTCATGTCGAAGCTGATTGACAGGCTCGGGGAATTCTCCGCCAAGCATCCTCACCGACAGGTATTCGTTATTTACCATCGCCCGCTGTGTGCGAACATTATCGATCGTGCGCCGTTTCTCCAGCGATTCGACGTCGTCCAAGGCGAACCGCAAGCGTTGATTTGGAGGCGCCGCGGTATCGGCGTGGGCGGGCGATGACCGTCGACGTCGATGACGCTATCCTAGGAGCGTTTGTTTTAGCTTCTTCTGTGACCGCCATCGAAGTCGTATTCCGCGCCGTGATTCTATCCATTGCTATGGGATCGCCACCGAGACAATGACTGCATACGTGACCACAAAATTGCCCATTCCGCCTCAAATTAGAGTTCTTGAGACCTGGGATGAAATTGAGC
>JBOHWF010000046.1:0-1782 GCA_050736455.1 Binataceae bacterium (SeqCode) | reverse complement strand
CGAGATAGGTGGAATAGCTCAGCGTGACGCCGGGATCGATTACCAGCGGCTTCGCGCGATCGTACGACGCCACCTCGAAGCTCACGCGCCGGTGCAAGCTCTTCGACTCGGCGAGTGCGTAGCGGCCGGCGATGACGCGCCGCTGGTTGCCCGCCTGCTGGTAGATCACCGGCTTGAGCAGCTTGAGTCCGCCGATCGTCAAATTGCCGTCGTGATCGACCGCCAGCTTCGCGGGATCCTCAACCGTGAACTGGATCGCCCTCGGGTCAGCCTGCGGCGCAACGACGAAGTCGCTCTCGAGTTGATTTTGATTGCCGTACCAGGCCACATCGATGCCCGGCCAGACGCCACGTTCGACGACGCGGCCGTCGCGCTTGGCGATCGTTCCACAGGCACGAGCTTTAAGCGCGAAGTGGTCCGGCTCAAGCTCGCTGGGACCGCCCGTTCATTCCGCCTCACAACCGATGACTGGTCGCGTGAACTATTTCATCGGCAAGGATCATTCGAAGTGGCGCACGAATATCCCGACCTACGCAAGTGAAATACCTCGCGCACGGCCCCGGCTACAGTCTGTTCCTCACCAGAAGACTTCTCGAGCCATTCTCATAGTGGGTGTCGCGGTGGCTTTGGGTTTGCCCATCGCCGCCCCTTTCCCTGCTTCTCGCAGAATCACCGTCGTTTGGCTACACGCGGACCGCCCCACGCCGTCCGCGACTACGTGAGCGCGTGATAAGTCTCATTTCTTGAGAGTTCCGTCAAACCGAAGTCCGGGACCCTTCGCGCGGCAGCCACGCGCGAGGGTGACAAACAAAACAGAGACAGGCGCTTAGACGGAATCGGGACACCATCTCGATTGCCTTAGGACGTTTGCGGGAATTTGGGATGCAGGAGTCCTATTCCTTCTCTCAAATGCTGGGACTTCGCGTTTAACGGTTGAGGAGCCTGACGAGCGACGTGGGTAAGAAAACACAACTCGACTTCGCCAGCATCATTGGGTTGCTATGGCGCCGGAATCGTTGCTCGGCGTGCTGGAGCGGCGTTTCACCGAAAATTTCCGGCTCAACAGCGCCGGCGCCGACGTCTTTGATGGGGCCGGCGGTTATCTGCCGACCTTCGGGATCATGGGCGCACTGCTGGGGTTGATTCATACGATGTCGATGCTGGACGACCCGAGCAAGATCGGCGCGGGCATCGCCACGGCTTTCGTCGCGACGCTCTACGGGGTCGGCACCGCGAACATTCTTGCCTATCCATTCGCCAAAAAAATCCGCGCGCGGGCGCAAGCCGAGAAGGAGCTCGATCGCATCGTGATTACCGCCTTCAAGGGTATCCTGGCCGGACAAAAGGGGCTGGCCCTGCGTCAGACCTTGACCGGTGGGTCGCCGCCGGTCGCGCTGGTCAAGAAGCACGAAAAAGAGAAGGGCGCCGCCTAAGTCTCACCGATTGAAAATCATGGCGGGCGCGCGCCTCGGTGTGTTACAGATTCTCCTGATCCAGAGCGGGAAAGGGAGAGAATCAGATGGACGCTGAGGCGCTTTGCTTTTTGTCGCTGGGTGAAGTCGCGGCGCGAATTCGTGAGGGTAAGTTATCCTCGAGCGAGGCTACCCGCTGCGTCCTCGATAGAATTCGCAGGCACGACGCACTCCACGCCTATATCACGGTAACGGCGGAATCCGCGCTGCAGGCCGCCGCCGCGGCCGACGAGGAAGTTCGCGCCGGACGCTGGCGCGGACCGCTCCACGGCGTCCCGGTCGCGGTCAAAGATCTCTGTTGGACCAGGGG
>JBOHWF010000045.1:0-2135 GCA_050736455.1 Binataceae bacterium (SeqCode) | reverse complement strand
CTCTAGGACTATCGCGGTGGTGGCGGCGTCGACCTCGGAATTTTGTCCGCCCATCACGCCTGCGATCGCGAGTGGCTTTCTGCCGTCGGCGATGAGCAGGTCGGCCGGCTCGAGCGTACGACTGACGCCGTCGAGTGTGGTGAATTCGCGATCGTCATCGGCGCGCCGGACGATAAGCGCGCGGTCGGCGATGCGCGCGGCGTCAAACGCGTGCAGCGGCTGCCCGAGCTCGAGCATCACGTAATTGGTGATATCGACGACGTTGTTCAGGGCGCGCATCCCGCACAACTCAAGGCGCCGCCGGATCCCGATCGGCGAGGGGCCAATCGTAATTCCGCCGAGCGCCATCGCGGCGTAGCGCGGACAAAGGTCCGGCGCGCGCAGATCGACGGCGATCGCGGCTTCGCCCCGGTCAGGCGCTGGCACTCGCGCGCGCCGATAGCGTGGGACTTTCAGCTTGAGATCGAACAGCGCGGCGACCTCGCGGGCCAGGCCGAGGATCGAAAGGCAGTCGCCACGGTTCGGTGTGATCGCGATATCAAGAACCACATCTGGCACGTGCAGGTAGTTCGCGAGCGGCTCGCCCGCCTTGGCGTTGGACGGCAGCTCGAGGATACCTTCGTGCTCCTTCGACATTCCGAGCTCCAGCTCCGAGCAGAGCATCCCTTCCGACGGCACGCCGCGGATGACCGCGGCTTGCAGCGGCGTCGCCTCCTCGAGGCGGCCGCTACCTGCGCCATGCGCGCCGGCGGCAAGCCGTGCCCCAACTTTGGCGAGCGCGCCGATCATACCCTTGCGGGCGTTGGGCGCGCCGCAAACGACGCGAAAATGTCCGGCCGCGCCCGCGTCGACGTCGCACAGACTCAGCCGATCGGCGTTCGGATGGCGCTTGACCGCGAGAACTTTCGCGACGAAAACTTCGGTGAACGTCGGAACGATGTGATCGATGCTCTCGACTTCGAGACCAGCCGCGGTGAGCCGCGCGCAAAGCTGCTCGAGTGGGACCTCGACCGTCACGAACTCGTTGAGCCAACTGAGAGGAAGCTTCATGACGCCGCGTCACCTGCCCGGAACTGACTCAAAAAGCGCAGATCATTTTCGTAGAACAGACGCAGGTCATCGACCCCAAGCTTGAGCTGGGAGATGCGCTCGACCCCCATCCCGAAGGCAAAGCCCTGATACACCGCCGGGTCGTAGCCGACGGCGCGCAGGACATTGGGATGAATCATCCCGGAGCCGAGAACCTCGGTCCAGCCGCTCTGCTTGCACACCCGGCAGCCCTTGCCCTGGCACAACAGGCACGAGATATCGACTTCCGCGCTGGGCTCGGTAAACGGGAAGAAGCTCGAGCGGAAGCGCACGCCCGTCTCCGGCCCGAAGAAGGCGCGCAGGAATTCGCTGAGCACGCCCTTCAGGTGCGCCATCGTGATGACGCCGGCGCGATCGACCATGAAGCCTTCGATCTGGCTGAACATCGGAGCGGCGCGCACGCTGAGTTCGTCGCGACGATAACAATTGCCGGGACAGACGATCGCCAGCGGCGGCCGCCGCTGCTCCATCACGCGAATCTGGCCGTTCGAGGTATGGGTGCGCAGGAGCAGTCCGCCAGGCAGAAAAAAAGTATCCTGCATCTCGCGCGCGGGATGGTCCGGTGGAAAATTCAACGCGCCGAAATTATGAAAATCGTCCTCGACGTCGCGGGTCTCGATCACCTCGAAGCCCATCGCGACGAAAATGTCGAGCATCCGCTCGCGGCTCTGGGTCACCGGATGGAGCCAGCCGCGCGGGATCTGCAGCCCGGGCAGAGTCACGTCGAGGCGGGCGGCCGCGAGCGCCTGGGTCATCGCGGTGCGCCGCTGCTCCTCGACCAGGGTCGCGATGCGCGCTTCGAGTTCGCTCTTGATTTCGTTGACCAGCCGGCCGACGACAGGCTTTTCGTCATTCGGTACTTCACGCATCCGGCGCATGATCTCGGTCAACTCGCCGGAGCGCCCGAGCACGCGCACACGGACCGCTTCGATCGCCGCCTCGCTGGCGCCGTCGGCCAGTTCAATCAGCGCCCGCGCGCGAATTTCCTCGAGTTGCTCTTTCACTTTCTCACTCTCTCATCCCTTCAATTTTCCGACCCAACGCCT
>JBOHWF010000044.1:0-3807 GCA_050736455.1 Binataceae bacterium (SeqCode) | reverse complement strand
CCGCTGGCGTTGGCCCCGCTCGCGATCCTGATGGTGATTATCGCCAGTACTAGTGGCGCATGGCCGAACTTTTACGCCTTTCGCTGGTTCATCTTCCTGATGATCCCGCCGACCATGATTCAGTGGATGGTGGTCTATCGCCAGGGCCCGGTGATCGTGAATCTGGGATTCCTCCATTTGAGCCTCCCGTCGATCCTCTTTGGCTTCGGCAAAGGGCTGAAGCTCGCCGAGCTGCTCGCCGGCTCGATCCTCTTCCTCTCGACGACGACGATCGAGGAGTTCAGCACGAGCCTGATGACTCTGCGCGTCCCCTACCGCATCGCCTTTGCGATGAGTCTCGCGTTCCGGCTGGTCCCGCTCTTCATGGATTCGGCGATCACGGTGGTGCAGGCTCAGGGGCTGCGTGGCTACGACTTCGATCGTGGCAACGTCCTCGAGCGGATGCGCCGTTATGTGCCCGCGCTCATCCCGGTTTTCATGGGCGCGCTCCGGCGCGTCAATAACCTGGCGATGGCGCTCGAGGCGCGCGGCTTCGGGATGGGCGCGCGGCCGACCAGCCTCGACCAGTACCAGGTAGGTCCGCGCGATCGCGTCGCCTTCGCGCTTCTGCTCGCGCTCGGCGTCATCTACTTTCTGATCTATCTCGCCGGTTACGGCACGATTTCCCCGCGCTGAGGCGCCAGCAACTCGTCGAAGATCTGGATTCAAAAAGAAACAAAGAGGCGCCCGCACGCCTGTGGTAGAGGCGCCACTTACAACGATTCCGGGGGGGAAATCGCGGCTAACGCGCGGGCGCGAGATTTGACGGAATCTGGCCGATTTGAAGGTCGCGGTCGTACACCGTGCGCCAGGCGAACGGTGACCGATAGCTACACTCCACGCATAGTCCGACCGTCGAGACCATCACATTGCGCCGCAGAAAGACCCTGCCGCATGCGATACAGCGCCGCTGCGGTCGCCCTTTCACGCCGCGCGGCCGGCCAGCTTCGTCGGTCAGCTTCATTGCGCGCGAGCCTATGGAGCTTTTATTGCGGCGCTTTTAAGACTGCATGAAGTCGGAATGAATCCGACGCTTGCCGCGCGCCATTCGCCCGGATGGAGTATCCGCGCGGCGCCGTGCTAGCTTCGGCGGTTGTCCGCGATCGCAAAATTCCAAACGGTGGTGATACGCGCTATATGCTTTTCGTAATAATCGGTTACGACGGACCCGAGGGCGCAAAGCTGCGACCGTCCGTCCGCCCCGCGCATCTCGAAAATCTCAAACCGCTGATCGATCAAGGACGGATGATCATCGGTGGTCCCTTCACCGACGGCGCTGGCAGCCTGATGATCGTCGATATGGAAAGTGAGGCGGCCGCCCAGGAATTCGCCCAGACTGACCCCTACATGAAGCAGGGTGTCTTCACCCGCGTCGAGGTGCGACCCTTTCGCCAGGTCGTCCCCTGAGCACTGAAAGAGATGTCGCAGGACACGTACCAGCGCGACAAACCAGCCGAGGTTTGGATGCGCGCTCAGACCCGAGCGTCAGACGTGCATGATGTCCGCGGGATAGATTTCGACGTAGCGTCCGCGATTCGCGCTCGCGACGTTCAGCGCGGCCTGCGTATTCGCTCCCTGCGGCGCGCCAAACTGGAAACCAATCAAGCCATTCGGATAGTCCAGCTCGAACGCCTTCACCTCGCTCCACAGCCGCCGTCCGTTGCCGCTTAGTCCGTTGTTTTGCAAGATGTAGGACGCCGGATAAAGCTTTTCGGCTGTATCAATCAGGTCCAACGTGCAGTCGGGATTCCCGCTGAGGTTCGGCATGAAGCCGCGCCCGTGATCGCTCGCGATCGGGGTATTGGGAAACGCCGCGGCCCATTCTGCCAGCAGCGAAATCCAGGTCGAACTGATTAGCGAGTTGGTATAGCCAATCTGCTCCCACTGATTGAGTGAATTGACATCGCTCGGTAGCAGCGTCTCCTGCGTCAGTCCATTGATGCCGGTCGCCGTGATGTGGTCCACGACGCCGGCATAACGCCGCCCCAACTCCTGAATGTACTGGTTGAATTGATTTACGTAGATCGCATCCCACGGCACGGGAATCGTTTCGAGCCGACCTCTGACCATGAACTGAAACGTCTGTGCGCCCAGATCAAACACCCACTCCGGCGTCTGGATACCAGCAGTCACCGAGAGGCTGAACTTGGTCCCGGCGGCGGTAGCTGCGCTCAGCGCGGCGTCGATAGCGCTCCAGTTACGGCGTGAGGCGGTCGGCGCGGTTTGCATCCATGAAGCGCGGCAAGCTACGCCCAGCGCCGCGCCGCTGCCCGTCTTGGTGACGAACGTCGTCTGCCCGAGATTACCTAGTGTGTAAAGCTCCATTATCTACAACCTATCGAGTAATTCACATTGTCCGCCGCAGTCGTGCTGAACGTCGCGCTCGTCGCCGTCTGCGCTGTTTGCTTCGCGCCACCCGTCGTCGTGTTGTCAGTTAGAGTCAGTACGACCGCATTCGGGCACGCGGCGCTCGACGGTAACGTCAACGTGTTGCTCGCACCAGTGCCGGTAATGTTCCCTACCAACGAATTAGACCCGGTTGATAGCGCACCGCCGCCGGAGATGGCTGGCGTGCCCGCTCCGGTCAATGTGACCGCGCTAAGCCCGCCCGTCTGATTTATCGTCATCGCGCCGACCGCCGTCGTCCCCTGCCCGTGGTCGTACAACTCCGCGACACCAGAACCCGAATATGATTCAACCGCATCGCCACAGCCCAGCAGCGTGGTGTTGTTGGTTTTGTACACGCAAATCTGCGTCGCGCCCGCCGGTAGCGGGCAGTTGATGATGTTGTAATTGGTCTGGCTGAGCGTCGCGTTGCCGGTGGTCAGCGCCGTGAACGCGGGCACCGCCGTGGACTTCCCGGCCGCATCCTTCGCCGTACAGGCATAGTTGTAGGTGGTGCTGCCCGCCGCGCCGCCGGCGCTCAGGGTCGGCGCGCCCGGACTGGCGAGTGCGCTTACCGCGAGCGTGCCAAACACGCCGTTCGTGCTGATGCCCGCGCCAAACACATCGAGGCCGTCGCTGTAGTTGCCGTCGCCTGACGTGTACATCCCGAAATTGGCGAAGCTCGAATAAGTGAAATGTTGAATGACTGGCCCGAACTCAACCAGCGCGATTTTTTTCGCTGCCGCCGTGTCGTTAATCAGGTTGCTGAATAGACTCGCATCAACGTTGTCCAGACCGATTGACGCGCCGCCGCCGCTGATCTTGATCACGTCGCAGTTCTGACTGACCGGCGCGCCGCTGCTGGCTTTCTGGAACTGCACGCAGCCGCCCGCACCGGGATTGCCCGCCACGTACATGTTGCGGACGTTCAACGTCAGCTGCTTGCCGACGCCGCCCTGAATGTTGATCGCCGGCTCGTTGATGCCCGACGCGAAGGACTCGGCCTTCAGCCCATTGATCCCGATGATGCCGTTGCCGCTCTCGATGATGTTGACAATCGAATTGTTCTGGTCGCCGGAAATCGAATAGACCGGCACGCGCGAGGTCACCGCCGCGATATTCAGACCGTAGCGTGCATCAACCGTCTCGATATTGAAAAACCCCGCAAATCCGGCAACCGAATCGCCGACCCGGATGTCATCCATGACCACGGACTGCGATGACGAATTGCCGCGCACATTCAGGTCGTGCACGATTGCGCCCTCGCCTGGCTCCTCGACATCAATCACCGACGGTTGACCTTCAGCGGTCCACGTCACGGTGCCATCGTTAATCGTGCTGCCAATCGACTGCGCGCTTGACCAAATCGGGTGTGTACTACTG
>JBOHWF010000043.1:0-2692 GCA_050736455.1 Binataceae bacterium (SeqCode) | reverse complement strand
GCCAGCGCCCAGACGTGCAGGTCGTGAATCTCTTCGGCGCCGGGCACTGCCAGCAGGTCGTTGCGCAAGCGGTCGAGATCGATATGCGCCGGCGTCGATTCCATCAGAATGTCCACGCCGTCGCGGATTAATCCCCACGATCCGTAAAGGATCAAACCGCCGATCAGGAAGCTAACCAGCGGATCGGCGGCGCGCCAGCCGGTGAAGTAGGTGATCGCGCCTGCGGTCAGCACGCCGGCGCATCCGACGAGATCGGAGATCACATGGATCAAGACCGCTCTCACGGCCAGGTTTGATTGGCCTTTGCGGCTGGCGCCAAACGTGAGCCAGGCTGAGGTGCTGTTGATTGCGATGCCGACGAGCGCGATCGCGATCACCGCCACGGCCCGTACCTGCGGCGGATCGCGCAAGCGCCGCGCGGCCTCGAACCAGATAAACGCGACCAGCATCCAAAGGAACAGGCCGTTAAACAGGGCGCCGAGAATCTCCGCGCGCAGATATCCGTAGGTCTTGTCCGAGGTGGCCGGCCGCGCCGCGATCCAGAGCGTAAACAAACTCATGCACAGAGCCGCGATATCGGTGAGCATGTGGATCGCGTCGGTCATCAGCGCAAGGCTGTTGGCGTAGAAGCCGCCGACCAATTCGGCGACGAAGTAGACGATCGTGATCGCCAGGACGATGCGGATTCGGCTGCTGCCGCGGCCGCGTTCGGAGTGATTGTCCGCCAGTTTCACGGTTTCGCGATCCATATGCTGCGGGATTGCCCTGGCCGCGTCGCGCGCCCTGGTTGCGCGTCCCACCGCGGCTGCGGGCGTGGACTCACGCTAATCGTATTCGATGAGTGCCGCGCAACTGATCGGCTCGAGTCTCTGGCGCCCGCCCAGCGCCTTCAGTTCGATCACGAAAGCGCAGCCCGCGATCTCGCCGCCGAGTTGCCGGACCAGCCGGACGGCCGCCTGTGCGGTGCCGCCGGTGGCGAGCAAGTCGTCGACTATCAGGACTCGCGAGCGGTTGGCGAAGCTGTCCTGGTGCATCTGCAGCGCGGCGCTGCCGTATTCCAGGTCGTAACTTTCGGACACCGTGTCAAAGGGTAGCTTGCCGGGTTTGCGCGCGATTGTAAGACCCACCCCAAGACGGTAGGCGACCGGCGCGCCGACGATAAAGCCGCGCGACTCGATCCCGACCACGCGATCGATCTTGCCGAGCCAGGGCTCGGCGATGTGGTCCACCAGGGCGGCCAGTCCCTCGGCGTCGCCGATCAGCGGCGTGATATCGCGAAACAGGATTCCGGGTTGAGGAAAATCCGGAATGTTACGGACGAGCTGCTTGAGTTCCTCAGCGGACATCATACTGCGGGCTGCTCCCTTGCAGGGTATTTCAACGTTTCCCGACCGCCGGGCAATGCGCTTAAAGACGAGTCATTCAAAATACTAGGAGCCGCCGTTGCGGGCAAAGCTGATTCCGCTCGCGGGTCCTGGCGCCGGCAGATAAGCCAGAGGATTTTGCGGATGATTATGGTAGCGGACCTCGAAGTGCAGGTTGGGACCACTGGCGCGTCCGGTCGCGCCCAACTCCGCAATCTCGCGCCCCTGGCTGACGCGCTCGCCTTCGCTCACGAGGTTGCGCTGATTATGCCCGTACACTGTGATGTAGGCGTCGACATGCTGCACGATTACGACGTTGCCGTAACCATGCAGCCGTCCGGCGAAAATGACGCGACCGTCGTCGGCCGCGCACACCGGAGTTCCGGCCGGTGCGGCGATATCGACGCCATCGTGCATCACGCCGTTGCGCATCCCGAACGGGGAGGAGACGATACCCGCCACGACCGGCCAGGCAAATTGACGATCGGCGGGCGCTACCGACCACGGATCGGCAAGCCCCAACGCTGACGCGTCAGACAACCGGCGGCCGGGAATTATCAGAAGCTCGCCGACGTAGAGGTCCTCGGCGCGAGTGAGATGGTTGGTCGTCATCAGGCGTTCGGGGGTGACGCCGAACTGATGCGCGATGTGGTAGATAGTTTCGCCGCGGCTGACGGTGTGGGTCCCGCCGACAGCGCTCGCTGACGGTGGCGCTGTCACTGCGGCCGGCCCGGCGCATCCAACGAGCGCGATCACGGCACCGAGACGCAGCACCGCGCTCAAGCTCATGGGCGCGAAATGGAATTTCCGCCGATCCGCCACCTCACCACCACGCCACTCTCCGCGGCCTCGCGGTCCTGTCGCGCAACCAGAGAGATTGTAGCTTGATGAACTCAGTAGGTGAACTCGGTATAGGTAGCCGGGCCGACCCGCGGTCGACAGCCGGTCGGAGCATTTTTTTTCCGTCGAAAGCTCAGCTAAGGTAGGCGGCTCACCATGCCGCCGAATAATGCTTCACCGCCGACGCCGCTTGACGCACCGGCGCGCGGCCGGTTTATCATGGTTCGGCATGGTGAAAGCGAGGGCAATCGCGATCGCCACTTCACCGTGACGACGGAGACCCCGCTGACCGAGTTGGGCCGCCAGCAGGCGCGCGACGCCGGCCAACGGATCGCGCGGCGGTTCCGGCCCGAAGTGATCGTCTCGAGCCCGTTCGCCCGCGCGCGTCAGACCAGCGAGATTAGCGACGAAGAACTGCGACTGCCCATCGAAGTAGTCCACGACATTCATGAACGCGTACTCTGATGCCTTAGAGGGCAGTCCTTCGA
>JBOHWF010000042.1:0-2876 GCA_050736455.1 Binataceae bacterium (SeqCode) | reverse complement strand
ACCTCGCCCGCCGGGCACGCGACGTTGGGTACGAGGACCATTTCATGTTGGTCGGAGACGGCGAGCTGGGGGAGGCGTGCGATGAATACGTCGCGTCGAACCGGCTTTATAGCGTCAGTCGGCTACGGAGATACAACCATTCCGGCGAGGTGATGAACTTGATCGACGGCCTTGTCATCCTCTCAGCTTTTGAAGGTTTGCCGATCGCGATGTTGGAGGCGCTGGCTTTTGGCAAGCCTGTGCTGGCGACCGACGTTGGCGACATCGCTTTGATCTTGAACGAGTACAAGTCGGGGATGATCATCGGCGAATGGGGAAATGCCGAACTGAACTGGCAATCTTTCATTGAGTTCCGGGAAAGATTGACGGAATTTTCCGAAAATGCGATGCGGAGCCGCGGGGATATTCTAGATCGTTTTTCGGCCGAAACAATTGCCCAAGCTTACGATCGCAGCTGGGCTATGGCAATGCGGCAGATTCCGAAATAAACTCGTCACCCTTAAGCGGATTTCGGCCTGGAATGGCGCGAGGCAAGGACCACGTGGGGGCGTACGTTTTTTATTTTGTGCCTGAGTTTGGTGTTTCGAACCCAGCGTAGAAATATAGAGTAGTGTCTCTAGCAAACCTATGCGCGAAACGTAGCGATAAGCTTTGCAGATCATAAAGAGTAAAACCCATTCTGGCAGAGCCGTCATTGTAAACCTTTGCGTAAGACACGACACTTGGTATTTAAGTGGGGAGAGAAAGCGTGGCATCTAAGAAATCTCCTTCAAAGAGATCGCATGGGAAAGCTCAACCTAAATTGGCCGGGGTTTCTGGCGGAGGCCGCGAGGCGACCACATTAGAGAGCCATCCGCGCCGGACTCTCTTGCTCATCCTCGGCATGCATCGCAGCGGCACGTCGGCCTATACCAACATGTTTGCATTGCTTGGCGCCGCGCTGCCTCGTAATTTACTGAGCGGCAACAGCAGCAACGAAAAGGGGCATTTCGAGTCGGCGCGCCTACTTGCCGAACACGACAAGATGCTAGATGAGATCGGTAGCCATTGGTATGATTGGAACGCGTTGAGCGAGGATTTTTTCAAATCCACTTTGGCGCGTACCTTTGCCGCGCGTTTCGCGGAGGTTGTTCGCGAAGAATATGGAGACGCCGGGCTTATTGTCGTCAAAGATCCGCGCATCTGCCGTTTCGTGCCGATTTGGCGCGAGGTTGCCGCGCTTCTCGATGCGAACATCAAGATCGTCACGCCATTCCGCAATCCCATGGAAGTCGCATCGTCTCTGAGAATGCGCGATAACCTCCCCATCAAGGAAAGCCTGCTTGTGTGGACCCGGCATGTCCTGGAAGCGGAATTTTTCACACGTGATCTCCCTCGGGCATTCATTGCTTACGAGGCTCTCCTCGGCGATTGGCGTTCAGTTGTTGATCGGTGTTCCAAGGAAATTGGGCTTACTTTTCCGCGGCGGTCTCCTAAAGCCGAACGGCAGGTCGACATTTATCTCGATCGCGGGCTGCGCAGGAATATGTTTAGCGATAACGAGTTTCTAAGCCATTCGAACATCCCTGAGTGGACCAAAGAGGCCTACGCCGGCTTGAAAAAACTTCAAACGGATTCTCTTAAACAGGAGGTGCTGCAGAAGCTCGATCAGGTAAGGGCTGATTTCGACCGGGTGTCGTCCAATTTGGCTTCCGTCTTCGCGGAGCGTGATCAACGTCTGATAGAAGCGACCGGCGCGAACGCCCAAAAAGCAAGCGAGATGGAACAGCGCGCCGCGATCCTCGATGGCGAGTTACGAGCATCGCAAACGCGGCTCTGGGACCTTGAACAGCGGCTCAGTGAAGCACTGCAGCAGAGGAGCTATCTGGAAGACGAGTTGAGCATTGCAAAGGATAACGCTGCACAACTTGAACAAGAGGTGAGACTCAAGGTTGAGTCCGAGCGACAAATAAAATGTCTTCTTGAACAATCGAATGCTATTGCATTGACGTCCCAAGAACAACTGGCCGCCGAACAACGATCTTCCCAACAAATTTTTGCGGCATACGCGACTACGGTTTCAGCCATCGATCAGTTGAAGCAAGAAAAGGCCGCCTTAGCGACGGAACACGATGCGCGATTAGAAGGTTTGAATTGCGAACTTGCCAAGGCGGGTCAAAGCCTCGAAGAGCAGATCAGTCGAAATTTGCAACTCAAAGAGCATCTCACGCTTGAAAAGAATGCAAATGGGCGCCTTCTAGCAAGTTTAGCGGCGAGTAGCTCAAACAATGACAGTTTACAAATACACAAGCTACATTTACGGCGGTCTCTCGCCGCCAGCTTTTGGAGGCATCAGTTGAATTGCGCACCAATCGCGGCAAGCATGAATGTGCAGGCCTTGGAAGCGATCGCTGAAAGTCAGAACCGTCTCATGAGCGGTATTATTGACTTCTGCCATGCCTCTTATATTTTCTCTGACGGAACACGTCGCGACAGCGTTGCTGATACCAAAAGTGCCTATGAATTATCGCAGAAGAGGTTTATCCCGAAAATTCTGTTGCGTCTGGAACGAGGGTTACTTGCAACAGGTAAAGGCCAGCAAATGTTTGCCATTGCTATGTCAGGACTATTCGACACGCGGTGGTATTTAGAACAGAATGCCGATGTGGGCCAGTCGGGCACTTCTGCATTGCTCCATTTTTTGCTCCATGGCGGGCAAGAGGGACGGGATCCTAGCCAACTATTCTCTGCAAAAACCTATTTAGCTACTTACCCAGACGTGGCGCAAGCTAGGGTCAACCCGCTTGTTCACTTCCTTTTCCATGGTTTGACTGAAGGACGCGACGTAAGGCCCCCCGGAGTTGCAGATGCCAGCTGAAGCCTCGTAAGGGATGGGC
>JBOHWF010000041.1:0-2607 GCA_050736455.1 Binataceae bacterium (SeqCode) | reverse complement strand
GAACGACCCCGCGGCTCGCGATGAGTACGCGCAAAGTCTATTGCTGGGCGGGCAGCGCGCGGCCGGACTTGATCAAATTGCGGTCGCCGTCAATCGCGCTCCACAGTTGCAACGGCACTACTATCTCGCCCCGGCGCTGATTCCGTGGTTGTTGCCCGACGAGCAGGCGGCGGTCGCGCGCGGCTTCGAGCGGGCGATGGATGATCATTTTGCGGGCGCCGTCGGCGAAGCGGCCGCTTTCTACCGCACGCTCGGCCGCCGGCGCGAGGTCGGACGGCTGTATGAGCAGGCCGCGGAAAATGCCGCGGATGCGGGTCAGCGGCTCGACTATCTGATCACGGCTGGAACGAACTACGGGCTGGCCGGCGACGTCGGCGCGGCTGAGAGGACGCTCCGCGCGGCGACGGAAATCGATCGCACCGACGCGCGGCCCTATGCCGAGTTGGCGCGCTCAGTCTACGGCCGCGAAGGGAAGCTCGCCGAGGCCGGCGCTGTGATTGACGAGGGCGTCCGCAACGGCGCCGACCGCTTTGATCTGAGCGTCGCGTTGGCCGACGCCGCCGAGGATGCGGGTGACGCGCAAGCCGAGGAGCGCGCGCTCGAGCAGGCGCTGCGCGAGCGCGCCTCGTTTGCGATCGCGATGCGGCTGGGCGGCCTCTATCTCGCCGAGCAGCAGTTCGGGCCGGCGGTACTGAGCTTCGCGCAGGCGACCGCGCTCGAGCCGGATTCTGCCGCCGCCTGGTTCGCCTCGGGCCAAGCGCATGAACGCGATTACGACTATGTTGCGGCGAGCCAGGATTATGCGCGGGCGCATCGGTTGGAACCGGCCAATCAGGCCTACGCGAGGGCGGCCACGGACCTTGCGCAGCGCGTCACCCAGGCGAGCGCGCCGGCAGTCGGCGCCGTCCCTGACGGGCGCGCGCCAGCCAGCGGTGCGCCGTGAAGATTCTGCTGCTGAATCCGGCGGGCGCGCTGGGCGGCGCCGAACGCGTACTGTTGGACGCCATCGCGAGCGCCGGCGCAATCAATCCGTGCTGGGAGTTCGCGTTGATCGCGGCGGCGAACGGCGATCTGGTCGAAGCGGCGCGGGGGCGCGGAATTCCGACAACGGTCCTGCCCTTTCCGACGGTGCTCGCAGGCTTGGGCGACGCCGGCGCGGGCGGCGCCCGCTGGCGCACGCTCGGGCGGCTCGGACTGGCGTCGCCGGCGGTCGCGCGCTATTCGGAACTGCTCGCCCGCGCGATCGCCGGCCTTGCCCCCGACCTGGTGCACAGCAACGGCTTCAAGATGCATCTGCTCGGTGCGCGCGCGACGCCGGATGGGACGCCGCTGATTTGGCATCTCCATGACTTCACGCGCGCGCGTCCGCTGATGCCCGTCCTGCTGAAGTTGCACGTGCGGCGGGTCGCTGCGATCGTGGCCAACTCGCGCAGCGTCGCCGCCGACGCGCGGAGCGTGGTCGGCCCCGACGTGCCGATTCAGACGGTGTACAACGGCGTCGATCTCGCGCGCTTCTCGCCGGACGGCGCGGTGGCCGATCTCGACGCGCTCGCCAACCTGCCACCGGCCAGGGGAGCCGTCGTGCGCGTTGGTCTGGTCGCTACGGCCGCACGCTGGAAGGGGCACGAGCGGTTTTTGCAGGCGCTGGCCCGGCTCGCGGATTTGCCCGTGCGCGGCTACGTGATCGGCGGTCCAATCTATCAGACTGCGGGCAGTCAATTTACGCCCGCCGAGCTGCGTGCGATGGCGAAGACGCTGGGGCTGGCGGGCAGAGTCGGATTCACCGGCTACGTGCGCGAGGTCGCGCCGGTCTTGCGCGCCCTCGACGTGGTCGTGCACTCGAGCGTCGCGCCCGAACCTTTCGGGTTGGTGATCGCGGAAGCGCTGGCCTGTGGCCGCGCGCTGATCACCAGCGCTTTGGGCGGCGCCGCCGAACTGGTCACGCCCGAACAGGACGCGCTGACCTATCGCGCCGATGACGCGCAGGCTCTCGCGGCGGCGATCGTACGCCTGGTGCGCGATCCCGATTTGCGCGCGACGCTCGGGCGCGCCGGCCGGCTCACGGCGGAGAAAAGCTTCGGCCGCGAGCGGATGGGCGCAGAGCTGAGCACGATTTATCGCGGGTTGGCGAGCGCCCGCAACGGGCGTGACGACGCCTCGCTGGAGCGGCGGACTTGCTGACGAGCTCGGCGGCCGTGCTCTCGGTCGCGGTCTGCGCGATCGCGCTCATCGCGTGCTTTGTCGCAATGCGCCGGGCGGTTTGGGCTGGCGTCGTCGCGACGCTGGGGGTCGGCTACCTCTACGGCATCCTGCGCGCCAATATCGACAGTCCGATCGCGCAATTCGTCTATGACGCCGCGCTCGCCGGATTGTTCACCGCCGCGCTCACTCGGACGCTCGACGCGCGTCAAAGAAGCCGGATGCGGCGCCTGGCGCCCTGGGTGATTTGTCTCATGGGGTGGCCGACGCTGTTGCTGCTCGTGCCGGCACAGCATCCGCTGATCCAAATAGTGGGCTGGCGCGGCAACGCCCTGTTTGTGCCGTTCATTTTGATCGGGGCGATGGTCGAGGACGCCGACATGCGGCTGATCGCGCGCAGCATGGCGG
>JBOHWF010000040.1:0-5937 GCA_050736455.1 Binataceae bacterium (SeqCode) | reverse complement strand
CGGTCGATCGCCCGGCTTCTTACCAAAGTCATCAACCAGGCCCCGACTGAGCCGCGCATGGGATCAAAGACCACGGCCTGACGCCACACTTGCCACAAGACGTCGGCGGCGGTTTCCTCGGCGTCGGCCTTGTCGATCAGAATGCGGTCGGCGACGGCGGCGAGGGCGTTCCCGTAACGCTGATTGAGCGAACGCAAGGCCTCCTGATCGCCGGCGGCGATCGCTTGAACCAGCGCCGCGTCGGATGGCGAAGTGGCGGCGACCTTTTCCACCTGGCTCTACTTTGAGCTACGCGCAGGCCCGCGGTTCGGATTGCCGAGCGGCCGGTTCCGGGGTCAGGGGACGGAATGGAAAAAAGGCGGTATTCTTGCCCGACATCGCTTGCCGAAGATAACCGAAAATCAATACTGTCGGAAGAGTCTGATCAGCAGCCGGCCGCCGTCGATGTCAAGCCAACCGCCAGCGCAACAGTGGAACGCCGAGCGCTACGCACGGAATGCGCACTTCGTGCCGGCGCTGGGCCAGCCGGTGCTCGAGTTGCTGGCGCCGCGCGCGGGAGAGCGCATCCTCGATCTCGGCTGCGGCGACGGCGTCCTGACCGAGAAGATCGCCGCCGCGGGCGCGGCGGTGGTCGGCGTCGACGCGTCGGCGGCGATGATCGCGGCGGCGCAGCGGCGCGGGCTCGAGGCCGCGGTGATGGACGGCTTCGGCCTGAACTTCGCCGGGGAGTTCGACGCGGTCTTCTCGAACGCCGCGCTCCATTGGATGAAGTCCGATCCGGACGCGGTGATTGCCGGCGTGCGCCGGGCGCTCAAGGTGGGCGGCCGCTTCGTTGCGGAGATGGGCGGGCATGGCTGCGTCGCCGCGATCATAGTGGCGATGCTCGCGGTGCTGCAGCGGCGCGGGGTCGCGACGCGAGACGTCATCCCGTGGTACTTTCCGACGGTTGACGACTATCGTGGGCGGCTCGAACGCGGCGGTTTCGCGGTGGACTATATCGAACTAATTCCGCGGCCGACGCCGCTGCCAACCGCGATGGAGGGCTGGCTCGAGACCTTCGGCGAGCTCGTTTTCAAGCATCTGACGGCGATCGAGCGCGCCGCGGCGCGCGACGAGGTGATCGCGCTGGTGCGGCCGGCGCTGTGCGACGAGCAAGGACGCTGGACGGCGGATTACATCCGGCTGCGCTTCGCGGCTCATCTGCCGGCCTGAGCGTCGCGCGACTCCTACTCAACAGCTAATAAGGCTTGGCGGCGCGGCCGATCAGGGCGCGGGCGACGAGCAGCTTCATGATCTGCGAGGTGCCGTCGCCGATCTCGAGGCCGATGACATCGCGCATCCGCTGCTGATGGGGCAGGTCGAGGCTGAAGCCGAGATGGCCGTGCAGCAACAGGCATTGATGGAGCACCTGGGCGGCGAGTTCGGGCGCCCACCATTTCGCGCCCGCGGCGATCCAGCCGTGCGGCTCGCCGCGATCCTTGAGCGAGAGCGCTTCGTAGCAGAGCAGGCGCGCGGCGCGCAGCTTGATCGCGGCTTCGGCCAGCGGAAACGAAACGCCCTCGAAGCGGGCCAGGCTGCCGCCGAAGGCTTCACGCTCGGCCACATACGCGCAGGTCTCGTCGACGCTCTGCTGCGCGGCGGCGAGACACATCAGGCCGATTAGCGCGCGGCTGAAGTCGAAACCCTGCATCACCTGGATGAAGCCTGCGCCTTCGGCGCTGATCCTCGCCGCGGCGGGCACGCGAACGTCGTCGAAAAAAAGCTGCGCCCGGCCGATCGCGCGCGAACCAAGATCGCGAAAGCGATTGCGGCTAACCCCGGCGGAGTGCAGATCGACGTAAAAGGCGCTGACACCGTGCGCGCCCTGCTCATACGTGCCGGTGCGCGCGAGGATGAGGGCAGTGTCGGCCCACGAGCCGAGCGAGATCGAGGTTTTCTCGCCCTCGAGGAGGTAGGCGTCGCCGTCACGCCGCGCCGCAAGTTTGACGTGCGCGGCGTCGGAACCGCCGCTCGGTTCGGTGACGGCAAGCGCGGTGACGACGCGGCCGTCGCAGATCGCCGGGAGGAACTCGCGCTTTTGTCGCTCGTCGCCCTGGGCGGAGATGATCGCGCCGACCAGGCCTGAGAGCAGCAAGACGTAGGCGGCGTTGATGTCGGCGCGGCCGATTTCCTCGAAGGCGACGCCGGTCGAGACGTAGTCGAGGCCCTGGCCGCCGTAGGCGGGATCGACCATCGGGGCGAGCAGGCCCATCGCGGCGAGCTGGGCGACGACTGCGCGCGGCAGGTCGCTATCCTGATCGCGCGACAAGTAATGCGGAGCGAGCTCGCGCGCGGCGAACTCTGCGAGAGTGCGGCGCAGTAATTCCTGATCGGGGTTGAGGGCAAAATCCATGATCACCTTTCCATATCGGAACGCTACTCGCGGACTCCCTTCGTCGCTTCGCTCCTCAAGGGCAGGCTGCCCGCTCGCTACGCTCCGCCAGCATGCCTGAGCGGATGGTGGCGGAAAAAATCCAGCATCGCCAGCGTCCACTTATCCGGCCAGCGCGCATGGTTGATCAAGCCGCGCGAGAGCGCGTTGAGATTGGTCAGATCACCGTTTGGGTTGGTCCCGCATGAATCGTCGCACCGAGTCACGGCGTTTTGATGATCGTCGAGAATGGTGTCGCGGGCGTCGATGCCGAGGGTGCGCAATTGCCTTTCGAGAAATAGCGCATTGGGGCAGATTCCGGCGATGTCGCAGCCGTTATGCACTTGATAGGCCGGCGATCGCGTGTTGAAAATTTGCAGTTCCGTGTGGTTGGCAGCGGCGCCGGTGACCGGCTTCTGAAAACAGCCGTCGGTGGTTAACTGGTAAGGATCCGGCGACGAGTAAACGGCGATGGCGGCGATTGTCGAGCGACTCAAGCCGTAAGCGTAGGCCATCGCGGCCCCGTTCGACCATCCGGTCAGGTAGATGCGCGCGGGATCGACCTTGCCGGTAGCCGCCGCGGTCGCGATGAAATGATCGATTGCGGCGGCGTCTACGTTCTCCGCGTAGCGGACGCCGTCCACGACCACGTCACCGTCTGGACTGAACTGGCGATACCAGTTGTCCCAGCCCGGGCCGGCGCTGTCCGGCGGCGGATAATAGTGATGAGTATTGCGGCCCTGCGGCGCGAGCAGGATGAAGCCCGGCCGCGCCGGGTCGTCACTGAGATTCGCGCTCGCGCGCTGCTCGAGCAGATTGGTCATGACCTCGACGTTGTCGGCCGGAACCAGCGACGGATGCAGGTACACGACCAGCGGCAAGGGTTTGGCCGCGGCCGCCGGCGGCGGCTCGTAGAGGCAGGCATAGCGCGGTGTGCCATCGCCGTCGCTCCAGGGACCGAGCCGTTTGCCCAGCGCGCAGACGGGTACGATCGGACTGAAAAGTTGCGCGGGACGATCGCCGAAGGGCGTACACGACGGTGTCGAAGCGCCGCGGCAGGCTCCAAGCAGGCTCGTGAGGACGGCAATCACCACGATGGTGTAATGCGGCCGATCGATCACGGTCCAGACTGGGCAGGTTCGCCGATCGGTGAATCGAGGTTCGGCAGCTCGGTCGTTTGCGCATCGGGGTCCGGGGCTGTGAGCGTGTCGTGATCCGCAGCGCCTTCGGCCTTTTGTTGCAGCTGGTTCTGAATATCCTGGGGCGAAGCCGAGGGCTTGAGGCCCGTGCTGTGCGCCAGATTCAGGCGATCATCGGCGTCCATGTGGCGCCAAATCTGGCCCGCCTCGGCATTATTGCCGTGCACCAGCGCGTCGAGAAAGCGCTGCTGCGGCGGCGGGTCGTGATGGAAGAGTGAACATCCGCATAGCGCGACAAACAGGATGGCGGCGGGCGCGGCGCGGCTCACTGCTCGATGGTGACCGGCGCGCGGGCGCGGTGCAAGCCGGCGTCGAGGGTTGCGTTCGGGTCGAATAAGGGTTGGAGTTTCGTCGGGGAGGCGCAATCGTGGCGGTGCTGTTCGATCCAGTTTTCCGGGGAATGGGTGTGCCGCCCGGCGATGGCCGACTGGTGGTGGTAATTCCGGGGCTGTTCGGCGGCGACCTGTATCTGGAGCCGATCCGCAACTGGCTGCGACGCATCGGCTATATGCCGGTGCGTTCGACGCTGGCGATCAATGCGGGCTGTCCGCGGCGGCTGCGCGATCAGGTGCAGGCGGAAATCGCGCGGCGCAGGGCGGGCGCGGCGGCCCCGATCGCGCTTATCGGGCATAGCCGCGGCGGCGTGATCGCGTGGGCGATCGCGGCGGCGATGCAAGATCAGGTCTCGCATCTGGCGGTGTTGAGCTCCCCGCTCGGCGTTTACCGTGACGCGATCGCACGCGGCGCGAATCCTGCTCCACGCACGCCGATGGGCGGGATGCTCGCGCGGGCGAGCAACTTTGCGCGCCGCACGCTCGACCCGGAGTGCGACGCGCCGGCGTGCGGATGCGCGTTCATCGCAGACGTGCAGCGCGCGCTGCATCCGGCGACGGCGCTGATGCAGATCGTCAGCCGCGACGATCGGATTGTCCCGCCGGAGGCGGCTCGGGTCAGCGCAGGGCAAACCGTCGAGGTCGCTGGCGGTCACATCAGCCTGGTTTACAACGCGGAGGTGTATCGCGCGCTCGCCCGCTTTCTTGCGGCGAGTGACTCGAGCCGCGCTTAGCCTTCGACGGAATCAACTCCGCGTTGCCGGAAGGACGTGGCACCCAGCGGCGACCCCTAGCCCGGCGGCCCTTCCCACGTTGGCATCGTGGTCTGGATCACGGCGTCGAACTTGCCGTAGTCGAACGCGAAATCGCCGCTCGGCGCGCGGAGCAGGACGTCGGCGAGCCGCGCGCCCCAGACGATCTGTGAAGCTTTATAAGTGTGGCGCGCGTACACGGTTTGCATGAATGCGCCGTCAATCCCGGTCATCGAAACGACGATTTCCGCGAACGCCGCAACCAAGGCCTGCGGTGACGAGCCATACAGCGGAGTGCCGGGCCGGATCGGATGAATCACCGTCCACGAGTGGCGAAAGGTCGCGTTGCGGTAACGGCTGAGCTCGAGGTCATGGAAGCGCCACGCGTCTTCGCCTTCGGCGGTGACTTCGGCGCGTGCCAGCATCACGTGAACCTGAGCCTCGGCGATTTGATTGGCCCTGACATTGGCCATGCGGAACATCAGGCTCGGCACCTCGTCACGCCTGGAGACGACGGCGGAACGGCTGAATCTGACGCGCGCGGTGGGGCGCGAGAACTTCGCGAACATCAGTCCGGTCATCAGAGCGAGGCCGGTCAAGCCGGACAAGGCCTCGAAACTCATCAAGATTCGTGCGGCTATCGAGACCGGCGCCATTTGCCCATAACCAATCGTCGCCATCGTCTCGACACTGAAGAAAAAGACGTCGCTGAATGAACCCGGCCGAGCGTGTTCGACCCCGCCGCCGAAGTAGTAGCCAAGCGCGAACAGGGCATTCAGTGCAAAGAACACCGCGGCAATTTGCAGCATCAACGACGGCCACGAAGAGGTGAGCAAGTGATGATAAAACTCGCCGAAGAAAGTGGCGCCACCAGCATCATCCTGCGGGCTGACGCTGTCCACGGGCACGATGCTGTCACGGGTTAGCCAGGTTGCCATTGCGATAATCTCCTCGGCGCGAACGCGACGCTGCGTGCGCCCGGTCGCGTGATTTATCCGTCTGGCGTGCTTCTAGCGCATTTGTCGCGAGCGGACCGCATGCCCCCCGGATTGCCTCAGGCGGGCGCGAGGGCACGAATATCCGCGGGCGCAACTGCGTCGCGAGCTGAACGAGTTACGCCGGAGCTAAGCCGCGGCGGCGTCGCAGCCTTGCACTTCGCGCACCGCTTGCGGAACGCGCTGGCGGAGTTCGGCGAAGGCCTCGCCGACGAGATCGCGCAGCCGCTCGACGTCGGGGAGCAGGCG
>JBOHWF010000039.1:0-11233 GCA_050736455.1 Binataceae bacterium (SeqCode) | reverse complement strand
GGTCGGTAGCGAAACGCTCCAGCAGCGCGCTGAGCTTGCGTTCAAAAATCTGCGGAATCCCGGGCAGGATATAGACATTTTCAAGCTGCACCGTGGGAAAGCGCAGGTCATCGGTCGCGTTCAGGACCGCGCCCTCAGGCACCTCTGCCATCTTGAGCCCGGTCGCGAGGCGCTCGGTGAAGTGCGCGCGGATCAGACGCTCGAGCTCAGGATGCATGATCAGCTTGCGTCCAAAAGCGAGCGCGACGGCTTCCATCGTGATGTCGTCGTGGGTCGGGCCGACGCCGCCCGAAGAGATCACGAAGTCGTGAGTCCGCGCCGCCCTGGCGATCTCGTCGGCGATCGTTTGGAGTTCGTCGGGGACGACGGCGATGCGCTCGAGCGTCACGCCAATCCGGCGCAGCTCACGCGCGGCGAAGTAGGAATTGCTGTCCTGCACCTTGCCCGACAGGATCTCATTCCCCACCACCACCATTGCGCACGTCCGTTGCCGCATCACCGCCGCCGTATGTGGATTATCGCAGCCCGCCCGAAAGTTCCTCAAGTCCCAGCGATCCTGTCGCGTCGGCAAAACCGCCAACGGTCACATGAACGGCAGGCCCGGCTCGACTATCGTCAGAAAGCCGGCTTGGCGCCCCGCTCTTGCCGAGGCGAAGCATGCGCCGCCGCGACCCGCTTCCCTAGGCGGCCTTGGCAGGCAGCGGGCGATGATAGTCGCGGATTTCCTTGATGCGGCCTTCCACGATTTCGACCACTTCCGCACCAATGGCTTCGATTACCTTTCCGTACCGCTGCCGGGTGCCGTGAAAAACCGACTCTGCCACGCCGTGGCCCGAATGGCCGGTAAGAGTGCGCAAGTCGCAGCGGCAATCCGGCATCAGCGCGAAGCCGGTCTCGTAATGCCGCCGCACTTCATCGCGTCCCTCGAACCGCGCGGCCGTGGCATCGACAATCACCGGACTGTCATGAAAGCAAGCCATCACGCCCTCGAGGTCGTGACGGTTAAACGCATCGAAGTAACGCTGAATAAGCTCTTCTTCCGCGGTCACTTGTTCTGCCTCCTGAATTGAACTCGATCGGACAGGATGCCCCGACCATGGCCGCCTCAGCCTCGCCGTGTGTGGATTATCGCAGCCTGAACGAAGGTTCCTCAAGTGCCCGCGATCCAATCGCGCCCGCCTGCCGACGATGGTTACAGGCGCGGCGCGATGTTGGCGATTCGGTAGGCCGGATGGTCCGCTAGCAGCCGTCGATTTCCAGCGCCGAACAGGTTTTCGCGCAGCGTCACGCCGTCGAAGCTCGTGCGCAGACGCCCGCGTCGGCGCAGTTCCGGCACCACCAGGTCGGCGAAATCGGTGAAGCTCCCCGGCTGCTCGATCGGAACCAGGTTGATCCCGTCAACGTCGGCGTCATCGGCCCATTGCTCGAGTTCGTCCGCGACCGTGCTCGGATCGCCGACGATCAGGCAGATGAGGCTCGCCAGCTTCATCTTTTCCCGCGCGTCGGCCAGCGTGGCGCGGCGGCCGAGCTTGTCGGCGGAAAACCAGCGTGCCGCGGCTTTGATGCCCTCGGAATCGAGCCCTTCGAGGAGGTCGTCGTCGCGGTATTGCGCAAGGTCGATCCCGGTCCATCCGCCGAACAGAGCGAAGCCACCTTCGGGGCTCGCGTAGGAGCGCAGACGTTCCTCCTTGAGCCGCGCCTCCGCGCCGCTCTCGGCGACGATCACCGCGACGCCCGCCATAATCTTAACGTGACGCGGGTCGCGCCCTTCCGCCGCCACGGCGTCGCGAATGCGCGCCACCCGCGGCCGCGCCGCGGCGACGGTCGGATAGGTCACGAAGATCACTTCGCCGTGGCGCGCGCCGAAACGAATCCCGCGGCTGGACTGCCCGGCCTGCAGCAGCAGCGGCGTCCGCTGCGGCGACGGCTCGCACATGTGCGGTCCCGCAACCTCGTAAAACTTGCCGCGATGGTTGATCGGATGAACCTTTGCCGGGTCCGTATGCATGTCGCGGGCGCCGTCGCGCACCACCGCGTCCTCCTCCCAGCTCGCTTCCCAGAGTTTGTACACGACCTCCATGTATTCTTCGGCGCGTTCGTAGCGTTCGTCGTGGGGGATCATCGGGCCGAGGCCATTGCGCGCAGCGCTGCCCAGGTACGACGTCACGATATTCCAGCCCACCCGCCCGCCGGTGAAGTGATCGAGCGAGGAAAACAGTTTGGCCGTGTGGAACGGCGGATAGTAGGTGGTGCTGTAAGTCGAAATGAAACCCAGGCGTCGCGTCGCCTGCGCCATCGCGGCAAACAGCACGGTCGGGTCGTTGCCGGGAAACTGCACCGCATGGCGGATACCCGCCTCCGCGCTGCCCCGGTAAACGTCGTAGACGCCGTGCACGTCGGCGAAGAAGATCGAGTCGAAGCCGCCGCGTTCGAGCGCCTGCGCCAGCTCGATCCAGTGTTCAGTTTTCGTGTACCCGGTCGAGGTGCGGTCGCGCGGATTGCGGTACTGACCGAAGGACTGCAGCGCCGCCGCGCACTGATTGAAGGCGGTCAGGTGCAGCGGCTTCATCAAGTCTCGGCGTGATCGATATCGCCGGCGCGACTCTGGATAAACTCGCGCAGGCGCGCCTTGAGCCGCGCTTCGATCTGACGCACGCGCTCACGGCTCACGCCGAAGCGCGCGCCGACCTCCTGCAAGGTTGGCGGCTCCTCGGTCAGCAGGCGCGCGGCAAAAATCTCGCGTTCCTTGCCGCTAAGCGTCGCCGCAAATTCCTCGACCTGCTCACGGGCGAAGGCGCGCCACTCGGCGCGAGCCGCCCGCTCCTCCGGGTTGGGGTCGCCGTCGGGCAGCACGTCGATCAGGCTGGTTTCGTCGCCGGGGCTGACCGGCTGATCGAGCGAGACTTCGTTCTGCCCCATCCGCTCCTGCATCTCGCGCACCTCGCTTTCTTTGACGCCCATGCGCTGCGCGATCAGCTTCGGCTGCGGCGCAAAACCCTCGGCCTCGAGCCGCTCGGTCTCCTTGCGGAGATTGAAGAACAACTTGCGCTGGGCCTGGGTGGTGCCGATTTTAACCAGCCGCCAGTTGTTGATCAGATAGCGGTAGATGTAGGCCCGCACCCACCAGACCGCGTAGGAGGGAAAGCGGATCCCGCGATAGGGATCGAAATTCTTGACCGCCTCCATCAGCCCGACGTTGCCTTCCTGGATCAGATCGAGCAAATTGCGCGAGGCCCGCGCAAACTCGTTGGCGATTTTCACTACCAGGCGTAGATTTGCGGTCACCAGCCGGTAGGCGTCGGCGGGATCGTGGGTTGCGGCATAGCGACGCGCGATGACCACCTCTTCCTCACGGCTGAGCAAGGGGAACCGGCGGATTTCGCTGAAATAGCGGCCCAGGGGATCGTAGGGGACAATCGCGCCTGCCGCGGTTTCGTCCGCGCCGGCCTCGACGTCGTCACCCGCGTCATGATCATCGAGGCCCGGCAAGCCGCTCGCCGCGACCGCGCTCTCGACCGGCTCCTCGGCCTCGTGCTCGAATGGGATCGTGGCGGCGGGGGTGAGGTCGGCCTCCGCGTCCTCGGCCAGCTCGAGCGGGACGGCCTCGGTCTCGATCACTTCTTCGCGATCGTGCGCAACCGGCTCGCGCGCGCGGCGGCGCCCGATCGGCTTCGCCTTGGCCGCCGAGCGGCTGACGCGCCGCTTGCTTCCCGCTTTCCGCGCCATCGTGACAATCCTTGAGGCTGCGTTCGACGGTCGGGAGGGATCGTTATCCGTGTGGCCGCGGCGGCACCCGGATGGTCTGCGCCATCATTTCGCCTCGGGCTCGACCAGCGTGGCCTTGCCCGCCGCGATTTCGCGCAGCGCCGTGACGACTTCTTTGTTCTCCGATTCGACCAATGGCCGCGCGCCTTTGAGCAATTGCTTGGCCCGGCGTGCGGCGCCCAGCACCAGTTCGAAGCGGTTCGGAATTTGTTCGAGGCAGTCTTCTACGGTGATTCTCGCCATTATCGTTCGATTCTCCGGCCCGTCGTCACACTTGTCAAACACGCCCCCCGCGTAGTCGCGACCGGCTGCAGGCAGCGCTCAGACTCTGCCGGACGCGGCTTTCCGGCAAATATCTTGCCAGATACAATGCGCCCGGTCATAACGTGGTGGTGATGGATGAATAGACTCTTGGTGGAGGCCTTTGCCCGATGGTCCGGTACGCTCACAGGCGAAGGCTTTCGCCGCCTGGTTCGCCGCGCAAATCGCTACAAGCGTCTTCCGCTCGAATTTCGCGTCGCAATCGACGCTGACGAACGCGCGCACTATACCTACTGCGTTTACCACGCGGCGCGGCTGGCGCGGCGTCTGAATCTGACAAAAATGGCGGTGGTTGAGTTCGGCGTGGCTGGCGGGAATGGCTTGATTTTTCTTGAAGGCCTCGCGCCGGAAATTAGAGACTCCTTGGGAATCGACCTGGAGATTTATGGCTTCGATAGCGCCCAGGGCCTCCCACCGAGCATCAAACCCGAGGATCTCCCATACGCGGCTAAAGCCGGGTCCTTCAAGATGGACCTCGACGCGCTCCGGGCCCGGCTCGCGCTGGCCAAGTTGGTGATCGGTGACGTCAAGGAAACGGTACCCGGCTTCTTCCAAAAGTTCAGCCCGGCGCCGGTGGGCGTCGTGTTAATCGATCTCGATCTTTACACTCCAACTACCGCGGCGCTGCAGCTGTTGGCCGCGCATCCGCAAAATTTCCTGCCGCGCGTATTTTGTTACTTCGACGATATTACCGGCAACGAAGTGGAGATGTTCAGCGAGTGTAACGGCGAACTGCTGGCGATTTCAGAATTCAATCGCGATCAAAAGTCCGTCTATCTGGGTTTGAATCGAAACTTGCTGGCGAAGAACCATGTGTCTTACCGCTATAGCATCTATCACGCGCATCTGCGGACGCACCCGCAATACTCCACTTACGTCGGCGGCGCGGAACTCGACATCCTGGAGCAAAACCTGCGACTCAAGTAGCTCGCCAGGCGAAACCGAGTGGCATTTAGCGCCGTCGCGACCACGCCGCCCAGGAGCCGTCAAACAGCCGCACTTCGTAGCCTGCTTCCCGTAACGCCAGATAGCCGAGCGCGGCGCGCGGTCCCGATCGGCAGTATGCGACGATGCGATCGTCTCGCGTCGCGCCGGCGCGCACGATCAGCACTGCCAGCTCGCCGCGCGGTCTGAGGATCAGGTCGGGTGGCTTCGCCAGATCCCGCCAGACCAGGTTGAGCGCCCCCGGGATATGTCCCGGCGCGTCGTCGCCGATTACCCGCTCGCCCAAAAACTCCTCGCGGCTGCGAAAATCGATGAACTTCACTCCCGTCGCCGCCGCCGCCTCGACGGCCGTGATCCGGATCCCCGGATTCAACTGCGGACTGAACCGAGCAGGCCCGACGACCACTGGCCGATAACGGACCTCGCGGCCGGCCGCTTTCCAGGCCTCGTAGAAATTTTCCATGATGTGGACATCGGTGCGGCCCAGATACTCGAGGATCCACGCGAGCATCGCCGCGTTCTGCCCCTCCGGCGAGTCGTAAAGTACCGGCGTCGTCGCGTCGCCGAGGCCGGCGCCGCCGATCAGCTCGGCCAGCGCCTCAGGGGCGAGCAGCCCGCCGTCGGCGCCGAACGCCTTGTATGCCGGGATATTGATCGCCTCCGGCAGATGGCCCGCGAGATATTTCATCGGTCGGCGCGAATCGACGATCGTCACGCCCTTGCGAGCGATTCGCTCCGCCACCCAGTCCGCCGTTACTAATTTTGCCATTCTAACCCTTGGTTGCTCCAAATTCTGACAAAAAGCGAGGACTTTATCTGGATGCAGCTCGCAGACTCGCCTGCTCGCTTCGCGCGGCAACCGCGCTCCGCCAGTGGCAAAGACTGGACGCGCGCCGCCCAACTCTCCTACCCTGCGCACTAGACTTTAACGCAATTGCGAATCACTTTCTGGGAGGACGCGTCATGGAATTGCTCAAAGAACGGGTGGCGATGATAACCGGCGGAACCGGCGCGCTGGGCCGCGCGGTGGCTGACCATTTCCTCGCCAACGGGGCCAAGGTCGTCGTGCCCTGGATCGTCGAGGCCGAAGTGCCGCTGTTCCATCAGCGGATGGGCGGGCGCTATCCCGAGGCGAACATCATGCTGGGCAAGGTTGATCTCGGTAACGAAGCGGATGTCACTAAATTTGTCGGTGACGCCGCAAAACGTTTCGGACGCATCGATGCGCTGGTGAACCTGGTCGGCGGCTTCTGGGGTTTCAAGACCGTCGCCGAGACCACGATGGCCGAGTGGCAGGCGATGTTCGATCTCAATCTCAAGCCGACCTTCCTCTGCTGCAAAGCGGTCGTGCCGATCATGCAGAAGAACAAGCACGGCCGGATCGTTTCGGTGAGTTCACGCACCGGACTGACTGGCGCCGGCGAGTTCGCCGCCTACGCGGTCGCCAAGGGCGCGATCCGAACCTTCACCGCGTCGCTCGCCGAGGAGGTCCTCACCGACAACGTGCTGGTGAATGCGATCGCGCCGAGTACGATCGATACCGAGGCCAATCGCACCGCGATGCCCAAGGCCAAGCATGAGAACTGGGTCAAGCCCGAGGACATCGCCAAGACCGTGGCGTTTCTTTGCTCGGATCAGAATCAGGTGACGTCCGGTGTGGTGGTGCCGGTCTACGGCCGCGCGTAAGCGCCTGCCGGAAAATTCTAAATCTGGAAGTCGATTGCTTTGCGGCGCCGCTCGGTGAGCGTCTGCAGCGTTGTGCGCGCGAGGATTGCCGTGACGTTGTCACGCACCTCGCGCCAGACCTCGCGCATCGCGCAGCCGTCGCCCGGTTGACAGAGCGTCGCGGCGGCACCGTCTTCCAGGCATTCGACGGGCGTGTAATCTCCTTCGATGATGCGCACCACGTCCGCCATCGTGATTCGCGAGGGATGGCGCGCCAGTATGTAGCCCCCGCTCGGCCCCTTCTGGCTGGTGACGATCCCGCCGCGCTTCAATTCGATCAGGAGGCGTCGCAGGTAGTTCTCCGGGACATTCTGCGTCACCGCGATCTCCTCGACCCGCTGTGGCTGCGCCGTCGGGAAACGGTCGGCCAGCATAATCAGAGCCTTCAGACAGTAGTCGATGCCGACGCCGAACTTCATACGGCTTTAATAACACAATTGCAGTCTCAGCGGAATAGCTGACTAAGTTAGTGATCTAATTAGTTGACTGATCTACTCCTCTAAGTTATCTTTTCGTTCGCGGATCATCGAAAACCGCTGAGGAGTAAGTCCCCCCAATCGTGCCCAAACGCGAACCACCGTCCCGGGAAATGGTGCTGAAGCGCAATTCGGTCGAGCGCCTCAAGCACGAGCTGTTCCCGACCGAGCTCGCAGGGCAATGGCAGCGCGTGATTGATACCCCCTACGAGAAGCTGCCCGAGGAGGACATCGTGCGCCTCCAGTGGTTCGGGATGTATCACGACAAGCCGAAAATCGGCACCTTCATGATGCGCGTGAAGATTCCGAGCGGAATCCTCAGCCCCGCCGGACTAAGCACAATCGGCGAGATTTCCGAGCGCTTCGGTCGCGATCAAGGCGAGTTGACGACCCGTCAGAATATCCAACTGCACTACATCACGCTGGACCGCTTCCCCGAGATTCTCGACCGGCTCAAGGCGGTGGGCCTGACGACGATGGGCGGATGCGGCGACGTCGTGCGCAATATCACCGGATGCCCGGTGGCCGGGGTCAGCGGCGACGAGCTGTTCGACGTGACCGGGCTGATCGCCGAAGCCGCGGGCTTCTTTTACAACAATCGCGACTATTCCGACCTGCCGCGCAAGCACAAAATCACGATCTCGGCCTGCCCCTTCCAGTGCAACGCGCCGGAGATCAACTGCGTCGCGCTGGTAGCGATGGTCAACGACGGGCGCGAAGGCTTCGCGGTGCGGGTCGGCGGCGGCCAGTCCTCGACGCCGCGCCTGTCGCGGCATCTGGGGGTGTTCGCGCCGCGCGCCGACGCGATCGCGGTGCTGCGCGCGATTATCGACGTCTGGCAATCGACGACCGAGTATCGCATCTCGCGGGTCAAGGCGCGGCTCAAATTTATGATCGACGACTACGGCGTCGAGGAATTCCGCCGCCTGGTCGAGGGCCGCCTGGGTCACCCGCTCGAAGATCTGCCGAAGATGCCGCTTCCCGACGCCGAGAGCGACCATATGGGCGTGCGCGCGTCTCGCCAGCGCGGACTGCTCTACGCCGGGTTTCCGGTCTATCTGGGCACGATGAGCGGGCGGCAGATGCGCGAGCTGGCCGGCCTCGCCGGCAGCTTCGGCGGAGATATCCGGCTGACGCGGCGCCAGAATTTTATCCTGACGGGAATTCCAGAGGCTCGCCTCGACGAGATTCTCGAGCGCGCCGCCGAAATCGGTTTTCCGATCGACGCCAACGGACTTTACGGTTCCTCGATAGGTTGCATCGGCGATCCGCATTGCAACTACGCGGTGACGCCGACCAAAGAGAAGCTCGCGACCATCATCGCGCGGCTGGTCGGCCAGTTCGGCGACGCCGTCAGCGGGCTGAAACTGAATCTCGACGGCTGCCCGCACGCCTGCGCGCAGCATTGGACCGGCGATATCGGCCTGCAGGGCACGACTGGGCGCGGCCCCAACGGCGAGCCGCTCGAGGCCTTCGACGTGATCCTGCGCGGCGGCCTCGGCCGCGACGCCGCGATCGGCCGCCCGCTGCTGCGGCGCGTGCCCTCAGCCAAGGTCGAGGAGACCGTCGCGCGCCTGTTCGCGGGCTATCTCGAAGAGCGGTTGCCCGGCGAATCGTTCACGCAATTCTGCGTGCGCACGCCCGACGCGGCGCTGGTTACGATCGGCAGCGCGGAGGCCTCGACCAGTCTCGAACAGGCCCGCTTGTAACTCGCGCACCAACACCAAAGAGCCGTGATGGAAGCACAGACCGAACCCGTCGTGATGGACGAACTCGAAGCTGGCGAGGCCGCAGTCGAGCTCGACAGTCAGGAACCACAGGAAGTCCTGGCCTGGGCGATCGAGAAATTCGGCAGCCGCCTCGGCCTTTGTTCAAGCTTTCAAGCCGACGGCGTCGCGCTGATCGATATGGCCTGGCGGATCGATCCGGCGATCCGCGTCTTCACCATCGACACCGGCCGCCAGCCCGATGAAACCTATCGGCTGATCGATCAAATTCGCGACCGATACGGGATTAAGACCGAGGTCTTTTTCCCCGACACCGAGGTCGTGCAGAAGATGGTCACGCGCAACGGCAACAATCTCTTCTATCGCGACGTCAACTCGCGCCTGCTCTGCTGCCAGGTGCGCAAGGTGCTGCCGGTGCGGCGCGCCCTGATGAACTATGACGCCTGGGTGACGGGCCTGAGGCGCGATCAATGGGCGACCCGCTCGAATATCCGCAAGCTCGAAATCGATCACGATCACGGCGGGATCGTCAAGTTCGCGCCGCTGGCTGACTGGACCGACGAGGAAGTCTGGGACTATATCCGCGCCAACGACGTCCCATACAACGAGCTTTACGACAAGGGCTTCAAGTCGATCGGTTGCGCGCCCTGCACGCGCCCGGTGCCCGAAGGCGAAGATCCGCGTAACGGCCGCTGGTGGTGGGAAACCGGCGCGCCCAAGGAATGCGGGATGCATTGCGCGATCGAAACCGGCGGCTTCGAGCACGAACTCGCTGCGCTGCTGGGTCATAACGGCCACGGCCCGACGGATAACAACGGCGTCAGCTAGACCGTTTTGGCGCGACTCTTTCCGGGCACTGGACCGTCTGGCGCCTCGCCCTTGTCCAGCCAGCGCAGCGCGGTTGCCGCGCGAAGCGAGCAGGCGAGTCTGCGAGCTGCGTCATGGATAAGGGAGAGGCCGGCGCGAGACGCGTAGCGGCGATGCGACGGGTGAGGGTTGATTGCTCAAGAGGGCGGCGACGTTGAAAGAACCCTCACCCTTTATCCCTCTCCCTTGGACAAGGGCGAGGGATCTTTGGGATTGGCTCCTTCTTGGGCAAGGGTGAGGGATCCTTGAAGTTGGCCTCATCTTGGACAACGGGCGAAGGGAATTGAAGAACACGCTTTGGGGTCACCTCCGCCGCGCGGCTTCAAAACGCCAGTCATGAAACTCGATGAGCTGCAGCGCGATATCCTGCTCCCGCAGATCGACGCGTTTCTTGCGGCTGCCCCCGACGCCGCGGCGCGCGATCAATACCGCGCCCTGCGCGCGGCAATCGCAGACCTTGAGGTCTCGGACGCCCTGGGCGACCGGCTCGGCGCGATCGCCGAGGTGCTGCTGAGTTCGGGCCGGGTGCGCGACGCACACGGCCCAGGCGCCGAACGCGCGCTGTGGACGCTGTTTCAGGCGACGCCGCGCGGGCGCGGAATCCTGGCCTCGGTCGCGAGCGTCAATGCCGCGCTCAAGCGGATGGAAGGCCAGGCCCTCGAATTCGTTAGCGCGGTCGCGCGCGGCCCGGGGGTTTACTCGCTGACGCTCAAGAATGCCCAGATGCAGTTAGTGATCCGCTTCGAACCCGCCGGCGTCCGCGTCGAGAGCGCCGAACTCTAGCCGTAGCGCCATCTTCGGCGCGGGCCGAGCAGAGATTGACATTTGTATAGGCATCTGCCTATAGAGAATTATGCATGGCGAAAGGCGGCTTTTCAGGATTCGCCTGGGACGAAGGCAATCGTCGCAAGTGCGAAAAGCACGGTGCCTCGCTCGCCGAAGTCGAATACGTTCTGGCCCATGCGGAATCTGTAATACTCCCCGATTCGAAGAACTACCGGATCGAGTCACGCTTCTTGGCGATCGGCCGAACCGAAAAAGGGCGTTTCATGTTTGTCGTTTTCACCCCCCGGTCAAGCGCCGGCGCGACACTGCTGCGGCCGATTAGCGCCCGCTATATGCATCGAAAGGAGGTCAGCAAGTATGAGCAGGAAATTGCCCGCGCTCAAAAGCGACCGGGCGGCAGAGAATTTCCTTAATCAGGACCTGTCTGATTACATCAGCGCGGAGAATCTCGCGCCGAGCCCGTTCGAGTACAGGCCAAAGCAGAAGTCCGTCAATCTGCGCATCTCCGAGGAGCTGCTAAGCGCCGTGCGGGCCGCCGCGCGGCGACGAGGAGTCCCCTATCAGCGCTACATCCGCTACGCCCTCGAAGCGGCGCTGAAGCAGCGGACTGCGCCGTAACTG